>NZ_JADNQW010000005.1:2162500-2480000 GCF_015709455.1 Methylosinus sp. H3A
CCGGTAAACGGCGGCCGTAAATATAACGGTCCTAAGGTAGCGAAATTCCTTGTCGGGTAAGTTCCGACCTGCACGAATGGCGTAATGACTTCCCCGCTGTCTCCAGCGTCAGCTCAGTGAAATTGAATTCCCCGTGAAGATGCGGGGTTCCTGCGGTCAGACGGAAAGACCCCGTGCACCTTTACTGTAACTTTGCACTGGCATTCGTGTCGGCATGTGTAGGATAGGTGGTAGGCGTTGAATCGCGGGCGCCAGCTCGCGTGGAGCCACCCTTGAAATACCACCCTTATCGTCATGGATGTCTAACCGCGCTCCGTCATCCGGGGCCGGGACAGTGCATGGTAGGCAGTTTGACTGGGGCGGTCGCCTCCCAAAGAGTAACGGAGGCGCGCGATGGTGGGCTCAGAGCGGTCGGAAATCGCTCGTCGAGTGCAATGGCATAAGCCTGCCTGACTGCGAGACAGACAAGTCGAGCAGAGACGAAAGTCGGTCATAGTGATCCGGTGGTTCCTCGTGGAAGGGCCATCGCTCAACGGATAAAAGGTACGCCGGGGATAACAGGCTGATAACCCCCAAGAGTCCATATCGACGGGGTTGTTTGGCACCTCGATGTCGGCTCATCACATCCTGGGGCTGGAGAAGGTCCCAAGGGTTCGGCTGTTCGCCGATTAAAGTGGTACGTGAGCTGGGTTCAGAACGTCGTGAGACAGTTCGGTCCCTATCTGCCGTGGGTGTCGGAGAATTGAGAGGATTTGTCCCTAGTACGAGAGGACCGGGATGAACATACCTCTGGTGGACCTGTTGTGACGCCAGTCGCAGTGCAGGGTAGCTATGTATGGACGGGATAACCGCTGAATGCATCTAAGCGGGAAACCCACCTCGAAACGAGTTCTCCCTCGAGAGCCGTGGAAGACGACCACGTTGATAGGCCGGATGTGGAAGCGCGGCGACGCGCGGAGCTTACCGGTACTAATAGCTCGATCGGCTTGATCGTTCTCATTAATCCATGCCCATCCCAAAAGATGGACGCGATCGAAAGACAAAACAGTTTGCTTCAACTTGCCCTTTGCCGGCCTGGTGGCCTCGGCGGAGCGATCAGACCCGATCCCATCCCGAACTCGGCCGTCAAACGCTTCAGCGCCAATGGTACTATGTCTCAAGACCTGGGAGAGTAGGTCGTCGCCAGGCCTGCAAAGGACAAGCCGTTTCCTTTTTGCGATGTGCGAATGGGGAGCAGCGAATAGCGAGTAGAAAATATCTATTCGCCATTCGCCGCTCCCTATTCTCGTCTTTGGCGCGGGGTGGAGCAGCCCGGTAGCTCGTCAGGCTCATAACCTGAAGGTCACAGGTTCAAATCCTGTCCCCGCAACCACTTCATACATAAAGCAATCACCGCCCCGATCTGATCGTCGGGGCGGTGATTGCGTTGTAGTGGAGCTATGGTCCACAGTTGAGCAGCGCATTTTTGCTGAAGTTCCTCTACTGCAGAAGCTCGGGAAGCTGATAGAATAAGCGCCGGGCGGACGGCCAGCCCGCCGCGACAAAGGCCTCCAGGGTGTCGACCAAGGCGGCTCGCAGCTGTGGGTCATCGAAGATCTCTTTGTGGTCGGCTAGATATCGCCCGACGAGCTTCACCATGAGGTCGGCCCCCAGGCTCTCATATTCGTACCCACCCTGCCGGCCGTGCAGGACAGCAAACGCGACGAGGTCAAAGACACCCGCAGGATCAGCCTCCAGAATGTGCTCAAGGAGCTGGATGAGGTAGTAGATCGTGTGAGGCCCGCCGTGTTGGCCGATCCGCCGTAACGTCGGCGCGATCTCACGGAAGAAGGTTTCGGCGCCCTCGGCAGCCAGCGGAGCCCGAGTGTCCTGTTGGTGCGCGTGCTGAAATGCGCCGCAGCTAAAGTAGAGCTGCTGGCAAGCCATGTCGATAATCCGCATCGCGCTCTGCGCCCGCGCCTTCTGGCCCTCGTTCAGGCCCGCGAAGTCGTTATAGCTGGTCAGTTCGTCGGCCGCTTGCTGAACCGCCTGGGCGAGCACGTCGATGGTGAGGCGACGTTTTTCTGGGGCAGTGGGATCGGCCTGGCCGCGAAGACCAGCAGTGTAATCGTTGCGGAGCCACTGGATCGCCTCGCGGACAACTTCCACATTGTCCACCGAGTCGGCAAACCAGGAGCGCACTCGGGCGTCCGCATCTTGAAAGTCAAAGCGCAACCAAAACAGGAGAGTCATCTGGACGAGGTGTTTGCGAATGGTGGCATTTCGGGACTCGCTCACGGGCAGGCGATCGGCCAAAGGCAAAACGAGGTCGGCGACCTCTCGAGCGGCGCCGTGCCACACCAAGTTTCCGAGCGTTGCGGTGACGAAGGAGTCGAGAACGCTCCGGTTGTCCTCCGTGGCTACGATCCGAGCTGCGCGCTTCCAGAACCCTTGCCGGTCGAGTTCCCAAATCCGAACAAGATGAGCTGCTGCGTTCATCCGAACAGCGGGATGAGGATCGATAAGCATGCAATCGATGATAGGTTCGAGCGATCCATAAGTTTCCGGCCGCTTCAGGCAGAGGTCTAGGGCCGCCTCGGCGCCCTCAAGTCTGGCTGAAGGCGATCCCCAGGCCGGTGAACGTTCGAAGCTGGCCTCCGTATCGGTGTCGGTCTCCGGGTAGCTCGATGAACATGCGGCTTCGATCCATTTCACAATTGCGGCCACAGCCTCGGCGCGGGTGTCTGCGTCGACGAGTTTGCTTTGGATAAGCTTGTGAACGCCCTGCGCGAAGGTCCCTTCGGCTCGGTTGTTGAGTGCCGCATCCGATACAGCCCCCGCGTCAATCTGCCTCCGTAGATCCATGAGCACCGAGATGGCGTCGTCGAGAGTCGCGAGCGGCTGGTTGTCGTTCAGATTTAGATGAAGTTCGTCGCATGCCGCCTCAAGCGCGCCGATCATGTCGACAACCTCTGGAGCCGCTCGGGTGGTCTGATCCATCCAGTAGTAAGTTTCCGGCTCGATCGCTTCCCCGGTGAGCCGGAACAATCGCGGATTGATCTCCTCGCCGGTCGACACGTCAGATAGCATCTGGTGCGCTTCCTGCGTCGTGAGCCGGTCGAGTCCAATCGCCCCAAAGAGGCGTCTGAGCAGGCGTTGCCTAGCTTCCATGGGGTGCGCAAAGGTGTCGAAGCCAACTTCCATGGCCTCGGTTTCGAAAGCTGCCCGCTCAGCCTCGGTGAGAGCGTCATAACGGGCGGCGACAAGGTCGATAGCGTCCTTGCGCGTGTCGGGTGAGATGACAAAGCCGAGCCGTAACGCGTAGGGGCCCAAGAGGTCAGCCAATGCCCCGCCCCGTGCGGCCGCGGCCATGAACAGGCGGGACCAAACCACCGCGAGCGTTGCATGCCGGACGGCGTGATCCGCTGCGGGGATCACAGAGCCTTCCTCGCCGGTTTCGAGGAACGTCTCGAATTTTGAGAGGAGCGCGTCCGCGTCCTCAGCAGATTGAGGATGCACCTCGTGCGCCCAAATATGGCTGTGGTCCGGTTGAAGGCGAACGTCGCCGTTCGGGCCCGAAATGGTGCGTTCGTCGAGTCCCTCGGGGATGGGATGCTGTCGAGCCACGTAGCCGCTTATGGCCAGCAGCAACGCCTTGGTAGCTGTAACCGGCGAGGCTGCCAAAAAATTCGGGAAGTACTCGCTCGACGACCAGCGCGCGGATTCGAAATCCTGCCGCGCATTCGACGTCAGATTCAGGATTCGGCCGCCGCCCATGGATGTCTGCCGGTCCTCGGTAACCTGGCGCGTGTAGACAGCACCGTAGACGTCGGCGGCGAAGTCCGGCGCGATCGGAGCGATGGCGTTGATTTTCCGTGACAAAGCGGGAAGCTCTTCGGACCCGAAAGAGTCAAACTGTCGGTCCGTGAGGGCTTGACCCAGCAACCGGACGGACGCCTGGACGTCGGTCGCGATTGTGTCGGCGACGAATCCAATGGCGGGCGTTGCGAGACTCCTGGAATCCGAGAGGGTGTAGCCGTGGGCGAGCAAGGCGCGTACGGCGGTGCCCAGGTTGGCCCGCAAACCAGCGTCCTTCACTCGATCAACGAGCATGTAGCCTAGCATCCTCAGAACGCCGGCCACCGGAGCCGGATTGCGAGATAGCTCCAGCTCGAGGTTCACCCAAGGGGCGAGGGGGGTAGTCGGGTCGTCCTCGAGCCTAACCGCTACTGCGCCCGCGACATGCGGCAGTGCCGCGATCCCTTTCGGGTCTTCTCCGCCGACGGCGCTCGCGAAAGGCATGATGTCTCCGGGCTCGGACGGGAGTTCGGCCGCCATGCGAGCGGTGGTGCTGCGGATAACCGGATCGCAGTCCGAGGCACCGAGCAGTTGGCTGACAGCTGTCCAGAAGCGGACGTGCCCAGGGTCGCTCGACCATAGCCCCAGCAACAGAAAGCTCATCGCGGGGGCAAGGATGAGCCCAAGGCCTCCGGCCTTCGGAAAGATTGCTTGCCCTGACACGACGGCGTCGGGGTCCAGGAACACGCGGCTCGCCACATAGTCGAAGAGGAGATGATGCCTGAATTGGATCGAGCGCTGCTGATCGGTGGATATCAGAACGCCCTCGCCGGTGAGCGCATCTAGCGCGATAGGATTCGCGGCTGCGACGGCCATCCGCGGGGCCCGTAGCGCGTGGTGGTTCACCATTTCGGTCACGACGGCGTGGAGGCAGACTTCCCCTGCTGCGCCATGGTGCTCCACGCGCCGTTCCCAATAGAGGTCCAGCAGTGCGATCTGAGAATCGACCGAAGTGAAGTCGTCGCTCATTGCGCCGGACGCTATGAGTTCAGCCAATAGACGGGTGTTGAACGGCACCATCGCCAGTTCGCGAAGCTTGGCCGGAGAGTGCCGAAGAACGGCCGCGAGCCTAGGCGACTGATCGAGGAGCTGTTCGAATTCCAGCTCAGACCAAGGTGGCACCCGAATATGCCGGACAAGGGGGAAACTCTCTTCCTGAAGCGTGCGATCCGGAGGCGTTCCTTTGAAGAGGGCCCGGAAACTCTGCCCAAGGCGCAGATCAAAGGTGCGGATCGACGCCACCACGATCCAACGACTGCCCTGTTCGATTACCGCTGCGATAAGACGTTTGAAGGCGGCCTCGGCCGGACCGCCGCGGCTGGCGTCGAGGGCGTCAATCAATAAAAAGGCCGGAGCGGGCCCATCCCACGCGCCAAGGATCACCGGTAGGTCATGACGAAGCCGTAGCGTCCTCGACAGCCCCTCCAAGGACTCGATGGAAAACCGGTCGACTGCGAGTTCAACGACATCGTGGCCCTGACTGCGGAGCGCTCTGCCTAGGGCGTTGATAACGGCGCTCTTGCCGGCACCAGGTTCGCCGATCAGGAGGAGGTTCCCGCCCAGCGTCGCCGCGTTCACCGCGGGCTGACAGTGACGAACAATTCCCACTGGGATGCCGGCCTCAGGCTCCACCACTTCGAGCGCGCGAAGAGTCTGCTCGGTCTGAAGCGAGTAGGCTGCCAGGGCAGCGATGTCGTCGCGGTAGTCTGGACGGGCGGCAAGCTTGGCGCCTCGCCCGATCAGATCGCTGCGTAGCTGCGAGATATCGCGACCGCCGCGCGTGCTCATCAAGTCCCCGGCAATCCGCTCCAGAAGATTCAGGACGGACGGCCCATCCCTAGGCGACGCCAACGCCGGACCAAGGGCGACGGCCAGCGCTGCTCGATCCGCACCATCGGGATCAATGGTGTAAACGAACGTCAGGTGCGAGATTGCCTGCAAAACGCCTTCGGTCAGGGGCTCCGTTGTCGACGCGCTCCAGGCGAGGCGGATGCACGCATCGAATTGGCCCATAGCCCTGGTTTCATCTGCGGTCAGCAGCGGCGGCCCAGGCTGGCGACGCGCCTCTAGGCCTCGGGCCAGATGGACCCGCATGGTGGCCGGCGAGCCAGTTCCGACGGCGATCAGGAGCCGGTCCTTTGCTTGGTCGAGCGGGCGGTTCCACCCAAGGTCACCGGCGCCATCGCGGCAGAGACGCCACTGACGCACAATCTGTTCGACGGTCTTTCCGAAGTCACTTTGGAGGGCTGAGGAAAGAGACAGGTGGTTCTTGGCCTGCGCGGCGATGACACCGCCGTCGGACGTCAGAGCCAGGGCATCGTCCAGCGGTGCCTCGGTTTCCATCCGGATTGTGACAACCCTGGCGTCGCCCAACGCTAACCGGTGATCGATGGGCACTTCGGTCAGCATCCACAAGCCGAACACAGCCCCGAGGCTTTGCTGGAAGTTCACGCCAGAGGCCGTCGCGTTGCCTCCGCCTGTCGCGTAGGTGCGCGGTCTCTTCGTCCCAGAGGTGGCGGATCGCGGTTTTCGCATCGCGGAGAATTTAGCGGGCCATCGCACAAAGCGAAACAGCTACGGTTCGTCAGCCGCGGGTGATCCCCTCTGGCGCAATGAAATTTCGGAATTCCGGAGCGGAGAGTTGGCGCATTGCGGAATTCGGCGATCGGCCAAACAACCAATGGCCGCAGCACCCCCTGCAACCACTTCAAACATAAATCAATCACCGTCCCCGTTAACGCGGGGCGGTTTTGCGTTTAGATGGTCGTCATCAATCGTCACGCCCTTCCCGACGATTTGCCCAAGCGCTCAAAAATACCTCTATTGCCTCAATATCCACTTCAGGAAGCTTGCGCTCCCGCGCAATGCGCTCAAGCTCCCCTTGAAAGACGATAGTATCGAAAAGATCGAATTCCTTTCCGATCTGCGCGCGGACATTGCGGCGCGAGACCCGGTCTCCTAACCCGCCAAAGCCGCCGAGGCTTGTTGACCACGATTCGCCGGTCAGACTCTTTGCGATGATGACCAGAGCCGCGTCACTGTTCATAACTTCACGAAGCCACGCCTTTGCTTCGTTACCTTCATCATCGCTGAAGTCACGCCAGCGATAGATATTGTACATCAGGTTGCCGTCTCGAAGCAAAACTCTGCTTTCCGCAGCATTCCGCAGGGCTGCAAGGGCTCGGCTTTTCAACTTGGGAATCGCATCTTCGGTGACCAGGCACGTTGAACGGTCCACGGAACGACCGTCTCTCGGATGATAATCATTGACCGCCGACGATACGAAGTCGATCAGCCACCCCATCGAGGCCGCTTCTGTTGCCGTGAGATAGAGGCTCGTCTTCTCTTCGAGTGAAAAACGATCTTCGGTGAGGCGGCGGATCAGCCAATGGACTCGAAGATGAGTATTTGCCATCGCAAAGCCACGCTCGCCATCTTCTTGGCGCGTGATGTCGTCTACGATAGCAAAGAGTGTGCAGAGGAAGCTTTCGACCTTGTCACGGCCGATCTCCTTTCCATGAGAAGTCAGTTCATCGAGAACGACCGGCACCATGGACTTTCCACTCTTCCGAAGTTGGCCACGCGCGCGAAGCAGTCGTTCTCGAACGAAGGCCCGATCATCAGCGCGTGCGACCAACTCATTCAGTTCGGTCATGGATATCGTCTCTTCGCTAAGCGATAACCTGAAATACGTATCGAAATGTTTCGATAAACAGACGCGACGTTCGCTGTCCCAAATCTCGGAGAAACCTTCACCATAGCTTGTGTCCTCAAGGGCCGGGAACAGCCGCTGAAGCACGACGCGTAACGTCTCATGCTTGCCTTCTGGGATGCCGTTCAGGAACGGCGCAAATTTGGAAATATCGCGGCTGGTCGCCTGCTCGACCGACGTTTGGCCGGTTGCGATTTCCCGATTGCGCCGGATAGCCGAAAATAACAGCGGCTCGTAGAGCCTCAAGGTTTCCAGCGTCACATAGTCGGCGCGGCTGATCTCGTTCGTGACCGCTGGCCAGGTGACACTCATCGCGTTTATGAGCCGCGTGACGTGGCGCGGTGTATTCAGGTACGGAGTTACCGCATCATAGAACAGGTTCATAAACCGGACGATATGCTCCTCCGAGGGTGAACCGCAGATATCCTGGACAGCCGAGAGCAACGCATTGTTCAAATCAGTCTGGTTTGGTGCAGGTAGTTCAAAGCTAGCCTGTATGATTTTTTCAAGGAAGTGCGGCCCTTCCGAGGGATACCGCTGCTGCACGGCTGCATCGGCAAGTTGCCGATCGAAGACCAGGAGATACATGACGTTCGGCAACCGACCGACGGACTTGACGAGACGAAAAATTGCAAGCGCTTCGTCGGGAGAGAGTCGGTCGATGTCATCAATAATAATGAGGAAGCGGCGAGCCTGTTCTTCGAGCGCCTTCGATATTTTCTTGAAGACCTTCTCAAGCGAATCCTTTTCGGGAAAAAATCGCGTTGCGAATGCGGCGCCGCCCGAAACCAGTGTCCCGATCCCGACCGTTGTCGCAAGCGAGACTGCGGTGCCGATGACTGGACCAGCCTGTAAAATGTGACGTCCAAGATCGGGTATCGCGTCTTTGATCTTGGCACCAAGTGCCGGCTTTAAGGCGGTGTTCAGTTCTTGGAGGAAAGCCAGCGCGATCGCTTCTTCTCCGCGATACCACCAGCATTTGAAATCGACGATGTTGAGCTTCTCATCCTTCAGGGCATCAAGTTCAGCGCGAACGAGGTTGACCGCGCTGCTTTTCCCCGAACCCCACGGTCCGTTGATCGCGATTGTCGTGCCGACCGGCTTGTCGATTGAGAGCAGGCTTGTTGCGAGCGCCTTGGCGAAAGGGATGATGTCATACCGATCGTCATCGGCCGTCTCTATCGGACTGTCATTAAAGTATTTAGACACCCCCTCCCTCCCAATTTTTTGAACGTTTGACTAATCCGTATTTTTGTATCTACTTCCATTGTCGTCTAAAGAATCGTCGCCCTTGCGATCAGCAGATGCGCAAACTCGTTCGCCAGCCGCGCGATCTGTGACTGGATTGCCGCCTCTTGTTCGAGGGGCGGATTGTCCAGCCACAGCCGCTCGTCCCAGTCGAGAAGCGAGATTTCTGCGGCTTCATTGTTATATCCATTGCTAAAAAACACGGCAGCAACATTGTAAGCGCGCCGCCTCAACTCGCGGATCATGTCGCGGACGTGGTCAATCGATGGCGTATGCGCATGTGAAGAGAGAATGCAGATATCTGCCTCCTTGAAGTGGCTTTGGAAGAAGCTGGCAACGTCGCCGTAATCCACGATCTTCTCCTGATAGCTACGGTTCATCGTCGAAAGTGTTGCGACGCCGCGGGGCATTCGAGGATGGGTTATGTCGGTCAGGAAGTTGCGCGGAAGTCGTTGGTATTGCAGGTTGCAGAGGTCGGACACGAGGTGCTTTTGGAAGCTAGTTTTACCAGTGTCGTTGTTACCGATGAGGATGTAGGCCCAATACGACAGCATGTTTCCCCCTATCTCGCCCTGCGCATATTCCATAGCAGAGCGTACATCTTGGTGAGCCCCAACTCCAATCCGGCGCGGCCGTGAACCGGTTGCGGAGCAGCCGGATTTCGGAAAAGGCCGCATGCTTCTTCGTCTCGTCGCCGACGCCATTGTCGGGATCGAGAAACACGATGTCCGCCCCTTCGAGAACACTCCGCTGGCGCGTTCCCCAAGCGCTTCGTTCCATACGAGACGGCATCGGTTCACGATGAAAGAGCGTTCCTTTCGGCCAGATCGTTGCTCGTTTGAGCGTGGCGATGCTGCGCTCTGGTAGCGTGGCGAACCCGGCATGAAGCTCGTCACCGGGCTGCCGCCACGCCACCTCATCGCGCCATTCGAGATGCCGTCCGTTCGCGCGTCCTTCGTCTCCGGGCGCACGGTACCAGGCCACGCCGAACGCGCGGTAGGTGCCGGCAAGGGCGTGCAGGAAGGTGAACGTCGCTGACATCGCCGGCATATTGATCGCGCATTCCGTCTCCGGGTTCCTCGTTGCCCGCTGTGCGGACGCTGCAAAGTCTCATGTCGCTCTGAGCCTTTACAGAAGAACGAGGCGCTCACAATGCCAACCCGTATCGAGTGTAACGGCAGGCCTCGCATCGTGCCTTCGCGTGCGGTCGGCGTCCCCGCCATAGACGTGTCCAGCGCTGCGCGATCGGCCCAATCTCGATAGGCAATGCGCGTGTCGACTAGCAGATGATTGGTGCAGAACATGCAGCGCCACTGCGGATCTGCCGTAAGTCCCGAGTCGGCACTTAGCATCATTGTTTGCAGGTTGATTCGCGGTCAAGACTTCGTCTTAGTGATAGTGCAAAGGTCAGAACGCGGGAAGGGGAAGGATGGCAAGATAAAGCGAACTGACGTTCGCGCCTCGCTGCGCTCGTAAGTGATTGTCTGCACATTGGTTTTTGCAGGCTACAAATGCGCACGTATGGCGCTGCGCGATGTGCGGCGGTTTCCGGTAGAATCGAAATCGATCGTATTTGCAGCGTGATAGTCGCCAGCGCTCGCGAGGTGCGGCGTGGCATGCCCCGCCGCTTCTACGCTATCGCCGGTATTTTTGCGCTCGACTGCGCTCGGCGCTCGAGAGCTGTTGCGCAGGCCGATTTCGACGCCGATCGTCTCGATATGGCAAGCGACGACATAGACAATTTTCACGTTAGACCCGGCCGGTCCCGAGCTGGCGGAAAGAGCGTCAGTCCGCGCTCGCTTCCTTTCGTTCGGCAAGTCGAGATCGCTGTCAGAAAGGCCGGCGGCAATCCCAGCCGGATCGGCCGAGGTCCGGCGTCGGCAGGCGGCCGGAAAGGAGAAGGAGGCGGCCGGTTCAACGCGCGAGGGCGAGGCGCGAAGGTGGTGGCGTCGTTCCCGAGAGGCGGCGGCGGCTGGCGGCGCGACTCTGCCGGACGGTTTCGATCGCGTCGCGTCGTCGTCAAGGCGCGCGTCGTGAAGCTCAATCCACAACGCGGCTCGCATGGTCCGAAGATGCGCGGCGCCGCGAGCAAGGCCGTCGACGCCCATCTCCGCTATCTCGAACGCGATGGCGTTACCCGCGACGGCGAGAAAGGGCGCGCCTATTCGGCATTCGAGAACGAGGCAGACGGCCGCGCCTTTGTCGAACGCGGACGCGACGATCGTCACCAATTCCGTTTCATCGTCGCGCCGGAGGACGCCAGCGACATGGCCGACCTGCGAGGCTTCACCCGCGACCTCATGAGGCGGGTGGAGATGGACCTCGACACGGGCCTCGACTGGATCGCCGTCGACCATCACAACACCGGCCATCCTCACACCCACATCATCGTCCGGGGCGTGCTCGACGACGGCCGTATCCTCAATATAGCCGGCGACTATATCGCTCACGGCGTTCGTCACCGGGCAAGCGAACTCGTCACACTGGAACTCGGCCACCAGAGCGACATCGAGCTTCAGACGAAGCTCGCGAACGAAGTTGCGGCGGAGCGGCTGACGCGGCTCGACAAGATGTTGCTCGCCGAGCAGCGCGAACAAGGCGTCATTGATCTCAGGCTCGGGGAAGGCGCCTCCTATCTTGTCCGAGAGAACCGGGCGCTGCTGCTGGGCCGCGCGCGGCGTCTGGAACGCTACGGCCTCGCCACCGAACTCGAGACGGGGAGGTGGGCCATTTCCGACCGTGCGGAGCAGATGCTGAAGGAGCTCGGCGTTCGCAACGAAGCGATCGAGACCATCCGTCGGGCGCTGGCTGGTCACGGTCTGGCGGACGAGCGCGGCGTTGCGCAATATGCTTGCCACGGGGAGACCGGAAAGGAGCCGATCGTCGGCCGGGTGCTGGCCAAAGGGCTGGCGGGCGACGAGATGAGTGAGCGCGTCTATCTCGTCGTCGACGGCGTCGACGGACGAGTCCATCACATGGAGTTTGCCGATCCGACCCGCATCGAGGAGGTCGGCCGCGGCATGATCGTCGAAGCCGCGCCCGCCGTTTCCGATCCGAGGCCCGCCGACCGCAACATCGCCATCGTCGCGGAGGACGACGGCGTCTACCGGCCGAGCGCTCATCTCGAACGCATTCGCGATAGTTTCGAGCGGCAGGGCAAGGACCCGGAGGCCTTCGTCCGCTTCCATGTCCGCCGGCTGGAGGCGCTGCGCCGGGCCGGGCACGTCGAACGCGTCGACGCGGACCATTGGCGCGTGCCGAAGGATATCGTCGAGCGCGGCCAAAGTTATGATTTGGCCCAGGGCGGCGACGGCCTTCGCGTGCGCACGCTCTCGACGTTCGATCTCGAACGGCAGATCGCGAGCGACGGAGCGACGTGGCTCGACCGCGAACTCGTCGCCGACAAGCAGACTTCGTTAGTCGAAGCAGGCTTCGGTCGGGACGTGAAGAATGCGCTCCACCGGCGCGCCGAGCGGTTGGTGGAAATGGACCTCGCCAAGGATAACGGAAGATCTATCTCCATCTCGCGAAACGCTATCGTTGCGCTGGAGCAGCGAGAGGTGGAGCGCGTCGGCCGTCAGATGGCCGCGGAGCGCGGCTTGTCGTATTCGCCGAGCGGGCCGGGCGAATATGTGTCGGGGCGGCTGGCTGGCGTCGCCAATCTCGCCAGCGGGCGCTTCGCGATGATCGAGGATGGCCTCGGCTTCCAGCTCGTGCCTTGGCAGCCCGTTCTCGAAAAGCGCATCGGCCAATATCTCAGCGGCGTTCACCGTGACGGCGGCGGCATCGAGTGGGATCTTGGTCGCAAACGCGGGCTCGGGCTGTGACGGAGCCGCTCCGTTTCATCGTGTCGCCCCAGGCGCGCGAGGCCAGCCGGTGACGAATCGGCGCTATCGGCGCGCCGTGGTTGAGAAATGCGGCGCCGCGAGCGCGTGATGCGCTTGTCAACTCGCGAGCGCCAGATGCCGGGACGGCTCAGGAACGGCGTGGCCGAGGTCCTTGGCCGCCTCGATCCACGCAATGACCGCATCGCGCGCGTTGGCCACGGCTTCTTCCGGCGTCTCGCCGTCCGACATGCAGCCCGGCAGGTCCGGCACGATCGCGACGAAGCCGCCGCCGTCTTCCGCGGGCAGAGGCTCCACAATGAGCGGGTAGTCGGTTGGCTTGGTCGTCATGGCAGCATCCTGACCGCATCGATGAAGGCGACGAGCTTGCGGATATATATCGCCTTGATCGGCCGCTTGAAAGGAATCGTCAGCTTTTCCGCGAGCCGGGGATGCCCGACCTTATAATGTGAGCCGCCGCCGCGCGCTGGCTCACATAGGACGCCGAACTCTCGGCATAGCGCCGCCGCATCCTCTATGCGCCAGTTGGCCGCCGGGTTCCGCCGCATGTCTTCGAGCCGCCGGCTCATGGCTGTTTCTTCCGCAGCCTCACGCCGGGCCCCTCGCCATTTTCGTCGACGAAGATGACGCCCGCCGCTTCGAGAGCGGCGCGGATCGCAGCGACCGTGCGGGGTTTCAGTTCCTCTCCCGCCTCGAGACGAGAAACCGTCGCCGGTGCGACCTGCGCCAGTTCTGCCAGCTCCCGCACGCCAATTCCCAGGGCGACGCGCGCCATCTTGCATTGAACAGCTAACATTTTTAGCACAGCGTTCTATTTTTGGGTTGACGTTATTAGAATTCGGCGCTAAAAAGAGAGCGTCGTGACAAAACCATTACCACGCCATCCGACGCCGGAAAATCTATTTCCGGCGTACGCCGAGGCTTGCCTTTGACCAAAGCTCAGCAAAACTGCCGTCTTGCTGGACGATGAGAGGCCCTCGCTCATGCAGATTCCCCTGGCTAATGAGGAACTCGGATCATGGCTGAACCCGAGATTACCACGCGTGCGCCTTCTTTCACCCGAAGGACCCTGTTGGTCGCGAGCGTCGGCGCTGCCGCGCCGGCGTCTTTCGCGGAAATCGCGCCTCTCGACACGTCGCGTATAGAAGCGGCCGACGCGGCAATGTCCATGTGGACACAATGGAGGGCCGCCCAGGACGCCGCCGACGTGCTCTGCCAGAAGCAGCAAAGCTTGGAAACCCAATTGATGCAGTTGATCCGCGAGTCCTGCTCAATCGACAATACTGATTGCGCCGAGACGGACCGCGCCGCTCAGGAAGAGGATGAGCGCGCCCGCTGGGCGGCCGCCGATTTGGCTGTCGGCTACTCCGAAGCGAAAAAAGAGGAGGAGCGAGCCGTGGATATAGCGAAAGAACTCGCCGATGCATTGGCGGCCACACCCGCGTCTTCCGTCGAAGGCGTGGCCGCCAAGCTCCACGCTATGCTCCGCGCGGGTGAATGGTGCGAAAACTGCCCCGAATTTCCCTGGCCGCAGGTTCGCTCGGCGCTGAGCGATCTGATCCGGATCGGTCGTCTCGACTCGTTTCCAGAGTTTTGAAGCGGATTGCCTCAGTCACCCACAATTTTCGAGCCACTGCTTACGCGGTTCGAAATTGCGAATGACGCGTTCCTATGCCGACAAAATTCGGGTGATGGGTCAGTTTGAATTTCTGCTCTTGGCGCATCCTTGCCCTAGGCGAACGCGAACTTTTGACCCATCTCGGACCTTCCGAACGGAATAATCCAGGGCGAGACGGCGGTCGAAAACGAGTATCTTTTGCGTCGCGCAATACCCGAGCCAGCTCAACCGGGAACGGAACCCAGTTGTGCTGTTCGGTGTTCTCAAGAGATAGCTCACCCAGTCTCTGGAGGTTTTCATGGAACGACGCGTATTTTTGCAGCTGCTCTGCTTTGGAATAGGTGTGGTATCAGCTGCGAGGCCCGCGAAAGCTCTCACATTGGCCGCGCCGCTCGCTGCAACTGGTTCTAGCCCGGTTCCAGCGCCGGAACCAAGCGTCGCCACTTCTGAAGACATGGAGCGCGTGCAAGTCGAGAAGGCTTACTATGGTCATTGGCGCCGCGTTGGTCGGCGTCATTACCGTCGCGTGAGTCGACGCGTTTACCGACGTCATCATTACTACTAATGAACCCGCTTGTTCGCTTTTGGCGGTCCAGGCGGATGCGGGATCGGACGGCGATATCAACTTAGGGGTCTTGCGGCCTTCGTCCGGCTCCTCGGCGCCATCGCGCGCTTCGAAGATACATGCGCACGGCGCGTGACGGCTTCTCGACCGCGTTCCGGTCAATTTTCCCCGGCTCCACGAGTTCGTTGTCGTGGAATCGGCGGTGACGGTTCTGCGAGGATGATCCGACACGGCGTCGTCCAGATCGAGCCGACAGAGTCTCCTGTGAAGAACTCCCCAGGCCCTGACGTGACATTGGTTTTGGCGACGCCGAAGTAATGGTTTTCGCAAACTTCGCCTGTGTTTGGCGCCGTGTTCTTGCAAATTGATCTGGCGCCGTTGTCGTGATTCTCTTCGCCGTCAGGATGCCTAAATCACCATCCGCCCGCCCATTGGAGTCTCCGAGAGGAGTGGGGGAAGGTGGGGAGGATAGGGCAAGTTGGGGGGCGGGATGCGCCGCGGCGTCGGCGCATCCCAATGGCGTTCAATAGGTGTGGCGACGGACGGCGCGGCGCGTCGTTCTACGGGCGGTCCTGCGAACAGGACCGGCCTGCACGATTTGTCCGTCCCAATTGGAAATCCCGACGGCGCTCGGCGGCGCCGCCGCCGGAACAGCCTCCGCGACGGGTTCAAAGCCGAGAAGCGCCGATATCCCGATCAAAAGGCCGACAAATTTTATCCGGGTCATGCGATCCTCCATCCATTCACTTTGCTGTCCTGCTCCGAGAGATCGCATCGGCGCGAGGCAGGACACGTCTCTCACGCCAAATCATGAGGCCCAGCGACGCCTTCACTCACTCATGTGCTTCACGCGCTCATGTGATTGTGGCGCTGCGCCTCCTGGAGCTTCTTCTCGTCCTTCGGCCGATCAATCGACAGCGTCCACCTTGCCGGTGAAGCGGAATGGAGTCTTATCCGATATTCCGTGGATGAACGGCGAACCGTCGCAGATGGTTCCCGTTTTCGGCTGGATTGAAGGTCGCGACACTTCGGTAGGCTGAGCCAAAGCCGTGACCATCGAACGCTTCACGCTGTTGACGCAGCCGGTGACGGCCGTAGTTCGGCGACCAACCGCAAAATGTCGGCGAACAGCCCCAGAAACGAAGCAGGAAGGATGCTGCGGAGGCAGCCGCTGCTGCTGAAGATCTCGGGGGCGTTAGGCGAAGTTTCTCGACCCCCGCGCTTTCTCTTCTTCACTGGCAAGGGAGGCGTCGCGCGGCACCGTTCGTCGCCCGCTCCAGCTTACTCGTCCGCGAGCGTGAAGCGGTGAAGGATGCCGCCGATAGCGCCACCGAGTAACGGCGCGACCCAGAACAGCCAGAGCTGCTCGAGCGCCCAGCCTTGGACGAAGAGCGCCTGACTGGTCGAACGCGCCGGGTTCACCGAAGTGTTGGTGACCGGGATCGAGACGAGATGAATAAGCGTCAGCGTCAGGCCGATGGCGAGCGGCGCGAAGCCTACAGACGCGCGACCCTCCGTCGTGCCGAGAATGACGAATAGGAAAAAGGCTGTCAGCACGGTCTCGATAATGAAGCTGGATTGTAACGTGTAGCCCGCCGGCGAGTGATCTCCGTAGCCATTCGCCGCAAATCCGTTGGCGAGCGTGAAATCGACATTGCCTTTGGCGACGAGGAGCAGAATGAACGCCGCGAAAGTCGCGCCGAGAAGCTGCGCCGTCCAATAGGGGCCTATCTCCTTCCAGGAAAAGCGGCCGGCGGCGGCGAGACCGAGCGAGACCGCCGGATTGAAGTGGCCGCCAGAGACGGGGCCGAAGGCATAGACGCCCGCAAGCACCGTGATGCCGAAGGCCAACGCGACGCCGAGAAAACCGATTCCGAGTTGCGGAAAACCTGCGGAAATCACCGCGCTGCCGCAACCGCCCAAGACGAGCAAGAAGGTTCCGAGAAATTCCGCGAGCAATTTGCGCGTCAGAGAATGCGGCATCATATGTTCCAGTCTTTGCTCGTCGATGCACCGACATAGAGGCGGACGATCAACTCGGACGGTCCTTCTCGAACGACGATCCTGCCAAAAGCATGGGAAGGCCGCGCCCAGACTGTTCGAGGCACGCGAGTGCGTCGTGGTAGGAAATATCGACTGGCGTGATTTGGTCGGGGCTCACAATCTGCACCACGCCCGATGATGGGTCTGGCGCGCCTGGCATAAACACAGCGACATGACCGTCACCAAATGCGTCGGCAAGGAACCCGAGCTGCCATCCACTCTGCATACGCACCAGAACAGGCTTCCTTTCTTCTTTCGTCTGTGTCTCCAACCCTGCCAAGCGTTCAGTATATTTACGAACAGCGACGTAGGGAGGCAATTTGTTTAGAACCTTCTCTTCAAGGAATGAGGCTGCGCCCCTTTCGATTTGGACGGATCGAGCAAATAGCCCCGCGGCGAACGCCACGAGCATCAGTAATAAAGCCCCGACAACATAAACGGCGATAACCGCCTCACCTTTTGGAATTGGAAGCTTTTCCGCCAATGGCGTCACACTGTCGACAGCCATGTTACCAGCTTTGACAACCACGAGGAGTATCGCAGCGAAGGGAAACAAAAAAATCGCGCCACCAAGCACCGTCGTTTTCACAAAATCAAAGATCTGCCTCATGAGGATACTCGCCCTGCTTTTGAGCGGTGACACGCCCGTCGCTCGGGACCAGCCTTTACGCCGAGCTTTTTGAGCCGAAAGAGGGATCGGCCGACGCCGAGGCGCAGCTGACTGAACGACTCCCCAATGGGATTATCGCGGCAAGCTCCGCCGCCGATTTGGATCGACGGTAACGTCCCCTACGGCTTGCGATATAGGGTGCGTGGACAAGGCGACCGTCGCGCGGAATGGATTTTTTAACAAAAGGGACGAGTAGATCACAAAAAGGATCAGGCCATAAAGTTCGCTGGCGCCCCTGACTGACCTGAGACGGGTCTTTTCCTTTGCGAGCTGCTTTGCAACGTTCAGCAGCGCCTTGTACACGCGAACCGCCCGTCCTTCTCTCCAAAATCGCCGCGCCGCTGGATCGCAACGCCAATGCTGTTTGGATCGACCACTGAGCGAAAATCGCCTCGACGCAAACCCGCGAAACGCCCGGAGCCTCAGGTGTCGAGCTCCGCGAGCCACCGCAGCGCTCGTAACCCAGGCAGAAAGCAATACTCGCCGCCTCGCGTGACGACGAATCTGGCCAAGCCATGCAGCCGCTTTCGAACGGGCCGCCGCGGAATATCAAAGACGCCGGATCCATCGTTAGCCCCAGAGATCGGATCCTTGGCGTCTCTTGCGCCGATAAAGCCGCCGTCGTTGATCCACTCCGACTGCACGAACTCGAACTGTCGTCCCAGGCTCGCTCCGATGAACGCGAACATCAGCCCCCGGTCGACGCCATCGTCCTCGACCACGCCTTCCGGGAGTGGAGGGCCGTAGGAAGTTCCGCGCCGGATCATGCGATGGATGCGGCCGATGCCCGCTACCGACGCGTCCCGCGGATTGGCTCGCCGAACGTGCGAGCCGACCGGAGTCCTGTATCCTATCGGGTCGTCCGCTTCGTACAAGAAATCATTATTGCGCAGCCGGTCTGCTCCCAGTTCGGGTTCGTCGTGGAGTGGACAGAGCGCCAGCGGCGCGCCGCTCCGCCATCGCCCCATCATCTTTGCGGCTAATAGTTCCTCCTCCTCGGGAGAGGAGGAGTTCGCCCTCAAGTAGCCGCGGAACAAAGCCACGTTTTGGCGCAGCTTGCGAAAGGCGACATACGACCCGTTGCGGCCCAAGATTTCGGGCCAGGGCATGCGGGGCATAACGCCGGACTCGTCAGGATAACCGAGAATGAATTCCCCCGCCTCGAGGGGCCGCTCTTTAGGGTTCGTGCCGGGGATGCCGCTTCCCTCGACGGCAGGATGACTAATGCCGTCCCTGAAGCCGAAGGCTTCCCTCTCGGTCGGCAGCGCGTGGCAATCCTGACGCCAGATCGCGGCGATCCCCGCTAATTTCCGGTACGTCTTGCGGGCGCGCTCGAGCACTGGTTCCAGACGCTGCGCGTCTGGCGAAACTGCGGTGAGCACCACATGGACGTCCGCGCTCCCGAGCGGTTTCTCCCAATTTTCGGGGCTGTTCTCGCCGGTGTCTCCCAGCAGCGTCGCCCGGGCAGCCATCCCCTGGCGGAACTCGGGCGCGAAGCTGTCGAGAGACTCTTGCGGCAGCCCCAGGGCCTTGAAGCCTTGGAAGCTGATTGCGACGCTCAGCCAGGTGTCGCCGAGCGGGCCGGTCGCATGAGTGGCAGAAGCAACCAAGGAGCTTGCCCGCAGCATCAACTCCTGCCCCGCCTTCCGGTCGTCGATGCGGAGCAGAATGTAGGTCGCCGCATAGGGAGTAGGCCGGGGCCGCAGAACGCCGCTCTGAATGTCGTCCAGCTCGAGCATCGCATTCACTGCTTCGGTCATGGGTCTCTCCGAGCGGCCGACGTCACCTCATTGCGATATTCTTCCAAAAACGCTCCAGGCTCTCTTCGCCGGCAAACAAGGTGCTGAAGATCGTGGAGTCCGCCAACAGGATGTCGCCGGCGCGCTTGCCGCTGGGCGGCATCCACACGAATGTGTTGAACTCGTGGTTTCCGGCCTCGGTGAAAGGATGCGGGTTCGACATGTCGATCGGCTGCCTGGCGAGGACGTGAATCGACTTCGTGTCGTCGGTCGTCAGCGCATAGTGGGGAAGATGCATATGGAAATTGAACGCGGTCACTCCCTCGAGCCAGCCGCGAGTATCCAAGTCCTTCGCAATCGATAAGGGCGCAATCTTGTTGGTTCCCTTCGACACCGCAGGTCGCAGGCCGTAGCGATTCTCGACGGGAACCCCGAGTCCTTTCATTAGAGATCGAGCGTAGCGGCCGAAACGTTGTTGACGAGGCACAAGGGCGTCGCCGTGGTGCACGTACTCCATTTGGCGCTCTTTTATATCGTCAGAGACGCCGACGTCGTGGTGCGGTCCGAGCACCAGGCAAGTTCCTTCGCGCGTGAGGAACTCCCGCACCGCCGTGATTTCTGCTTCCTTTGCTTCCTGGTCAGTAACCAGGTGGTCGAGGCCGAACACCAGGAGCGTATCGGTGTCTGAGAGGACCCGTTCGTCCAGCAAAAGTTCGTAGCCAGCCTGGTCGATCCGCTGGTAGACGGGGACCACATGCTCGGTGACCTCCCCAACGACGGCCTGAAATCTCTCCCACGCACGAAAGAAGAGTTCCAGCGAGCCGGCGATTCCCTGTAAGAACTTTTTCGGGTTCGCATACTCGGGTGACTCGTAATCCGGCCACGCTACCCGCCGAACCTCCGCCATGGTCGAAAAGCGATTGTCGAGCACGTTCACATCCCGATTTGCTTCCGCGGGATAGCTCCAGGTGATGTAGACGCTGACCCGACGCCGCCCCGGCGAGTATTTTCGCGGCGCATGGATTTGGTTGTAAGTGCGTGGGGGATGTTTTGGCGCTGTCATTTCGACACCTTCGCTTCACGTTTACGCCGACGGGATCTTTGGGCCATCGCCGAGCGCCGCCAGGTATCGAAGCGCCTTGATTCCCGGCAGGAAAAAGTAGGCGCCCCCTTTCACGGTCGTGAACGCCGGCAAGCCTGTGATCTTCTTGCGAACAGGCCGCTTTGGAATCGTCATGTCATAGGCGCCATCTTGGGTCCCTATGATCGGGTCGCGCTCGTTGCCGAGTTCATGGAATTTGGGGTCGTTTATCCAGACGTTCTGGGCGAACTCGAATTGGCGCACGAGACTGGCGCAGAGGACAAAGGCCGCGACGCCTCTATCCGCGCCATCGTCGGGCGCGCCTTCGGGCAAGTGCGGGCCGTAAGTCGCCCCGCGGCGGATCATCTTCCGCCGCTGCATGTTGACGGCGGTGTCTCGCGGGTTCAACCGCCGAATATGCGCGCCGAGTGGAACGGCATATCCGTGCGGATCCATCTTCCCGTAATCGAAATTATTGTTACGTTGCGGGTCCGCGGCGAGGTCTGGATCATCTTTCTCAGGCGCCAGAACGAGTGGCGCGCCGCTGCGCCAGCGGCCCATCAGTTTCGCTGCAATCAGCTCCTGCTCCTCTGGCGTCTCGCCATGCCGGCGCAAAAACTCGCGAAACGCCCCCAGGTGCTCCTGCAATCGGCGATAGGCCATGTACGTGCCGTTGCGAGAGAGAATCTCCGGCTGCGGCAACCCGAACGGCGGTCCATTTTCATCAGGATAGCCGAGAATGAATTCGCCCGCTTTGACGGGCGGCCCTGAACCGGGCGTCGGCTCGATTCCCGTTCCCTCGATCTCGATCTGCGAGAGCCGGTCACGGTAGCCGAAGTGGTCGTGCGCATAGTCAAATGGCGGCGTCGCTTCCAAGTCCAACGACGAAAGAATCTTGACCTCGGGGGTTTGCGCCAGAAACGCCGCATGCTCGTGGATACTCCGTTCGCGCTCTGCGGCGTCACGGGCGAAGAGTATGACGATGGCGTGGAGGTCGGGGCCGGCGAGACCGCCCACCCAATTGTCAGGATGGTTCGCGCCGGTGTCCCCCAGCACCTCCGCACGGGCCGCCATGCCCTGGCGGAACTCTTCGGGAAAGGTGGATAGAGAAGCCTCGTCGACTCCGAGCGCGCGAAGGCCGGTCCACGTAAAAGCCACGGAAACCCATCGCCTGTCTTTCTCGATGGAAGCGTCGACTGCCTGAGCCGACGCCACCTTTTCGATTACACGCGTCAGCCACGCTCGTCCTTGAGCCGGTTGCCCAAACGAAAGAAATTCGTACCGTCCCGTGATAGCGGGCACGCGTGTCAACAGGATGTGTTGGATATCGTCGAGTTCGAGCAGGGCCGCTTCCATGGCCGCTTCCGATTTTTTTGAGGATGATCAAACAATGGTGCGGGCCGTTCGGTCGTATTCCATCCGCCGCCGCACAGCGCCCTCGGGTTACTCCTCTCGAAGTCGCTTTGTCGGTCCTCGAACGAGCGATGAATTGGAGGCCAGCGCAAGCGCCGCCCTATCGCCAACATCTCACTTTACTGCATGTTGTCGAGGACATCGGCGAGGGCGTCCTTGACCTTCAGGGCCTTGACAACTTCGACGCCAGCGACCCCTGGATATTCCGCATATTCCGCGAAAGAAGGACATTGATGTTCCCGCGCGAACTTGGCGAACGCCGCGGGATCCTCCCTCCAGTCTGCCGGGAATCCTTCGAGATTTTCGAAAATTGTATCCAAGCCGGTCTGCCGGAAGAGCATGACGGCGTCCTCGACGTATTTGTCAAAATCCGTATCGAAAATCCCCATGTAGATGAACCGTGTGTCGTTATCGAAGAGAATCCACCGCAAAAAATGAAGCCGGAGCGGCGCCAGCACATGAGGAGTTTCTTGAATCGCCTTCTCCAGCCTGGCTCCGTAGGCGCGGATTGCATCCCCTGTCCCGGGCTTGACCTTGCAGATCAGCGTGAACCCATTCGCGGGCGTCACCGGCATCATCGAGCCATATCTTCCCTGTTCTATTTTCTCGTCGGCTCTCGGCAAGGCTACTGCAACCGGTTGCATCCTCGTCGCCTCCTCAGCGGACTTCTGGTCAATTCCCATGACCTCTAGCGTCTGGCCGCAGCTCCGGAACAGCTCACATTGCTCCCGTGATCTGGAATTCACGAGATGAACGCGGAGTAGGTTGAATGGTAGCGCGCCTTCGTCCATTTGGAAGTCGTAGCGTCCGGAGTACGAGGCTATTTGTTAAACGCTGCGCCGTGCTGACGATGGCTCCGGCGCCGCTGGCCTCGGGGCCGCTTATCCTCGCGAAGGCCTGCTCGCCTCGTTCTCCGGCTTCCATGCCGATGGCGGAACCATTCCGGCGGGGAGCTGGGGAATTGTCGGCGAGCGCGGGCCGGAGCCGGCCTTCGTCGGCAATATGCCGCTCTCCATGCCGCTCTCCGTCATGCCCAACGCGCTCGCGCGCAGCGCGTTGGGCGGCGCGACGCACGCCGCGACGCGGGGGCGTCTCACACGCCTCGCACAATTACATCGACTTCAACGTCTAGACGCCACTCTGATGGCCGCGGCGATCGCGCGCGGCCAGCGTAGTCTCTAGACGCCGCCTGACGGGCTTTCCCCGAGGGCTGTTTTCTTTAGAGTCCTCTGCGAACTGCGCGCCCCCCACGACGCACTGCCCTGTGAACGGTCCGATGCTCGAAACGACCTGTGCGCCGCTGGAAACGCCGTTCCATTCCCGCCGTCGCGGCCTCCGCATCCGACACAATCAGCGCCGAAGGCACAACTGCGAGTCCCGCCAGCAGTCCGAGAAATGAAAACGCCTTCCGGCGCGAGATCAATTCAGGTTCGATGTGTTCACTCATTTCGATCTCCCGCTTTTCCGCGCGGCTACAGCACGAGCCGGCCTCCACGACGAAGGTTCGCACCCCGTGAACGCCGAACCGGCGCTGATCGTTCCTCCGGCTCGATCCGAGACGCTGCGCCTCGCGTAACTCGAGCTTGCCGCTCGCGGACGCGTCCAAGCGACTGTCACGAGACGAAGGTCGACCAAGCGCTAATGCGAGCGCATCAGGATCGAGATGACAAGTTTTCATGAAGTGCTGTTTCCATGCGACATCGCGCTCGGCTCGTGCGGCGGACCGGAGCGGCGCACGGATATCGCGACGATGCGGTCGGGGTTCGAAGAGCGCAATTCCATATGGGCGGCTCTCGATTTGATATCGGACGGAACGGACACGACGCCGAAGCGGGCGCGGGACTCGGCGGTCGGGCCCGCATTCTCTGTTGGCGGCCGAGGAGCAGCTTCCTGCGAAAGGACCGCTAGACCCGCTCGACCGCGAACCGAATCATCAGCGCTCGGCTCTCGCGCGGAGGCGGCTTCCCCTTAAAAACGAAGCGGTGGCGGGCCTCATGATAAGCGGGGTCAGGCCGAAGAAATTGACCCGCATTCGATCCAGTTCCTCGGCGCGATAGCTTGCGATGGACCTGGCGCATTCGTCGTCGAGGTCGAAACATCGAGCGGAAGTCGGCATCTCGCGCGAACGCGAAAGTCGGTTCCTGGCGCGTCGCGGCCGGACGTTTTCGGCCAGGCCGCCACGCGTGTTTCTGTCAAAGGTCAACTTGCTCTGAAATGCTCAGAGCGTCATCGACATCGATGCCGAGATAGCGGACCGTGTGCTTTCCAATTAGATATGCCCCAATAACAGTTGGACGGCGCGCAAATTGCCGGTCTTTTTGTAAATCTGAGCCGCCTTCGTCCTTCGCATGGAGTGCGTTCCGTAGGCGGAGCCATCAAGTCCGGCGCTCGCCACCCATTTCTGCACATGCGTGCATATTGCCGGGTGGAGATATGAGGCCGCTTCGTGAAGCGACTCGGGAACAAATAACCGGTATTCGTCGCACGGCGCTGGAGCCATTCCTCAACCGATAGACGGGTTTGCTCGGTTAGCTCGAATTGTACGGGGCGGCCCGTTTTCTTTTGGATCACGACTGCGCGATCGCGTAATCGTCCGCCAAAGCAAATATCGTTCACTTGCAAACGCACGAGGTCACAGCCTCGCAACTTACTGTCGATGGCGAGATTGAACATGGCGAGGTCGCGCTTACGGCATTCAAGTTGTAAACGAACCCGAATGGTCCAGACGTCCTTTGGCCTCAAAGGACGCTTCTGACCGCGCAGACGTCCCTTATTTCAAGGGTCATGATTATGCTTGGCATTGGATGTGTCGGAAGTTGGCGCATCCTTGCCTTAGGCGAACGCGAAAAATGACCATCTCGGACCTTCTGCCGGTGCAGATCTTTCCCGTAAGCGGCCATCGCACCGGAGAAGCTAACCCGAACCGCAGGTCGCGGCCGGCCCTCACGGACCAGCCGCGCCACTGCTTACAGCTCGACTTGCTCTGAAATGTTCAGAGCGTCGTCCACTTCGATCCCGAGATAACGGACTGTGCTTTCCAGCTTGGTATGGCCCAACAGGAGTTGCACCGCGCGGAGGTTGCCAGTCTTCTTGTAAATCTGAGCCGCTTTCGTGCGTCGCATCGAATGGGTGCCATAGGCCGAGCTATCGAGACCTGCGCTGGCCACCCATTTGCTGACAAGTCGCGCGTACTGCCGAGTCGAGATGTGCTGCCTCTTCGTGAAGCGACTCGGGAAGACATATTGAGCATTCGCCATCCTCCTCATATTCAGCCATTCCTGGACGGATTGGCGGGTTTGTTCGGTCAACTCGAATTGGACGGGGCGGCCGGTTTTCTTTTGGACAATTACCGCGCGCTCGCGCACTCGCCCGCCGACGCAGACGTCGCTCACTTGCAGACGCACGAGGTCACAACCTCGCAGCTTGCTGTCGATAGCCAGATTGAATAGCGCGAGGTCGCGTGTGTGTCGTTCGAATTGGAGCCGTACCCGAATGGTCCAGACGTCCTTCGGCTTGAGCGGACGTTTTTGACCGATCAGGCGTCCTTTGTTCCAGGGAGAGTGACGAAGCTCTGAAGCAACGGTAGTCGGCATGATGGCCTCCGCCAGAGCCGACCCTCCCGCCTCGACGCCTTGTTGCAGGCTCGCCCCAATATAATTCGCATCCGAGGTCTCGCACGGTAGGATCGACCTGGAACTCTCGAGCGTTCAGATCGCGTAGAGCGCGGCGGCGCTGACGAAGGGTGTCATCCATCGTCTTTATGCGGTCTTTACGTTCGAACCTCGGGTTCGGAATGGACCCTTTATGTTGATAGATGCAAATGGTTGCGCGCCATCCAATTTCCCATGGAGCAGCTCATGTCCGATCTCGTCTACGTCGGCCTCGCCCTTTCGGTCTTCGTTCTCATGAGCTTCTACGCGCGCGCCTGCGGACGCCTCTGAAAGGAGCGCGAGATGTACGAACCTATTGTCGGCCTGAGCGTCGCCCTGCTGCTCGGAGCCTATCTGATCTACACGCTCATTCGTCCCGAGAAATTCTAGAGCGAGGGCTCGGGTCATCCCGAGGCAGACATCATGAACGCCATTGGTTGGGCGCAAATCGCCATCGTACTCGCTGTCGTGATCGCGGCCGCCATCCCGCTCAGCTCCTATATCGCACGCGTGCTCGGAGGCGAACGCACGTTCCTGTCTCCGGTCCTCGCGCCGGTCGAGCAGATATTCTACAAGCTTTCCGGCGTCGATCCGAAGCGAGAGCAGAGCTGGCTCGGCTACACGATGGCGATGCTCGCCTTCAGCGTGGTCGGCTTCCTTTCGCTCTATGCGCTGCAGCGGCTGCAGAATCTTTTGCCGCTCAACCCTCAAGGCTTCGACGGCGTGCCCCCGGACCTCGCGTTCAACACGGCCGTCAGCTTCGTCACCAACACCAATTGGCAGAACTACGGCGGCGAGACGACGATGAGCCATCTCGTCCAGGCGCTCGGTCTGACGGTTCAGAATTTCGTCTCCGCTGCTACGGGCGTCGCCATAGCGTTCGCGCTGGTGCGCGGCTTTTCCCGCAACGAATCTCCGACCGTCGGCAATTTCTGGGTCGATCTGACGCGATCGACTCTCTACCTGCTATTGCCGATGTCGATCGTCCTTGCGCTCCTTCTCGTCGCGCTCGGCGTTCCGCAGACACTCGACGGCTCGGTGGAAGCAACCACGCTCGAGGGTGCAAAGCAGGTCATTTCGATCGGCCCGGTGGCCAGCCAGGAAGCGATCAAGGAACTGGGAACCAACGGCGGCGGCTTCTTCAACGCCAATTCCGCGCACCCTTACGAGAACCCCAACGCCATCTCCAACATGCTCGAAATCTGGGCGCTGCTGGTCATTCCGTTCGCCATGGCTTTCGCCTTCGGGCGAGCGGTGCTCGACTTGAGGCAGGGGCGCGCGATCGCCATCACCATGGGGGTCGTTCTCGTCGCTGGCGTTCTGGTCGCCTACTGGGCCGAAGCCTCCGGCAATCCGATATTGGCGGATATCGGCGTTGATCCGTCGCCCGGCAATATGGAGGGCAAGGAGGTCCGCTTCGGCATCGCCGCGAGCGCGCTCTTCGCGACCTCGACTACTGGAACGAGCTGTGGCGCGGTCAACGCGATGCACGATTCGTTCATGCCGCTCGGCGGCCTCGTGCCGCTGTTCAACATTCTGATGGGCGACATCACTCCGGGCGGCGTCGGCGCCGGCCTCTATGGTTTCCTCGTCCTCGCGGTCATCGCGGTCTTCGTCGCCGGCCTGATGGTCGGCCGCACGCCGGAATACGTCGGCAAGAAGATCGAAGCGCGCGAAATGAAGCTCGCCATGCTGGCGGTGCTGCTCTATCCGCTCAGCGTGCTCGGCTTCTCGGCGGCGTCTGTGATGCTGGAGACCGGCCTCGCCAGTCTGAACAACGCCGGTCCGCACGGCCTTTCCGAAATCCTCTACGCCTTCGCGTCCGCCAATGGCAACAATGGCTCCGCCTTTGCGGGGCTCGCCGGCAATACGCCCTGGTACAATACGACGCTCGGGGTCGCCATGCTCTTCGGGCGGTTCGCCTATGTCATTCCGGTTCTGGCGATGGCGGGCTCCTTCGCCGCGAAGAAGAAAGCGCCTGCTTCCTCCGGCACGTTCCCGACGCATGGACCTCTGTTTGTCGGACTGCTGATCGGCGTCATCATCATTCTCTACATGCTCCAATATTTCCCGGCTCTGGCGCTCGGCCCCGTCGTCGAGCAATTCCTGATGCAAGCGGGCAAAACCTTCTGAAGGAGCGAGCGTCCCATGTCCTCGAAAGTCCAAGCTCCCGGCCTTTTCGATCCTGTCATCATCAGACCGGCTTCGATCGACGCCTTCCGCAAGCTCGACCCGCGAAAGCTGGCGCGCAATCCGGTCATTTTCGTCACCGAGATCGTCTCGGTCGTCGTGACCGTCCTGTTCTTGCGCGATATCGTCGCTCGAGATGGAACCGCTCTCTTTTCGGGCCAGATCGCGGCCTGGCTGTGGTTCACGGTATTGTTCGCCAATTTTGCTGAAGCGGTGGCCGAAGGACGCGGAAAGGCGCAGGCCGACGCCCTTCGCCGGACGCGCACCGACACCAGAGCGAAGCGGCTCGTCGATCCACTCGGCAAGGGCGGGAGAACGGACGCCTTTGAGGCGGTCTCCGCGCTCGATCTGAAGATCGGCGACGTCGTTCTGGTCGAGGCCGGCGATCTCATTCCGGGCGACGGCGACATTATCGAGGGCGTCGCTTCCGTGAACGAGTCGGCGATCACCGGCGAGTCCGCCCCCGTCATTCGCGAGGCCGGAGGCGACCGCTCGGCCGTGACGGGCGGCACGACGGTCTTGTCGGACTGGATCAGAGTGAGGATCTCGGCTGCACCCGGCTCGACTTTCATAGATCGCATGATCGCGCTGGTCGAGGGCGCGGAACGTCAGAAGACCCCCAACGAGCTTGCGCTCTCCATTCTTCTCTCGGGGCTGACCATCGTTTTTTTAATCGTCTGCGTGGCGCTGTGGCCGCTCGCCAAATATTCGGGAACAACGCTTTCGCTTTCCGTGCTCATCGCTC
This sequence comes from Methylosinus sp. H3A, assembly GCF_015709455.1. Lineage (NCBI taxonomy): Bacteria > Pseudomonadati > Pseudomonadota > Alphaproteobacteria > Hyphomicrobiales > Methylocystaceae > Methylosinus > Methylosinus sp. H3A. The sequence continues at coordinate 2,190,857 of NZ_JADNQW010000005.1, forward strand.
TGCTCGTCTGTCTCATTCCGACGACGATCGGCGGCCTGCTGTCTGCGATCGGCATTGCGGGAATGGACCGGCTCATCCGCTTCAATGTCATCGCCACCTCCGGCCGCGCGGTCGAGGCGGCGGGCGACGTGGATACGCTCCTGCTCGACAAGACGGGAACTATCACTTTCGGCAGCCGCATGGCGGACGAGTTCATTCCAATCGGCGATGTCGCCGAGCACGCTCTGGCGGAGGCGGTCCTGCTCGCGTCGCTCGCCGACGAGACGCCGGAGGGCCGCTCGATCGTCGCCCTGGCCAAGAGCCGTTATGGCCTGACGCTGCCCGATCTGGGCGCCACAGCCAAAATCGTGCCATTCTCGGCTCATACGCGCATTTCCGGAATCGATTTGCCAGGGCGTCCGCTGCGTAAGGGCGCGGTGGACGCCATTCTCCGTCACACTGAATCTGCGGGGGAGCGCGCCGCGAGCGACCCTGCCTCTGGAACCAGCACCGTCAATTCCATGCTCGAGCGGACGGGCTCGCTGAAAGGCGCCGTTCCCATCGACTTCGCGCGAGCGGTGGAACGCATCTCGCGGGCGGGCGGCACGCCGCTCGCCGTCTCGGAAAACGGGCAGCTCCTCGGCGTCGTTCACCTGAAGGACATCATCAAACCCGACATCAAGGCCAGGTTCGCTTCGCTGCGCGCGATGGGGATCAAGACGGTCATGGTGACCGGCGATAATCCCGTCACGGCCGCGGCGATCGCATCGGAAGCCGGCGTCGACGACTTCATCGCGCAGGCCACGCCCGAGGACAAGCTGACCTACATTCGCAAGGAGCAGCAAGGCGGCCGACTCATCGCCATGTGCGGCGACGGCACGAACGACGCGCCGGCGTTGGCGCAGGCCGATGTCGGCGTCGCCATGCAGACCGGAACGCAAGCGGCGCGCGAAGCCGGCAACATGGTCGATCTCGACTCCGATCCGACCAAGCTCATCGAGATCGTCGCGATCGGCAAGCAGCTGCTGATGACCCGGGGCGCTCTCACTACCTTCTCGATTGCCAATGACGTGGCCAAGTATTTCGCGATCATTCCGGCGTTGTTCGTCGTGACTTATCCGGAACTGAACGCGATCAACGTTATGAAACTGGCGTCGCCCCAATCGGCGATTCTGTCGGCGGTGATTTTCAACGCTCTCATCATCATTGCGCTGATCCCATTGGCGCTCAAGGGCATCGCCTATCGCCCGGTCGGCGCCGCCGCGCTGCTGCGCCGCAATCTGCTGATCTATGGACTGGGCGGCATCATCGTTCCGTTCATCGGCATCAAGCTGATCGACGTCGTCGTTGCCGCATTGCATCTCGTGTGAGGAGCCCGGACATGTTGGCCCAACTGCGTCCCGCTTTCGTGATGATCGTCTTGTTCACCGTTTTGACCGGCCTCGTGTATCCGCTCGCCATTACCGGGATTGCGCAGCTCGCGTTTTCCGAGAAGGCCAACGGCAGCATGATCGAACGGGGCGGAATGGTGGTCGGCTCGAGCCTGATCGGCCAGAGCTTTGCCTCCGATCGCTACTTCCACGGCCGCCCTTCGGCGACCAGCGCCCCCGATCCAGCGGACGCCACCAAGACGATCGATGCGCCCTACAACGCGGCGAATTCGTCGGGCTCCAACCTCGGCCCGACATCGATGAAGCTCTTGGACCGCGTAAACGCCGCTGTTGAAGCCGAGTTGGACGCCGGGCGAATCGACATTGTCGCCGCAGACGCCGTGACGGCCTCGGCCTCGGGGCTCGATCCTCATATCTCGCCCCAGTTCGCGCTGGCGCAGGTTCCGGCGGTGGCGAAAGCTCGCAAACTGCCGGAAGACCGCGTTCGCGCACTGGTGGACGCCCATGCCGAGCAGCGGCTCGCGGCGCTGATCGGGGAACCTCGCGTGAATGTGCTTTTGCTCAATCTAGCGCTGGACGAATTGCGCTAATATTCTTCACGGACCGTAGAACACCTTCGATCACGGATGGCTCAAACGGACAAAGACCTCGACCGCCGCCCTGATCCGGATGCGCTCTTGGCGCTTGCCGACCAGGAAGCTCGGGGAAAGCTGCGCGTCTTCCTGGGCGCCGCTCCCGGTGTCGGCAAGACCTACGCCATGCTGGCAAAGGCGCACGCAATGAAAGCAGAGGGGGGCGACATCGTAGTCGGCCTCGCCGAGACGCATGGACGGCGGGAAACCGAAGCCTTGCTGGAGGGACTCGAACTTCTGCCGCGCCGCCGCATCGAATATCGCGACCGAACAATCGAGGAATTCGACATAGACGCGGCCCTGGCTCGCAGGCCCAAGCTCATCCTCGTCGACGAACTTGCTCACACGAACGCGCCGGACGGCCGTCATCCCAAGCGTTGGCAAGACGTGGAGGAACTGCTCGACGCCGGCGTCGATGTCTGGACGACGCTCAACATCCAACATCTCGAGAGTCTCGCCGACGTCGTCTCGCGCATCACTGGCGTCATTGTTCGCGAGACCGTGCCGGACAGCGTGCTGCAGAGCGCGTCGGACGTCGTGCTGGTCGACATCACGCCGGACGAACTCATCCAGAGATTGAAAGAAGGCAAGGTTTATGTTCCGCAGATGGCGAAGCGGGCCATAGAGAATTTTTTCACGCCCGGCAATCTCACAGCCCTGCGCGAACTCGCATTGCGGCGCACCGCGGAGCGCGTCGACGATCAAATGATCGATTATCTGCGCCAGCACGCCATCGAGGGGCCTTGGGCGACCTCGGAGCGACTGCTCGTCTGCGTCGGGCCCGACGCTTCATCGGACTTCGTCGTTCGGGCGGCAGCTCGCCTTGCCACTGGCCTCAACGCGTCGTGGATTGCCTTGTATGTGGAGCGACCCGGCGAGGAGGAGCGGGACGCTGAACGCGTCAAACGTATCGACGATGCCTTACGCCTGGCGGAACGGCTGGGTGGCGAGATTGAACGCCTGTCCGGATATGACCTCGTCGGCGAGGTGCTGCGCTTTGCGCGTCGCGAAAATATCACGCAGATTGTCCTCGGACGCTCGCGCGCGGGGCTCTTGGCTCGGCTTCTCCGCAAATCCTTTACCCAGGAGATCGTTCGGCGCTCTACGGATATTGCAGTCCACGTCGTCATGGACAGTCGGCCGAAGCCCGCAATCGAGGGACGAGCGTGGTCCCGCTCGTCGCGGGTCGAATTCTGGATCGGCATAGGCGGCGCGGCCGGCTCCGTTGCGGCTGCCGTGGCCCTGGCGCATTTGTTGGAGACTTGGCTGGGCATCCCCACTCTGTCCGTATCTATGGTCTTCCTTGTCCCGGTCGCATTTTGCGCGGTGAGTTTCGGGCTGTGGTCGGCGATCGCCGCTTGCGGTTTTTCCTTCCTCGCTTTCGATTTCTTCTTTACGGAACCGCGTCACGAATTCACGATTTCGCAGCCGCACGAATTTCTGTCGCTCCTCGTATTCCTGATCGTCGCTATCATCACGGGGACATTGGCGGGCCGGGTGCGCGAGCAATCGCATAACATGCGCGCCAGAGCGCAAGCGGCTCAGTCGCTGTTCGAGTTCTCACGCAAGATATCGGGCGCGGCCAGACTCGATGACGTCTCGTGGGCCGCCGCCGTCCATGCACAGAAGACGCTCGATGCCCGTTGCATACTCTTGCTTTTGCCTGACGATGGAGAGCTGCGCATTTCCACGGCATGGCCGCCTATCGACCAGCTCGACGTAGCAGAAATGAGCGCCGCCCGCTGGGCTTTCGAAAAATCGGAACCGGCAGGTTGGCGAACGGGCACTCTGCCCAATGTGCGCTTCCAGTTTCGGCCGCTCCCGACATCGCGGGGAGTGGCGGGCGTCGCCGGAATAGAGCCGAAAATCTCGGAGGAACCGCTCTCGGCGCAGGATGAGCGCATGTTGACCTCGATTCTCGAGCAGACGGCGATCGCTATAGACCGCTCTTTGCTCGTCGGCGAATCGGTCAAGGCGGCGGCGCTCGAACAAAACGAAAAGCTCCGCACGACTCTTCTCTCGTCGCTCTCCCACGATCTCCGGACGCCGCTCGCCTCGATCACGGCGGCGGTCACGAGTCTGCGGCAACTGGGAGAAAAAATGCCGGCGGCCGATCGCCAGGACCTCCTCGTTTCCATCGAAGAGGAAGCCGGGAGGCTGTCTCGTTTCGTCTCCAATCTGCTCGACATGTCGCGCATAGAATCGGGAGCCCTCGCGCCCCGGCGTGACTTCGTCGATGTCGACGATGCGGTGCGCAGCGCCATCGAGCGATCCCGCAAGGTATTCCCAAGCCTGAAGACTTCGGTCAGCATCGCCTCCGATCTGCCCCTCATTCGTGGAGATGCAAATCTCTTGAGCCAAGTCATTTTCAATCTTCTCGATAACGCCCATAAGTATGGAGGCGGTTCGGCCAGTCTGTATGCCCGTCGTGAAGGCGGCGATGTCGTTCTTGCTGTGACCGATGAGGGACCAGGAATCAAACCGACTGAACTCGAACGTATCTTCGAGAAATTCTACCGCGGCGGACGCTCCGATGGCCGCAAGGCGGGGACCGGATTGGGCCTGTCCATTTGCCGCGGCCTCGTCGAAGCGATGGGAGGAACGATCGTCGCGCAAAGCCCCGCCATTCGCCGGCGCGGAACGCGCATCCTTCTGCGGTTTCCCATTCCCGAGCAGCCGCGCAAAGGAATCGCGGCGTGAGCGGCGTCCGCGTCCTCGTCGTCGACGACGAGCCGCAAATCCTCAGAGTGCTGCGCCCGGCCCTGACTGCGTGTGGTTACGAAGTTCTCGAGGCCGGAACGGGCCGTGATGCTTTGCGGTTGATCGCCGCCTCCGCGCCCGATGTGGTGGTGCTCGACCTCGGGCTCCCCGACATGGACGGCAAGGACGTGCTGCGCGAGGCGCGTAGTTTCTCGAAAGTTCCGATCATCATCCTCTCGGCCCGCGATCGCGAAGCGGAGAAGATCGCTGCGCTCGACTTGGGCGCCGACGATTACGTGGAAAAACCGTTCGGGATCGGCGAGCTCATGGCTAGGCTGCGCGCTGGCCTACGACATGCGGGGCAATCCGCAGAGGAAGTTACCCGAATCGACAGGGAGGGCCTCTGCATCGACCTCGTCAAACACTCCGTGATGAAAAATGGCGTCATGTTGAAATTGACGCCGAAGCAATATGATCTCTTGACGATGCTCGCCCGGCACGCTGGACGCCTCCTGACGCATCGCCAGATCCTGACCGCCGTCTGGGGGCCAGCGCATCAGAACGACATGCAATATCTGCGCGTCTTTGTCGGCCAATTGCGCGCCAAGATCGAGGACGATCCGTCCTCGCCTCGTCTCATTCTGACGGAGCCCGGCGCCGGTTACCGGTTCGCCGATGCCGACCAGAGCAGCGGTGCCGAATTGTAAGCGCCGTCGATTCGGACGTAGTTCCCCGCCAATTCAAGCACGCGGCAGTAGCTGAGCCGCTCCAAGGTCTGCTTCACAAAAAGGAGGCAAGGGCCGCTAATGGCGCCTAGGCGATCATGAACGAGGAAGAGTAGAGCTAGAGCGCCATGGTCCGCGCCAGGCGATAGTGCTCCGAACAGCAGGAACGACCCGTGTTTCCGATTTTGATTTCACGTCATGGCCAGGTCGCGCTTTCGAAACCGATGTTTCCGACTCGAGAAGAATTCGAGGCCTATGTGGAAGCCTATGAGCATTCGGGCTTGTATGTGAACGCTCGCCCTCCCGCAGAACTCATTCAGCACATTCGTAATGCGACCAGCGTTTTCACAAGCTCCAGTCTGCGAGCGCGAGAGTCCTTGCGCTTGCTCGACTCCGAGCGAACGCCGATCGTCGACGCGGTGTTTTGCGAGGAGCCCCAAATTATTCCCGAGATTTCGGGACGATGGCCGCTACTCGTCTGGTTCTCGCTGACACGGGGAATTGGCTCTTTTCACCCGAACGAATTCAATGGCCGGTTAGCAATGCGTCGGCGCGCCACTGCCGCCGCGGAACGCCTGATCGGGGCTGCGCGACAAGGGCCTGTAGCTCTTATCGGGCATGGATGGTTCAATCGGGCCATTTCTCGCGCGCTTCTTCAGAATGGCTGGCGTCGTGCTGAAATTCGTGGTGGTTCCAACCTATTCGGGCAGGTGTCGTCTGAGTGGGGATACAGGGTTTTCGAATTTGGCGCGAACCAGAATGGTCTGGACGTCCCTAGACTTCACTGATTGCTCCTGGCGTCTTCCTGCCGTGTGGGGGAAGGCAAAAAAATGACCCTGAGCGGACTTTCGTCTGCCTCGGCCGCTACGCGCAACTTAGGGGGAAAAGCGGACATTTCCGCGTCAAAATGGCGCTATTGATTACTGGCGCTTGCACCAACATGATGAGGGCATGGATTGCTATATTTTCGACTTAGACGGCACGCTGATTGATAGCGAGCCCGCGTGCAGTCGGGCGCTACTAGACCTTTTGCCGGACCTGACTGACGATCTTTCGGTTTTGATCGGCCGGTATCGCGGGAAAAGACTCGCTGACATTTGCGCAGATGTCGAGACAAGGATCGGACGCAGTTTACCTGCCGCTTTCGAGAAATCTTATCGCGCCCGGGTCACCGAAATTTTTGAAACCGAACTTCAAGCAATGCCCGGCGCAATCGAAGCGCTCGGCGCGGTTAACCGGCCCATGTGCGTCGCTTCGAGCGGCCCTGTGAGCAAAATTCGGCATGCCCTCGATCTCGTCGGTCTCTCTCGATTTTTTGGCCAAAACATCTTCAGTTCCTACGATGTGGGCTCCTGGAAGCCCGACCCCGGTCTATTCCTTTACGCCGCGAACGCGATGAGGGTCGCGCCAAGTCGGTGCGTTGTAATCGAAGATAGCACGGTGGGGATCGCTGCCGCGCTCTTGGCCGGAATGCGCGCCGTCCAATATCTACCTCATGAAGGTCATCCGGCGGCGGAAGGCGCATTTGTGATACATGACCTGCGCCAACTCGCAGATGTGCGCTTCGATAATTGAAATCGCGCACGATCGATGTCCGCCTTCGATCGCGCGCGCCGTCGCCGATTATCGCCGCGGCCACGCGCAAGCGCATGTCGCCGACCGCGCATAATGAGTTCGCCGGCTGTCATCAGGGAGCGAAATGCGTCACGAGACCTTCAACCGGGCCACAGGATATCTGGCGCGGCGAAGGTCCGCAAAATCCAGGGAAGGCCGACACTCGTGCCGTCCGCGACGAATGGCCGGTCATGGCGCATAGCCGAATTCAAACTGACCCACCCCCAACATTCGGTGGCGCACGTCTGACTCATTGGATCATATTTTCCAGTTGCTTTGACTGACTCATTGGAGTAGCATCCTTCATGGCTCGAACCGCTCCGATCAGCGTCGTCGAAACGCCGGAGTTTCTGTCGGCGACCCGCAAGCTCATGAGCGACGAGGAACGGGCGCTTCTCGTGGATTATCTCGCCTACAATCCGACGGCTGGCGATCTGATCCCCGGAACGGGCGGCGTGCGGAAGCTGCGCTGGGGATTGGAAGGCCGCGGCAAGCGAGGCGGGGCGCGGGTGATCTATTTCCACCACGACCGGCATGCCGCTCTTCGCGCTGACCGCTTTCGCCAAGAATGAGCGGGCCGATTTGAGCCAGCCGGACCGCAATGACTTCCGGCAGCTTACGACGCTGCTGGTCGAGGCATTCAGGAGGAGAACGCCATGAGCAAGGTTGCCGACAGCATCCGGCGCGGGCTCGAGGAAGCGGTGACCTATGTCGAGGGCAGGGCGGACGAGAGCGCCTATCGCGTCCATGTGCCGGAGAAGATCGACGTAAAGGCGATCCGCACACGCCTGGACATGACGCAGGAAGAGTTCGCGGGCCGATTCGGGTTCAGCGTCAATACGCTGCGTCATTGGGAACAAGGCTCGCGACAGCCGGAAGGACCGACCAGAGCCTATCTTCTGGTGATCGAGCGCGCGCCCAAGGCCGTCCAGAAGGCTTTGCGGGCCGTGTGACGCGTGTAGAGTGTTTTGGGCGACTACGCCAGAATCGCCATTCGCGAGTATTTTTGCGCCGCCGTACGACGAACGGATTTTCCCTCTTCTCATTCTGAACTTGCCGCTGCTTCATGCCCGTTTGACTTCGGAAAGAAAGCGAGCGACGGCATGGCGGATGACACGGAATCCGAGCCGGACGACCTCATACCGGCCAACGACAATCGAGGTCCGGACGGTAAACGGGATGAGCCGGACCGGGAGACGCGGCGACAGTTGGATCGGGTGGCGCTGACGATCGCGCGGCTGATCGGACGACGGATCGCGCGAGATCAGTTCGCGGCGCTCGGCGCTGCGAACGACAATAGGCCCCAGGACGCACAGAGGGCCGAGGACGAGGAATAGAAGGAACGGAGACCGCCCATGACCCGCGTCGCGCTCTATGCCCGCTATTCGTCGGACAACCAGAGCGAAAGCTCGATCGAGGACCAGTTCCGCCTTTGCCGGGAACATGTGGGGCGCGAGCGATGGAAGATCGCGGGCGCCTATCACGACGCCGCCATCTCGGGTTCGAGCGTGATCCTGCGGCCCGGCATCCAATCCCTGTTGCAGGATGCGCAGCGCGGCCAGTTCGACGTCGTGCTGGGCGAGGCGCTGGACCGGATTTCCCGCGATCAGGCGGATGTCGCCACGCTGTTCAAGCATCTGCGCTTCGCGGGCGTTTCCATTATCACCCTCGCAGAGGGCGAGATCAGTGAGCTTCACGTCGGCCTGAAGGGCACGATGAACGCCCTATTCCTGAAAGACCTCGCGATGAAGACCCATCGCGGTCTGCGCGGCCGGGTGGAAAAGGGTAAGGCGGGCGGCGGCCTCTGCTACGGCTATCGCGTGGCCAAGAAACTCGACGCCAATGGCGAGCCGATCCGAGGCGATCGTGAGATCATCGCGGAAGAGGCGGATGTCGTCCGGCGCATCTTCCGCGCCTTCGCCGCCGGCAAGAGCCCGAAGGCCATCGCGGTCGAACTGAATAAGGAAGGCATTCCAGGCCCGTTGGGCCGCGCCTGGGGCGACACGAGCATTCGGGGTCACGTCTCGCGCGGCTCTGGCATCCTCAACAATGAACTCTATGCCGGCGTGCTGCTGTGGAACCGGCAGCGTTTCGTCAAAGACCCGGCCACCGGCAAGCGTGTCTCGCGGCCGAACCCGGAAAATCAATGGATCAGGACCGAAGTGCCGCATCTCAGGGTCGTGGACGATGATCTGTGGCAGGCGGCGCGGAAGCGACAGCAGCAAATCTCGGCGATCTTCGGCCCCAATCCGGCGACCACCCGGGAAGGGCGGGCGAAGCGGCTACATCTGGCCAACCGGCCTATCTCCCTTCTTTCCGGCCTTCTCACCTGCGGATGTTGTGGCGGCAAGATCGGCATCCTGACTCCCGGCCGCTATGGTTGCCTCAACCATCATCGTCGTGGGACGTGCGACAACAACCGCACCATCCCTCGCGAGAAGATCGAGGGGCGGGTGCTGGCGGGGCTGAAGGACCGCCTTGTTTCCTCCGACGCGGTTGCGGAGGCAGTGCGCGCATACGCCGAAGAGATGAATCGACTGAACCATGAACGGCGGGCGCAGGCCGAGGTCGACCGCCGAGCGCTTCAGAAGATCGAACGGGGGATAGCCGGCATCATGACCGCGATCGAGGACGGCTTGTACCAGCCATCCATGAAGGCGCGGATGGAAGACCTCGAACGGCAGAAGGCGGACATCGTCGCGCGCTTGTCGCAGGCTCCGACCGATATTCCAGACGTGCATCCAAACATCGCCAATGTCTATCGGCTTCGCATCGACCGCTTCACGGAAGCGCTCGACGATACGGACGACGGCAGGCAGGCGGCGGAAGCATTACGCTCGCTCATCGGCGAAATCGTGCTGACGCCCGGACAGAAGCGCGGCGAGGTTCACGCCGAGCTACGCGGCGAGTTGTTCGGCATCCTGGACTTTATCAAAGCCGATGAAAATCAACCGGGAACGAAATTCATGCCAGCGGTCGCAGCGAGTCCCCGCAACCAACGATGTCGGCGATAACAAATCGCCAATCAGCCCGACTTCCGAAAGGACGTCGGGCTTTTTCTTGCCCGCCGCAAACCGAAGCATCGCAGCCAAGTCGCCGCGTAGGACGACCGCCAAGCGGCCATCCTCCGGAACCAACGTCACCCGGTCGACGAGAGTGCGAACGACCTCCATCGCCTCGGCTTTGGTCTCATCGCTCTGCAGGCTCTCGTTGAGCGCGGAAATGCGTTGGCGATAGATCTCCGCCATGTTCGGATGCAGGAGCGGGGGTGGCTCCTCGGCTTCGGTGAGAGCCTTCTCGAGTTCCTCCTTCCGGTTCTCCAATTCCTTCATTTGCCGCATCACGCGCTTTGACGCTTCGAGGTCGTCGGATGCCAGGATCAGCTTCATGAGCTTATCCAGTTCGCGATCGATGCGAGGGATTTCGGTCCGCTTCGCAGCTAGGTCCGCTCCACGCTCCATTCGAAGGCGGTTCACCTCGCGGGTGAACTCGTCGCAGAATTCCTTGAACAGCTCTGGCTCCATCAAATGGGTGCGCAGGCCATTGAGCACTGATGTCTCCAGATCGTCTCGCCTGATATTCGTGCGATTCTGGCATATCCCCTTATTCCGCGCCGTTGCGCAGCCGAGCAACTCCTTCGAGATCATGACATAGCCCCCTCCGCAGCATCCGCATTTCACCAAACCCGAAAAAAGATGCTTCGGCCGCCGTCGCTCATTCAACGTGTTCTCGCCGGGCTCTGGGGCTTCGTAGGCGAGCGTCTGCTGCCGGGCTTTCACAAGCTCCCAGAGTTCTTGGTCGACGATGCGCAACTCCGGCACGTCCTGAACGATCCACTCGGATTCCGGGTTGAGGCGGGACACTCGCTTTCCAGTATCTGGGTCCTTCAAATATCGAAGGCGGTTCCAGACCAGGCGGCCGACATAGAGCTCGTTGTTGAGAATGCCGACGCCGCGCTTCGGGTTGCCGTGGATGGTAGTCGGTCCCCAATCGGCGCCTTGCGGTCCGGGCACGCCCTCGCTGTTCAACTGGAAAGCGATCGTGCGGGACGACTTGCCGGCGAGATAATCGGTGAAGATGCGGCGCACGACGGCTGCTTCCGTCTCGTTGATCGTTCGATCGCCGCGAATCGGTTCGCCACTCGCGGCAAACTGCTTGACCACGTCGTAGCCGAAGCACAGACCGCCACCCGATTTACCTTCTTCGACACGACCGCGAAGGCCGCGGCGAGTCTTATCGGCGAGATCCTTCAGGAATAGGGCGTTCATCGTGCCTTTCAGGCCGACGTGCAGATGCGTCACGTCGCCCTCCGACAGAGTGACGATGCGCACGTTGGCGAAGGCCATGCGCTTGAATAGTCCAGCGATATCTTCCTGGTCGCGGCTCAAGCGATCCATCGCCTCTGCCAGCACGACGACGAATTTTCCGCGCAGAGCGTCGTGGATCAGTTCCTGGATGCCGGGGCGCAACAAGGAGGCGCCGGAGATGGCGCGATCGGTGTAGCTGTCGACGATCGTCCAGCCTTGCTTGTCTGCGTAATGTCGGCAAAGCCGCAACTGATCCTCGATGGAGGCGTCGCGCTGATTGTCGGAGGAGTAGCGGGCGTAGAGCGCGGCTTTCATTCGGCGGCCTCCTTATTCGGGAAGACGGCCTTGCTTTCGATTGTCCTGTTCGGATCGAACGAAATCCTGCGCGGCCGCGCGTGCGAGCAGACGAACCAAATCGACGAGCCTCGGGTCGAGTTTCGATTGCGCTTCGATCGGACGATTGCCATTCGTCGCGACGACGTGAAGCTTTTCGACGGTCGTTCGTCTCGATCTCGGCATGACGGCGTCCACGTTTGTTCGAATGAGGACGATGATGTCAGGCGCGCGCGCAATGACAAGCCGAAACAGCATTCTGAAACAACGTCTTTCATCGACTTGGAGAGCGCCTCGGCGCGCGCTGGCGTAGTCGCATGTACGAAAGAGTGAGCGGGCGTAGCAAAAATAAGTTTGTGATCGTACATCATGACGCCTCTCCAGGTGATGGCTAGGGCTTTCGACATCCGCTACCGGCTGGCTGCTCCGCGATTCCTCATGATTTCCAACGCTGCTCGTGTGATCTCGATCGCAAACCGGATGCTGCTCTCGAGGGCGTCGACGGCGTCTCCGCTGATAAGATCGTGGGTCATCGACTTCGCTTTTATCGCGGCGTTCAAGGCGCCGGACGCTCTATTTTCTCTATTTCCAAACTGCCCTCTTAGACTCGACAGCATACGGAACGAAGCAGAAACTCCGGCCGCCCAACGATCCTTGGTAGGGCGCCTGGCGGTTGTGGCGGAATAATCGAAATTGCACGGATGTGTTCGGCACCGCCAGCGTCAAAGACCTCTCGTCGGCAGCAATGATGTCGACTTCGAGCGCCTCTCCAGGGCGGTCTATGTCAGTGAGAGTTATTCGTCTTTCCACGACAGATGCTCCTAAAGCGAATTGTTGGAAATGTGATCGACGTCAATCGCGCTGCTGGTCAGGAAACGTCAGCTCCTGATGGCGCAAACGCAATGCGCCGCCGTAGCCGGCGCACCGAAAACGCGATCGACTAATTATCCGTGCGGCGCATTCTCACGTTTTCCAACGCCTCTCGTATCATTTCGTCGACCGCGAAGCGGACATTGCTCTCGAGCGCGTCGAGCCCGTCTCTGCCGATCAGATAGAGAGCGTCGTCGACGTGCGACTCGAGGAAGTAGCGGGAGATGATCGGCTGGTCGAAACCCGCGCCTCTCGATCTCGCTCTGATGCTCGCCATCGCAGCGTCGCGCAACGCGCGAGCGAATTGTTCGCGCGTGCTCAACAAAATCGTCGCCAAAGAGACGGCATGACCCAGATGCTTCTCACGCATATTCGGACTCTCGGTCGTTTACGGACTCGCCCCCTCTGCCGCGCCGGCGCTTCCCCTCCTCGAACCGGCGGCGACCGTTTGTAGAGTATACTGGCGATTATGTAGTTTGCGCACCACGAAGGAATCGCGTAGCATCCTCTAAGGGCCTCAACCATGAGGGGAATTAGCCCGCAGAGGAAATCGCCATAATGGCTAAGAAAATCAATATTGTAGCGCCTAGAAATAGCTCGAAGCAAATCGCCCCGAAACTTGATCTCGGGATTGAAGCCGATACCGAAATCAACGGTATCGGCATGGGCGTCCTATCGGATGGGACGCCCTACCTTAATCAACGTGGGCTCGCCGCGCTCTGCGGTGTAATGAATGCCCATATCGGGACCATAAGCAGCCAATGGAATGAAGCGCCAGAGAAGCCGAGGATTTCGGCGATCAAGGCGATCCTTGGAAAGACCGGGGCTATACCGGGAAACCCTCATATTGAGGTTGCGCACAAGGGGACGGTTAACTTCTGCTATCCGTCCGATGTTTGCCTTGCGGTCCTGGAATATTATGCATTTGATGCGGGGACAAACTGCAAACCAGAAGCGCGAGATAATTTCCGAACTCTCGCAGGGTCAAAACTACGAGAGCTTATTTACTCTCAAGTAGGATATGATCCGAGCGGGGCGAAAACTCACAAATTCACGAAATGGCATGAGCGCATAGAGCTGAACCACCAGTCAGCCCCCAAAGGATATTTTCATGTTTTCAATGAAGCGCACACGATCGTATATGAGCTAATCATTGCTGGCGCGGATATCGGAGAAGAGTTTGTTGTCGATATATCTATAGGTCAGCATTGGGGGAAACATTGGTCAGACAACAATCTAGAGGATGATTTCGGACCGCGGCAGAAATGGCCCCACCGGTATCCTGAAAGTCATCCACAAGCCAAATCTAATCCTCAAGAGTCGTGGTGCTATCCGCTTTCTGCCCTCGGCCATTATAGGGAGTGGCTACAGAGCACTTATATCGACGGCGGAAAATTTGCGAGCTACCTTAAGCGCAAAGTCTCGCAAGGGCAGTTGCCGCCATCGTTCGCGCAGCTGGCTATTTCGGCTCTTTCGGCGCCGCAGATCGGCCCTTCGTAGGGGGCTTGAGGGGCGCTTCAGTGCGCGGCTTATGCCGCGCGACCTTCTTTAGCGCCTCGTCGAAGTGCGCGGGGTCTTCGTCGCAGCCGAGGGCGCGCGCCGTCTCGATGAACTTCTCCGATTGCGCTATCGTACGGGCGTCTTGATCCCTAGGGTGCTTTGCCATGTATCGCCTATATGTTGATGAGGTCGGCACGGACGACATGAACGATTTAGAAAATGACGATCATCGCTATCTCAGCTTGACCGGCGTCGCGATGAAGACGGATGTTGCGAGAGATGATTTAACGCCAAAATTCGATTGGGTCAAAAAAGCCGTTTTCAATCAAGACCCTGATGAGCCAATTATATTCCATAGAAGGAAAATAGTTCAACGAAAAGCTCAGTTCGGGGTGTTAAACGACCCAATTAAATTAGATTTATTTAACAGAGCGATGCTGAAGATATATAAGCAGTGCGACTACGCCGTAATAACAGCTATTATTGACAAACTTGAAGCATCTAGAAGAGATAAATGGAAAGAAAAACATCCATATCACTACCTAATGCAGATACTTGTTGAAAAATTTGCGCGGTTTTTGGTCAGAAAGAATTCATTTGGGGATATAATGCCGGAGGGTAGAAAAGGTAAAAAGGATGCGGCGCTTCAGGTTGCTTACGATGATGTGCGAGGCAAGGGAAATTACTACTTCCCACCAGAACAAATACGTTATCGCATTCCCGCGAGCAAACTAAAAATAAGATACAAAAGTGATAATATTGCAGGATTACAACTCGCCGATCTCCTCGCCCACCCAAGCCATATGCATATAAGAGCCTGCAACAAACACCCGGTATCTATCGGTAAATACGCTGATGCCGTAATCGGGATATTAGCGGCTAGCAAATACGATAGGTCATCACAGGGAAGAATCGCGGGGTATGGAGTAAAATACCTTCCATAAAACAAAAACGGGGCTCGCGCCCCGTTCGATGGATTATGTACCATCTGCTACCGGCCGCCTTAGCACCGGGTTAGCTCGTATTTAATGCTTGCCTTCCGATTCGTCAAGACCGAATCAAACAGGTAGGCGCCTTTTTGTGTTGTTGTCAACGGCTCCTGTCAGTTCCTTGATAAGTTAGGCGCTTGCCTTTGATTCCCGCCAACGCGCGCTGCGCCCGTTCCTGGTCCTCGCAACCCAAAGCCGAGCGGTTGTTGTAACGGAAATCGAACTCGGCGAGATAGCGGTGAAGGTGCTTCTCGCCGCAGTGCTGATAAACGCCCTTCATGCCGCGCTTGAAGACCGAGAAATAGCCCTCGGCGCAGTTCGTGGTCACGATTCCAGCGGCCTCGTAGCGAACGTATTCGTCTTCGCTGTGGTTCACGCGATCGTGGCTCGCGAATTCCTCGCCGATTTTGCGATACTGCTTCGCTTCGTCGGTCTGCAAACGCGCTTCCTTGGCAAGGTTCTCGCGGATGATCGGCGCGAGGTCGCCGGTCGTGACGCCATCGACATGGAAAGAGCGAACCTGCTTCGTGTCGCGATCGATAAGCGAGAGGACCGCATTCTTGTGAGCGGCGCCGCCGCGAGCTTTCGGAACGCCAGCCTTGCGGCCAATGAATGTTTCATCAACCTCGACGGGGCCGCCTTCGCTGCCGAACGGAATGGCAAGCGCGCCACTGCGGAACGCTTCGCGGATGCGATGCGCGAGGAACCAAGCCGTCTTGTATTGAACCTCGAGCACACGATGAAGCTGGTGGGCGCTAATGCCCTTCTTCGACGAAGTGAGGAGATAGACGGCCTGAAGCATCTTGTTCAGCGGGATATGCGCCGACTCAAAAACAGTGCCGACCTTCACAGTGAACTGCTTGCGGCAGTCAGAGCACTTGCGGAGGCCGAGGCGGGTCTTCCGAAGGTCGTAATGCTTCCCAGAGATGGAGCCGCAATGAGGGCAAACAGGGCCGTTGGGCCACAGGATGCTCTCGAGATGCGCAAAGGCGGCGGCTTCGTCGTGGAAGTAGGGCTTCGAAAGAACGGACATTGGACTAGCTCCTTGATTCAGAAGCTACACCGGCCGCTGTGGTTTGTAAAGTGCATAATCGCCAGTATACTCCGTAGATAAATACTCTTCAAGCTGGCTGGTTCTCGTCATGGAAATGCGAGAGACGCTGGCGCGCAATCTGAGGAAATATCGACGGGCGCAACGCCTGTCGCAGGAGGAGCTCGGCCATCGAGCCGAGCTGGACCGCACCTATATCAGCTCGATCGAACGCTGCGTCTATTCGGCGACGGTCGATGTCGTCGGCCGCCTCGCCGAAGCTCTCGGAATCCCGGCGCTCGAGCTTTTGAGGCCCGCGAGCGAAACTGCGGAGGCGAAAGCGTCATCCGCGACGTCGGCTGCAAGCGCGAGCACGAAGGCGCCGCCCAAGAAAGCCGCGAAGCCAGCTCGCAAAAGCGAGGCGCCGGCGCAAAGGCGGGCTATTCGAAAAAAGCCGGGTCCATAGCCGAGCGACCATGGACCCGAGCACGGGCATCACATCGGCAAGACCGCGGCTTCCGGCGACGCCAGCCGGGCGATATCGGCCAGCGCCGAGCGCAGTTCCGGCCAGGGAAATTCCGCATCTGTCGGGCTCGGCTCGCCGAGCTGAATGAGGATGGCGAGCTTGGCCGCGACACCCGGCAGGCTGGCGGCTTTCGTCTTCGGGACTGACGCCACAAAGTCGCGCTCCTTGCCAAGAGCGGCTCGGAGTTCGGCGTCGACGGCGTCGAAGCCGAGCGTCGCCGCCGCTTCGTCCCATCGCTTTTGCCGCTCGTGGAACGCCGCGATCAGCGCTTCTCTCTCGATCGCCGGCTCGTTCGCGATCAGCTCCTCGATCTCTTCGATCGATTGAGCGATTTTCGGCTCCGCCTCGCCGGAAATGCGGATCGCGACCTCGGGGATGCCGACCGAGTGAATGAGCTTCTTCTCGATGCGCTGCCACTGGCGCGTCAGCGCGACGACCTGAGTGTGATTGGCTTGCCAGTTCCGCCAGAGCTGCAGCGCGGGGTCGGACGGCGTCCCTTCTGTCTTCTTCCCGGACTGCAGGGTTCCGGTTCCTCGCAGAATGGCGCGCCAGCTAACGGCAGGCGGAGTCGTGCTATCTTCAGAATCAGCCATGATCCAGGCTCCTCAACAGCATGGGTTGTGGTCAGGCCGGGCGGGATGTTCCACCATCCCGTTCGGCCGCTGCTCATGAAATTGCAGCCGGGAGAAGGTATGCCGCATAGAACGTTTTAGCAACGCAATTTGGAAAGCGCAGGCAAAGACCTTCCTCCAGGCCTCGCGCCACAGATGCGTCGGGCTGTTCGGGACGGCTCATCGATTACGGAGGAATCGGGTCCGTTCGTCGAAAAACCTATAGCTTGCAAAGCGATAGCCGTTTGATCGGCGGCCTTGAAAAGGCCATTTAATTTCAATGAAGTAGGAAACATTAGAACGGCTGATGGCGCCCTGTCGTCGCCGTATCCGATTCTGGAAATCAGCTTGTGAAACCGGGCTTTTCAGGTGAATTCGGAGCTTCGAGATCTGAAATGGGCCCTTGTCGCCTCGCGGCATCGAAGCCTCCGGCAAGCGGCGGAGACGCTGAACACGCGTCAATCCACCCTCAGCCGTCGATTGCATGATCTCGAATGTGAGCTCGGTGTGGACTTGTTCGAGCGCACGACCGGCGGAACGAAGCTCACACCGGTCGGTCGCGAATTTCTGGATTTGGCGCGGCCCATCGTCGACGAAGCGGACCGCCTCTTCCTCACATTCAAAACGCGACGCAACGGCGGACGCAGGCCATTGCGAATAGGGATTTGCTCGTCGCTCTCAGCGGGCAATCTGCGGGAGACGCTCGCGGAATTGCGCCGCCAGATCGCGGATGCGGATATTCTCTTGGTCGACGGCGCCAAGGAGGGATTGCTCGGCGAGCTCGCCGCCGGCGCGATAGACGTCGCCATATTGACCTCCGGTGGCGGAAGGTGGAACGACCGCGTTCTGCCGCTCTGGGGCGAACGGGTCGTCGTTGCCGTTCAGGAAAATCACCCGCTCAATAATCGGCCAGCGATCCAATGGCGGGAGCTTTGCGACAATCGGATATTGCTGACGCGGAGCGGCGTCGATTCCGAGCTCGAGCAATTGCTGAGCGTGAAGGCCGGCGGCTCGGGTTCTTTGCGTATCAGCTATCAGGATGTCAGCCTCGACAGGCTGCTGAGCCTCGTCGGCGCGGGCTATGGCGTCGCGCCACTGCTCGAAGGCGCCGTCGGCTTCATCTGCCCCGGAGTTGCCCATCGCGAGCTGCATGGCGACTGTGGGCAAATGCGGCTTCAGTTTGCGGCCTATTGGAAAGAGACGAACAGCAGTCCGATGCTGCAGCCATTTCTCGATCTGTTGCGCGCCCGCTATCCCGACCTTTCGGTTTCCGCGACATCGGGTTGAGGTTTCGGACACGTCCGAGTCTTCGCGAAGGCTCTGTCGGTCGCGATGAAGCGCTGAAGCATGGGAACGATCAGCTTGAGCGGATCGGCGATGTTTTGCCCATTGGCTTTGCCGAGCGCGTCCGCATAGGCGGTGAGATCGCGATGCAGAGACGCGGGAATCTCGACGGTGATTTTGACGGGCTTGTCGTCGGCGAGCGGACCGAGCTTCAATTTCGTCACGGCGCCGTTCCTTCCTTGTATGGAGCCAATAGAAGATCTCGTGTCACGAGCACACGGACGGGGAAACCCGGCCGGATGGTGAGAGTGGGCTGGACATTGAGCTGGCGTTGAATGAGCAATTGCCCGGTCTGGCTCGCGCTGTTGGAGCCGCCGCGGCGGATCGCCTGGATGAGGCTGCTCTCGCTGCCTGTGGTTCCCGCTTCGGCGCCGATGCTGAGCAGCGTCGAGAGCGCGGCTCCCTTGATCAGCATGTCCCAATGATTGTCGACCTCGTCCTCGAGGCCGGCGTAGCCTGCCACGTCGGCGCCGGGCTGTCGCTCCAGCACGATCGAGGCTCCATTGGGCATGATGAGCCGTGTCCAGGCGAGAAGCACGCGCTTTTGGCCGTACGCGACGGAGCTGTCGTATTGGCCGATGAGCTTCGCGCCTTGCGGAATGAGCAGAAACTTCCCCGTGGGACTGTCGTAGACCGCTTCGGTCACCTGGGCGGTGATCTGCCCCGGCAGATCGGAGCGGAGGCCGGTGATGAGCGCGGCCGGGATGACAGTGCCAGCCTGGACGACGTAAGGCGACGCAAGCTTTGTGAGCCGATCGGGACTGACGGTCTGCCTATCGGTCGACGCAGTCAGAAAAGCGGTCTTGCGGTCCTGCATGTTCTGCGCGGAGCCGGCGTCGACTGACGGCGCAGCGGTAGCGCCTGCGTCGGTCGCGGAAATCGTTGTCGGAACGATCGGGGTGATCGACCTCTCGCGCTCGTTCGTCTGAGCGAAGAGCCGGCTCACGCGTGCGGCCTCGACCTCCTGTGCGCGGCGCTGCGCTTCGGGATCGGAAGCCGATGCGCCGACGATCGTCGTATTGCCGGCCGCGCCAGCATTCAGAATGGGCCGCCCGAGATCGCCCGGCAGAGGCGGCCCGAGCAGCGGCGCCGGGCGCGGCAATCCGGTATAGTCCTTGGGCAGGTTCGCGAGGCCGTCGGCGGCAGGACGGTTCTGCGTGTTGTAGAGCTCCTGGGCCGCGCCGCTTCTGTCGCGCGGCTGCAGCGCGTAGCCGAGCGCGCCGGCGATCGCGAGGGCCGCGACGCTCGCCATGCCGATCAGCACCTTGCGCGACAGCCGCGTCACGCGGGGACGTTCGCCTCGGAGGCGAAGGTCCGGCGTGATCGGCGGCGACGAGCCGAACTTGTCGTCATTCCCGTCCGGAGTCATGAACGCGGCCTTCCGTCGGTGCGGACGATGCGCACGCGCCGCTCGCTGTCCGCATCGCCGAGACGGAGCTCGGCGGCGGCGAAGAGGCGATCGACGATGTAGTAATTGCGGCTTACGCGATAATTGACCAGCTCCGATCCGCCGGCTGGGCCGATGACGAAGAGCGGCGGCGTCTCGCCCTGGCGAATGCCGGTCGGGAATTCGATATAGACCTTCGATCCATCGTCGAAGGCGCGCAGCGGCCGCCAGGCGGGATTGTCGCCCTGGATCGCATAGCGGAAATTCAGCGCGGAGACGTCGACGCCCGTCGCGATCGGCGCGGCGGATTCGGCGACCGCGTTCTGACGGCGCAAGGCGATGAGCTGGTCCTCGGGATATTGCCAGGAGACCGAGGCCATATAGGTCTTCTCGGTCGATCGCAGCTCGAGCAGATAGGTGCGCCGATCGGTGTTGACGACGAGATTGGTGACGAGGTCGGGCCGCGTCGGCTTGACGAGGATGTGGATCTTTTTCGTCGAGCCGACGCCGCTCTCCGTGTCGCCGATGATCCAGCGCACGGTGTCGCCTGCCGCAACCGGTCCCGAACCGACGAGCTGCTCGCCCTCCTGCAGGGCGACGTCGGTGATCTGTCCCGGCGCCGCATAGACCTGATAGAGCGCGCCGCCCGAGAAGGGATAGACCTGCACGGCGTTGATGAAACCGTCGCGCACCGGCTGCACACGGGCGGCGGCGTTGGCCTGATTGACGCGTACGGCCGGATCGGCGGGCTCGGGCGGCGCCTTGCCGGCGTGCAGCGGCTTCAATTGGCCCGGCAAAGGAAGCGGCTTGGCGAGGGTGACGATTTTCACCGGTGACGGCGGATCGGCGGAGAGCCGCGCCGGCGCCGCGTCGTCGTAATCGATGTCCGGCGGAATGAATTTCGCGCATCCGACGAGCGAGGGCACGGAGATAAGGAGAATCGCAAAACCGGCTTTACGGAAAGACGTGCTTCCTTCTTTCCGGAAGCGCACGTTCACGCCAACGCGCGAAGCCGGATCGCCGGCATTCAAAAAATTCGGCCGGGTCATTGTCCGAGCTCCTTGGACCAGTTGATGGCGTTGACGTAGACTCCGAGAGGATTTTTGCGGAGGCGATCGGCATCGGTCGGCGGCTGGATGATGATCGTGAGGATCGCCGTCCATCGGGTCGTGTCGGCGAGCGCGCCGTCCTGATAGCGGCGCTCGATCCAGGCGACGCGGAACGAGTCGATCGAGGCGCGAATGACGCTGGAGACGTCGACGGCGATCTGCTGCTTGCCGAGCTTGGCGAATGGATCATTGGCGCGGGCGTAATCGTTGAGCGCGGCGGCGCCCGCGGTCGTCGTGAAATCGTAGGCCTGCAGCCAGCTCTGTCGGACGACGACCGGATCGGCCGGTGCGGCGCGCACATCCTTGATGAAGCGGGCGAGATACCAGGCGATCTGCGGATCGGACGGCGTGTAATCGGCCGTCGCCGGCGCGATGGCGCGCGCCTCGCCGAGCTGGTCGATTTGAACGACCCAGGGGACGACGGTCCCATGCGTCGCCTGCCAGACGAGACCGGCCGTCAGGCCACAGGAGAAGAGCAGCGAGCCGAAGGCCATCAGCCGCCAGTTCTTCGCCTGGACGCGCGCCGAACCGATGCGCTCGTCCCAGACTTGCGCGGCTCTCTGATAGGGCGTCTCCGGTTCGGGCGTGCGGCCATAGCGCACCGAGGCGCGTCGGAACATGGTCTATTCCTGTTGTGAGAGATCGACGGAATGGCCGCCGCCGTGGCTGTCGCCGGACTGAATGACATGCGCGGCGGTCGTCGCGCCGTGGCTCGCGAGTTGATTGCGCTTCATGCGCCGCGCCCAGGCGGGCGGCGCATTCCCGGGCGAACCGCCTGTCGCGCCGTCGCCGACCGCGCCTGTGGTCGACGAGCCGCCCGTCGCGGCGAAGGCGGCGCGGGCGCCGGCGGAATAGTTCTCGGCAAGGGAGCTCGTAGCGCGAGCGGCCGCGCGCCGGAAGGGTGCCGCTGCGACTGCGCCCGCCGCTTTGCCAACACCGGCGAGTCCGGCGGCGACAGCGGAGGACCCCGACTCGCCGGCCGAGCCGAGCGCATAGGCCGACGCCGCTCCTCCGGCGAGCCTCGCCCCGCCGCGCGCGGTGGCGGCGGCTCCCGAGGCGGCGGCCGTCGCTCCCCTCCCGGCGAGGCCGAGCGCCGCGCCTCCGACCATTCCGGCGCCCGCGACGGCGACGCCGGTTCCGACCGCCGCGCCGGCGCCGAGCTGCGGCGCGCCGGAGACGAGGCCGGTGGCGATGCCGGGCCCGAATATTCCGAGGCCGAGCATGGCGAGCGCGGCCAGCACGACGGAGAGCGTCTGCTCGATCGTCGGCTGCTCGCCGCCGTAGCTCGTCGTGAATTGCGAGAAGAGCCCAGAGCCGATGCCGACGATGACGGCGAGCGTCATCACCTTCACGCCCGAGGCGACGATATTGCCGAGCACCTTCTCGGCGAGAAAGGCGGTCTTGTTGAAGAGCGCGAAGGGAATGAGCACGAAACCGGCGAGCGTCGTCAGCTTGAACTCGATCAGCGTGACGAAGAGCTGCACGGCGAGAATGAAGAAGGCGATGATGATCAGCAGCCAGGAGATCATCAGCACGGCGATCTGAACGAAATTGGCGAAGAAGGACGCAAAGCCCATCATCTGGCTCGCCGCGTCGAGCAGCGGCTGGCTGGCGTCGAGGCCGACCTGGGCGAGACGGCCGGGCCGCAGGAAATCGGCGGTCGACACCGACGAGCCGCCGGCCTTGAGGCCGACGCCCGCGAAGCTATTGAAGACGATTCCCGAAAGCTTGTTGAAATTGGTGATGAGGAAGGCGAAGAAGCCGATATAGAGCGTCTTCCTCACGAGCCTCTGGATCACGTCCTCGTCGGCGCCCCAGGCCCAGAACAGGCCAGCGAGCGTGATGTCGATCGCGATCAGCGTCGAGGAGAGATAAGCGACATCGCCCTTCAACAGGCCGAAGCCGGAATCGATATAGGTCGTGAAGGTGTTGAGGAAGGAGTCGATGACGCCGACATTGTTCATTGCGCGGCGCCTTTTGATATAGATGTGGCCGGCGCGGCCGTGGGAGGCGTCGGCCGCGCCGGCCTGCCGAAGAAGCGGCGGCGGTTCTCCGTCCAGACCGCCTCGCAGCGCTGGTCTTCGGCATCCTGGAGCGCGAGCGCGCCGCATCGGCGCAGCTCGGCGGAAAGATCGTCTGGATCGTTGACGAAGGCAGCGCCGGCGTCACGGATGATCGGCGCAGGCGCATCGAGATCGATCGCGGAGAGCGTCGCAATCAATGTTGCGATCAGAATGAGGATCGCGCCGGCGCGCCATATGTCCCATCGTTCCATGGCGGCGCCTCAATTGCCGTGGAACATGGTGACATTGCCCGGCTGATAGCCGGAGCGGGTCGAAAAGCGCCGATATTGCTCCTGTCCTTGTGACTCCGTGGCCGTGATGCGTGATTGCTCGAGTGCATCGGCGCGGCTCTTCGCCGCGACCACGGCGACGAGATCGGAGAGCTGCTGCGATTGCAGCGCGAGCAGCTGATTCCCGGCCTGCGCCGCCTGCAGCGCGCCGGTCGCCGTCTGGCTCGCGGAGGTCAGCGACGACATGGCGGAGCCATTGCTCGAGATATTGCCGACGACGCCAGCCTGCACCTTCAAGGAATCCTCGAAGGCCGCGACGGAATTGCGCCAGCGGGTCTGCGCCGTGGCGAAGAGCGCCGAACTTGAGCCGCTGCTCGACGCCGAACCATAGGTCGTCGAGAAGGCGGATTCGATCTGCTGGACATCGAAGGCAATGTGCTGCGCCTGGGCGAGCAGCGACTGCGTCTTCTGGATCGTCATCTGGAGCTGGTTCAAGGTCGAGAGCGGCAGGCTTGCGAGATTGCGCGCCTGATTGGTCAGCATCTGGGCCTCATTGGCGAGGCTCTGGACCTGATTATTGACCTGCTGCAGCTCACGCGCGGCGGTGAGCACGTTCTGCGAGAAATTGGTCGGATCGTAGACGACGATCTGCGCGGGCACGGGGTCGGCGACGAGCAATACGGACAGAGCTGCGGCGCCGAACAGGGCGGCGTGGCGAGGAGAACGAGCGCCCATCAGCAAAACTCCAGATTGGTGAGGTCGGGGATGAGGTCGGCCGCCCATTCGAGGCCGCGCTCGATCAGCCAGGCGCGGAGAAAGCCGTCCGTCCCATGCTCTGCGAGGATGCGCTCGATCGTGGCGTGATCGGTCTTGGAGGAGGCGGCGCAGAAGGCGAGGCCGATCGGCCCGAGCCCCAATTCGAAAAGGCGATTGCCGCGTCGCGATTGGCAGTAATAGTCGCGCTTGGGTGTCGCGCGGGCGATGATCTCAATCTGGCGATCGTTGAGGCCGAAGCGGCGATAGATCGCGGTGATCTGCGGCTCGATCGCGCGCTCGTTCGGGAGGAAGATGCGGGTCGGACAGCTCTCGACGATCGCCGGCGCGATCGGGCTATTGTCGATGTCGGAGAGCGACTGCGTGGCGAAGACGACGGAAGCGTTCTTCTTCCGTAGGGTCTTGAGCCATTCGCGCAGCTGGCGCGCGAAAGCGGGATCGTCGAGGACGAGCCAGCCCTCATCGATGACGAGCAAGGTCGGACGACCGTCTAACCGCTGCTCGAGACGATGAAAAAGATAGGTGAGGACGGCTGCGGCCGCGCCCGCGCCGATGAGACCCTCCGTTTCGAAAGCCTGAAAGTTGGAATATCCGAAACGCTCTTCCTCAGCGTCGAGCAGCCGGCCGAAGGGACCGTCCACGCAATAGGGCTGAAGCGCCTGCTTCAGGAGGGTCGATTGGAGCAGGACGGCGAGACCGGTGAGCGAGCGTTCACCGGGCGGTGAAGAGGCGAGCGAGGTGAGCGCCGACCAGATATGCTCTTTCGCCGTCGGGTCGATGGCGGCGCCTTCCTTGGCGAGGATTGCGGCTACCCATTCCGCCGCCCAGGCGCGCTCGGCCGCGTCGTCGATGCGGGCGAGGGGCTGGAGCGACACGCTATCTTCGGAACCTGCCGACAGGCCGCCGCCGAGATCGTGCCAATCGCCGCCGCAGGCGAGCGCCGCCGCGCGGATCGAGCCGCCGAAATCGAAGGCGAAGATTTGCGCGCGAGCATAGCGGCGAAACTGCATCGCCATGAGCGCCAGCAGCACGGATTTGCCGGCGCCGGTCGGACCGACGATCAGCGTATGGCCGACGTCGCCGACGTGCATCGAGAAGCGGAAGGGCGTCGAGCCCTCGGTCTTGCCGAACAGCAAGGGAGACGCGCGAAGATGCTCGTCTCTGTCTGCTCCCGCCCAGATGGCGGAGAGCGGAATCATATGGGCGAGATTGAGCGTCGAGATCGGCGGCTGGCGGACATTGGCGTAGGCGTGACCGGGAAGAGAGCCGAGCCAGGCTTCGACCGCATTCACGCCTTCGGCGATGCAGGTGAAGTCGCGGCCCTGGATCGCCTTCTCGACGAGGCGCAGCCTTTCCGTCGCAATCGCCGGGTCTTCGTCCCAGACGGCGACAGTGGCGGTCACATAGGCTTCGCCGACATCGTCGGCGCCGAGTTCTTGCAGCGCGACATCGGCGTCGGCGGCCTTGTTCGCCGCGTCGGAGTCGACGAGGGTCGACGCTTCGTTGGTCATCACCTCCTTGATGATGGCGGCGACGGATTTGCGTTTGGCGAACCACTGCCGCCGGATTTTTGTCAGGAGCCGAACGGCCTCGGTCTTGTCGAGCAGGATCGCGCGCGTGGACCAGCGATAGGGGAAGGCGAGACGATTGAGCTCGTCGAGAATGCCCGGATGGGTCACGCTCGGAAAGCCGACGATTGTCAGAATGCGCAGATGCGCGTTTCCGAGCCGCGGCTCCAGGCCGCCGGTGAGCGGCTCGTCGACGAGCAGCGCGTCGAGATGCATCGGCGTTTCCGGGACACGGACGCGCTGCCGGCGTGTCGAGATGGTCGAATGCAGGAAGGTCAGCGTCTCGCCATCGTCGAGCCATTCCGCCTCGGGCATGAAGCTCTCGACCAATTGCAGCACGCGATTGCTGCGATCGACGAAGCCGCGCAGCAGCTCCCACGGATCGACGCCATCTTGCGTGCGGCCTTCATAGAGCCAATTCTCGGCGCGCGACGCGTCCTCCTCCGGCGGCAGCCAGAGGAGCGTCAGGAAATACTGGCTCTCGAAATGCGCGCCGGCTTCCTCGAAGGCGTTCTGTCGCTCGAGGTCGACGAGCGCAGAAGCCGCATCGGGAAAGCGATCGTGCGGATAATGCTGCGCCGGCGCCCGATCGGCTTCGACGAAAATGGCCCAGCCGGAGCCGAGGCGGCGCAGCGCATTGTTGAGGCGAGCGGTCACGCCGACGAGCTCGGCCGGCGTCGCGCTGTCGAGATCGGGTCCGCGGAAGCGCGCGGTGCGCTGAAACGAGCCGTCCTTGTTGAGGACGGCGCCTTCGGCGACGAGGGCGGCCCAGGGCAAGAAGTCCGCGAGGCTCGTCGGGCGGCCGCGATATTCAGCGAGGTTCAGCATGGGGGCCTCACACACCGAGATAAGCGGGATAGCGCAGATGTCGGCGCACGACCTCGACGAATTGCGGATCGCGCTTCGCGGCCCAGACCGCGGCGCTGTGGCTGACAGCCCAGAACAGAGCGCCGGGAAGCCAAAGGCGAAGGCCGAGCGCGATCGCCGCGGCGAGCGTGCCATTGGCGATGGCGACCGCTCGTGGCGCGCCGCCGAGGAGGATCGGATCGGTCAGCGCCCGATGCACGGGGACGAAGAAGCCGGGGACGTCCTCGGCGCTGTTGAAGCCGTTCATCAGATCAGCGCTCCGCCGGAGAAGGAGAAGAAGGAAAGAAAGAAGGAGCTGGCGGCGAAAGCGATCGACAGGCCAAAGACGATCTGGATCAGACGGCGGAAGCCGCCCGACGTGTCGCCGAAGGCGAGCGTGAGGCCGGTCACCGTGATGATGATGACCGAGATGATCTTGGCGACCGGGCCCTGGATGGATTCGAGAATTTGGTTGAGCGGCGTCTCCCATGGCATCGACGAGCCCGAGGCCAGGGCCGAAGAAGAAGAGATCACCGAGCAGGCGACGATGGCGGCGAGAATGGCGATACGGCGGCCAGATCGGCTATTCGGAGCAAAGGGCGTCATGATTGGTCTCCTGCGACATGTGCAGCGATCGAAAGGACTCGGTAATCGCCGGTGGATGGATCGAGGCCGTCGACGATCGCGAGCTCGGCGAGGCGCCGCTCGCCGCCGCGGCCCTGAAGAACGGCGATGACATCGATGGTTTCGGCAATCAGCGCGCGCGGCACGGTGATCACCGCTTCCTGAATGAGCTGCTCGAGACGGCGCAGCGCCCCCAGCGCCGTGCCGGCGTGAATGGTGGCGATGCCGCCCGGATGTCCCGTGCCCCAGGCTTTCAGCAGATCGAGGGCTTCGGCGCCGCGAACCTCGCCGATCGGAATGCGATCGGGCCGAAGTCGAAGCGACGAGCGCACGAGATCGGAGAGGGAGACGATGCCGTCCTTCGTGCGAAGAGCGACGAGATTGGGGGCGCGGCATTGCAGCTCGCGCGTGTCCTCGATCAGCACGACGCGATCGGCCGTATTCGCGATCTCGGCGAGCAGCGCATTGGCGAGCGTCGTCTTGCCGGTGGACGTGCCGCCGACGACGAGAATGTTCTTGCGGTCCGCGACGGCCTTTCGCAGCGCGTCGGCTTGACCTGACGTCATGATCCCGGCGCACGCGTAGTCGTCGAGCGTGAACACAGCGACGGCAGGCTTTCGGATCGCGAAGGCGGGCGCCGCCACGACGGGAGGGAGAAGGCCTTCGAATCTCTCTCCCGTCTCGGGCAGTTCCGCCGAGACTCGCGGCGAGCCCGGATGAACCTCGGCGCCGACATGATGGGCGACGAGCCGCACGATGCGCTCGCCATCAGCCGCCGACATTCTGCAACCGCTATCCTCGAGGCCGCTCGACAATTTGTCGATCCAGAGACGGCCGTCGGGATTGAGCATCACCTCGACGACGGACGGATCTTCGAGAAAACTCGCGACGGCCGCTCCGAGCGCGGTGCGCAGCATGCGCGCGCCGCGCGCGTAAGCCTGCGAATGGAGAAGAGATGCCGTCAAACCCGCCCCCGCTTCAGTCGATCGCGTGAGGGCGATCGGCCGCGGGGATGATTAGAAAAGGCAAGGAGCCGGAGTAATCAACAAGGCTTTTGTCGTCGTAGCAGTCCGTCGTAGCCCAGCGAAAAAATACTTGCTTCTTATTCGCGCGGGATCGCCTTCTCGTCGACTCGCTCCGTGCGGAGCATGTCTTTCGGAATCTCGTCGAGCAATGTCCGTCCCTGACTGAGTCGTCGTCCCAACGCCTCAATGAAGCCTTCGTAGCGCTCGCGCCCTTTCACCTGGGCGCTGGCCTGGGCCTCCGGCGGCAAGGGCGGCGTGACGGTCAGCCAGAAGCGAACGAACAACGCGAGCGCTTCGGTCGTGAGCCCGCTGTTGCGTTCGAGGCGTTGAACCTGACGCGTCAGCCGGTCCAGCCGCCGCGTGAAGGCGGCCTCCATGCGATCTGCGCCGTCCGGCGACAGAAAGGATGCGACCGCAGCCTCTACAATGGCGGAGCGCGTCAGACGTTTCTGCGCGGCAAGTTCGTTGATCCTCGCGATCATCTCCATGGGAAGCGAAACATTGAGGCGGTCGCGCATCATCGCCTCCTACAGATCGAGGCCGTCGGCCGGGTCCATCGCGCCCTGGCGGGCGAGGCCGCCCATGCGCTGCCGGATGATTGCTTGCTGGCGCGCGGCCTGCTCAGGCGTATCATCGATGATGGCGAATTCGTTCGTATCCCGTGACGGCCTCGTCTCTTTCACGATCGCGACATGGTCGGGCAGCTCCGGCTCGCGTCGCAACCCGCCATTGGCCTCGTCCTCGGCCGACGACCGCGCGAGGAGGTCGCTTGCCGGGCGTTGGACCGGGAGAGCCGACCAGTCGTCCAGCCGAGGCGCGTGAGACGCCTCTTTCGGCGGCGGCATAATCCGCTCAGCGAAGCGGCGGTCCTCATAATAGCGCACCTTCTTCGCGCGGATCGGATGCAGGCCCGACATCATGACGATTTCGTCGGATGGCGGAAGCTGCATGATCTCGCCGGGGGTGAGCAGCGGGCGCGCCGTCTCGGAGCGCGACACCATCAAATGACCGAGCCAAGGCGAAAGCCGATGGCCGGCATAGTTCTTCATAGCCTTCATCTCGGTCGCGGCGCCGAGCGCATCGCTCACCCGCTTCGCGGTGCGCTCGTCATTGGTGGCGAAAGACACGCGGACATGACAATTGTCGAGGATGGAATTATTCGCCCCATAGGCCTTCTCGATCTGGTTGAGGGATTGCGCGATCAGGAAGCTCTTGATGCGATAGCCCGCCATGAAGGCCAGAGCGCTCTCGAAGAAGTCGAGCCGTCCGAGCGCGGGGAATTCGTCGAGCATCAGCAGCATGCGGTGACGGCGGCCCGTGGGGCGCAGTTCCTCGGTCAGGCGTCGACCAATCTGATTGAGCACGAGTCGGATCAGCGGTTTGGTTCTACTGATGTCGGATGGCGGCACCACGAGGTAGAGCGTGGCCGGACGCGGGTCGGACACGAGATCGGCGATCCGCCAGTCGCATTGGCGGGTCACTCTCGCGACGACCGGATCGCGATACAGTCCGAGGAACGACATGGCGGTGCTGAGGACGCCCGAACGCTCATTGTCGGATTTGTTGATCAGCTCGCGCGCCGCCGAGGCGACGACGGGGTGCGGTCCGGCGTCGCCGAGATGGCGCGTGGTCATCATCGCCCACAAGGTCGTCTCGATCGGCCGGTTCGGATCGGACAGGAAGGCGGCGACGCCGGCGAGCGTCTTATCGGCTTCGGCGTAGAGGACGTGGAGGATGGCGCCGACCAGAAGGGAGTGGCTCGTCTTCTCCCAATGGTTCCGGCGCTCGAGCGATCCTTCCGGGTCGACCAGCACGTCGGCGACATTCTGCACGTCGCGGACTTCCCACTCGCCCCTGCGCACTTCGAGCAGCGGATTATAGGCGGACGAGTCGCCATTGGTCGGATCGAACAGCAGCACGCGGCCGTGTTGCGCGCGAAAGCCGGCGGTGAGCTGCCAGTTCTCGCCCTTGATGTCGTGGACGATGGCCGAGCCCGGCCAGGTGAGCAACGTCGGCACGACGAGGCCCACGCCCTTTCCGGATCGGGTCGGGGCGAAGCAGAGGACATGCTCCGGCCCGTCGTGCCGCAGATACGAGGTCTCATGCCGGCCGAGCATGACACCGTCGTGGCCGAGCAGGCCGGCAATCTTCATCTCGTCGAGCCGCGCCCAGCGTGCGGACCCATAGGTCTCGGCGTCGTCGGCCTCGCGCGCGCGCCAGATCGACATGGCGATCGCGGCCGCGATCGAGAGTGGTCCAGCCGAGGCCGCGATATAGCCGCCTTCGACGAAGATCGTCGGCGCGTAAGCGTCGAAGGCATACCACCACCAGAAGAAGGCGGGCGGCGGATAGAAAGGGAAATGGGCGAACTCGAACCAGGGATATCCGAGCTGCTGCTGGAAGCCGAGGCGCCAGGCTGTCCATTCGGTCGCCGCCCATATCGTCGTCAGCACGATGAGCGATATGACGAGGATCTGACCCCAGAGAATCCTGGTCGCGGACATGGACGCCTCCATTCGAACAGAGCGAGGCGTCGAGACAAAGACGCGGTCCGAGCGCATTCAAGCATGTTCGCGTTGCGATCGTGGCGTGGCGAACTGAAGCGAAAAAATAATGGCGCCGTGGACCGGCGATCGATGCTCGCCGGTCGTCACAAGCCCAAGCCGTGCTTTCGACCGATGTTCCATTCGATGCCGCCGCCATCTCGGGCGGTCCCGGAGACATGCTGGCCGAGCTTTTTCTCGAGCGCGGGCGCCCAGGGCACGAGCTGGAAGCCGAGACCGTCGTCGATCATGGCGAAGCGCCCGGAGGCGAGCACGAGGCGCTGACGATAGACGCCGGAGACCTGATTGCCGGCGGCGGCCAGCGTGTGCGGAAGGCCGGTCTCCGCCGAGAGCTTCGCGGCTACGTCACTCAGCTCGCGGCCGCGCAACGTCGCGAGCAGGTCGCGCTGGAAAATGACCTGGCCCCCTCGGCGCTGCGCCAGTCCTTCGGCGATGAGATGTTCGGCGCGCGCTTTCATGGCCGCGCGGACCTCGCCGCCGAATCCACCCATCGCCAGCGGCGTCGGCGTGCGCTCGATGAGACGGTGATCGAGCCATGTCGCCCCAGACGCGCCGATCTGGCGGTCGAGATCGAAGTCCGAGCGCGTCGCCAGGACGAGCGTCGGCTGCGGATCGTCGGCGCCGCCGAAGCGCCGCACCTCGACGACGCCGCCGATCGGCGGGGCATGTTCGAACGCCTCGACGCCGCGGAAGCGGACATGATGGGCGCGGCCGTCGGTCCCGTCGATCACGGCATAGGCTTCTCCGCTCAGCTCGTCGTGCAGTCCCTTGTCGACGAGCCGGCCGAGGACCGGCGACTCCGAAGGCGCCGCAACGATGGCATAGTCACCGACGCCGCGGTCCTGGCCACGCTCGGTGAAGGCGCGGTGCATCGTCTTGATGATGTCGCCGCGCATTCCGAGATCGCGCAGCGTTCCTTCGGCTTCCAGTCCGATCACCCATCGGCCGGGACCGGCGGAGGCGGCGAGCCCCATTCGCTCGAGCTTCTGGACGCGGCCGACCATTAGGCGGCGCAATTCGGGATCGTCTGGACCAGGACTGGCCGGGCGCAGATCGATCAGACCGGTCTCGTCGGCGGCGTAGCGGATGGCGGCGTCGAGCCGCGTCCAGCGATCGGCGTCGACCTCGCGCTCGAGCGCAGAGCGGATCGCATGTTCGGGGCGCGGTCCGAGCTCGACGGCGACGAGGTCTTCCGCGCGCGAGCGCAGGCCGCGGCTGATGTAATCGCGGGCGATGACGAGATCGGCGCCTGTCTCGTCCACGCCGCGCACCAGCAGATGGATATGCGGGTTGTCGGTGTTCCAATGATCGACGGCGACCCAGTCGAGCTTCGTTCCGAGATCGGCCTCCATCCGCCCGGCCAGGTCGCGGGTGAAGGCTTTGAGATCGGTCATCTCGCCGGCGTCCTCGGGCGAGACGATGAACCGGAAATGATGCCGGTCGCCATCGCTTCGCTCGGCGAAGGCCCGATCGTCGGCCTGGTCGTTCGCGACATCGAACATCATGCCCTTCTCTCCGTCGCGGCTGACGCCTTCGCGCTTCAGATAGGAAAAATGCGCGGACAGCGGCGCCGATCGAAAGCGGCGGCCCGTGTGGCGCACGACGCGCACCTTGACGACGACGCGGCGGCCGGGATCGAAGAGGCGGGCGCGGCCGAAGGCGGCGCGCCCGCGCCCGAAGGTGGAGCCGCCGGCGGCAGCCGATCGCCCGCCGCTATGCGGCGTCGCAGGTCCGGCTTTGCGTGCGGCTTTCAGAACCTCAGCGACGAAGCTCTTCGGCTTCGGCGCCCGGGTCGTGCGGACCCGTCCCGGCCGGACGCGGAAGTCGTTCTCCTCCCGGCTCATCGGAGCGCCTCGCCGAGGCGAACGGCGGCTGCGAAAACGTAGTGTGCAGGTCGAGGCCTTGTGATTTCACGAGAATTTGCTGAAACCTGCCAACGACCGACCGACCTGCCCGACGAAAGACGAGTCGCGACAGCGACTTGTCTGCCGGCGTGGCAGGCGCTTTTATCTCGCCTTCGTGCGGTCGTGTTCTGCGTTGAATTATCTTCCGCCGTTCTCTCTTCGCGACATTGCGCTCTGAAACGCTGGCATACGAAGCGGTCGTGAATGGCGCTCACAATGCGTCTGCGCGCTTTCAACGCCGGGCGAATGACGGCGATGTGGGCCGTCGATGCACAAAGGTCGGCAGTCCGACGGCAGATGCGATGCAGGTTCATTGCGTGCGCTCCGTCGTCGAGAGCGCGACGAACAGGCCGTCGGAGCGAGGCGCGATGGCGGACCGATCGCGCGTGGCGGCGATAGCCGTCGTGTCGGTCGCTGTACGAATTTCCGTCGGATAATTGAGGGCGCGATGGCTGTCGTTCTTCCCGACGAACAGCGGCGCCGTCGTCCAGAGCGACAGACCAGAGAGGGAGCGAATGGCGGGTCGAGCGTTGTCATTTCCCTCGATGAGAGGGGCGAGCGCCGCGACATAGGCGGCGGTCTCGGATGGCAGCGACCGGCGCCCGTCGCGATAATCCTCGTAGCGGCGCGGTCCCGCATTATAGGCCGCGAGGAAGGCCGGCGAGCCGTAGCGCTCGTGCAACTCGCGGAGATAGGCCGCGCCGGCGTGGATGTTGTCGCGCGGGTCGAAAGGGTCTCCGGCAAGAGCGTAACGGGCGCGCAGCTCCGACCAGGTGTCGGGCATGATCTGCATGAGCCCCATCGCGCCTTTGGGTGAGACGGCGTCTCGCTGGGCGCGGCTTTCGATCTTCATGACGGCACGGATCCATGCCGCGGGAATGCCGAAGCGCCGCGCCGCCTCTGCGACATGGACGGCATAGGGATCGCCATCGGTCGGGCGCTCGATCGGAGCTGCCTTTGCGGGCAGGAGTCCGCCCAGTGTGCAGGCCGGAACGAGGCCGATAAGGAGAAGGAGCGTGAATCGCGCGCGCGTGCAGGCCCGGTTCAGGCGGTCCGATTTGATCATGAGCGGGAGTGCGGGACGCATATTGTCAGTCCCGCTCGTTGCGCTTCTGGAGTCGGGTCCAGTGCAGAATCCAGCTCGCCTTGTCTTCGTTCGATTGGAACAAATTGGCGCGGATCGGCTGCGTCAGGGCAGGATCGTCGAGGAGCAACGACACATAGTCGCCGGCCTTCTCGCCGATGCGCTTCCACGCCGCTCCGATCTCCGGCCCTTCGTCATCGCCGAGCAGGATGCGGTAGTCCGGCGCGTTCTCCGTGATGCCATGGTCGGAGGGAACGAGAACGATCTGGGCGTCGAGCGACAGCGTGTGGATGGCGCCCGAATAGCCTGACTTGGTGCGGGTGAATCGACCGATCTGCGTCATCGGAATTCTCCATGGTCGGTAAAAACGTACGGATCACTCGACGGCGGCGCGCCAGACGAAGCGGCCGTCGCCTTCTTCATCGGTCCAGATTGGAACCGCGCGAGCGACGATCGATGGGGCGGGGAAAGGACCGAAGTAACGCCCGTCGAGGCTGTCCTGAATGGTCGGATTCATGAGGAAGACCTCGCCCACCCGCAGCGTTCGGCAGCCGCTCCAGCTCGGCAGAAGACGACCGAGATGGTCGCGATCTCGCGCTGTGCCGACGTCGACGCGATCGATCGTGACGACGGAGCCGGCGCGGCACACCGTCTGTCCGGGGAGCGCCAAGACATGCTTCAGAAGCAGCACGCCTTTCGGCAGGAAGCCGCCGTCGGCAAGGAAGCTCGCGATGGGTTCCGGCGGGCGGACTGCCACCAACTGCATAGCGCGGAGTCGGCCCGTGGCCTGAAGCGCATAGAGCCCCGTCGGCGTGCTCGCCGTGGCGTTCCAGACGAGCCATGGCGTGACAGGAACCAGGGACTGGCCGCCGATCAGCAGCACAGAGGAGAGCGTCGCCGTGACATAGCTGAGGCGGGTCATGGCGCGACGCTCCGGCGCTTCAGCCAGGCGTCATGCTGTTCGCGCGTGTAGGCGCGCGGCTCGTCGCCGACGGCGAGACGGTTATGCAAATGCCGCCAATAGTCGGGCGATGCGTCGGCCGGATCGACGCCGATCGCCTCTATGGCGTCGATCGTCTGGAGCGCTCGCTCGACCCTCGGCCAGGCGTCGACGCGCAGCAGAATTTCGCCGCCGGGCCGCACGAAGGGCAGTGTCTGATAGCGCTCGCCGGCTCCGACGGCGCGTACGATGTCCATCCGCGAAATCACCGTGCCATAGTCGTTCGACGCCCATCGGACGAAGCAGAAGATGCTGCCGGGCGCAAAGCTGGCGATGCGGCGGCGGCGGTCGAGAATCTTATCCGCCGCGCGATGGCCGAAGCGAATCCGGAACTCGATCTTCTTCTCGATCCATGTCAGCTCGACATGGGTGAGAGGCGCGGCGCCGCGATGCGGCGGCGCTTCGACGCGAGCGGATTGCGGCTCGTTGTCGTTCATGATGTCTCTCCGGGATCGTCGGGAAATTCACGTGCGAGCAGGTCGCGCAGCATGTCGGCGACGGTGACGCCGCGCCGAAAAGCGGCGACCTTGATGCGGCCGCGCTGCGTCGGCGTGACGTCGATCGTCAGGCGTGCGGTGAATCCGCTGGCGTCGTTCGCGCGCCGGGCGGGAGCGTCTGCCGATTTGATCCAGTCCTCGGCATCGCCGGGACGCGCCGCGAAACCGCGCTTTGCAGGGCGCTCGTTCATGCGGCGCCTCCGTCATGGAACGACGAGGGATCGTCCTCCACATCGGCGAAGATCGTCATGGCGCGATCCTCCCGACCTCGGCCGCGAGCGCGACGATCTCGCGCGCCGCCGGCGTATCGTCGGCGAACTCTGAGACGAGACGGCCAGTCTGCGCGGCGTCGGCGAAGGCGATGCGTTGACCGATGGTGGCGGAGAGCGCGGGCGGATCGTGATCGGCAAGCGTCTCGACCGTTTCGCGCGCGATGACGGTGCGCGCGGCGTAGCGATTCAGGACGAAACGGGCGGCGAGCTGCGGGCGATAGATGCGCGCCTCGCCGAGCAGAGCCAGCATCTCGGCAGACGCCCAGCCGTCGAAGGGCGATGGCTGCACCGGGATCAGCGCAAGATCGGCGGCGAGCAGCGCAGACCGCATCAGGCCGGCGACGCGCGGCGGACCATCGATGACGAGATGGTCGACGCCACGCGCCAGCTCGGGCGCTTCACGATGGAGCGTGTCGCGCGGCAGGCCGACGACTGTGAACAGCCGAGGGAGATTCTCGCGCGCTCGCTGCTGTGACCAGTCCAACGCCGAGCCCTGAGGATCGGCGTCGATCAGCGTGACGCGCTTTCCCTGCCGAGCCCATTCGCCGGCGAGATGCAGGGCGAGCGTCGTCTTGCCGACGCCGCCCTTCTGGTTGAGCAGCGCGACGATCATGACGCGCGTCCTTCGCTTTCGACGAAAGGAAGAGGCGCTTCGGAAGTCGCATCGTCCGTAAAGCCGGATTTACGGAAAGTCGTATCAGGTGTTGTCTTTTCAGACGGAAGTTTCGGTGTGCGGGAACGCTCCGATGAGTTTTCCACCGTCGCCGGGCGCAAACAAAAGTTAGACTCTAAGTTAGCAGCGCGGATTTTTTCTTCGGGCCAGAGGGTTAGCTGCCCTCCGCGCGCCCGAAGTCCCGATAGGGCCGCGCCCGAAGTCCCGATACCATGCGCGCCCGAAGTCCCGAGTGTTTCCACAGGTTTATCCACAGGGGCTGTGGATAAGTCGATCGGCAGGATGTGCAGCAGCTCGTGCCGGCCCTCGTGCTCGATCCGCAGGCGATAGCCGGGCAGCGACTGCCGGCACACGATGAGCCGGATGTCGATCGCGAAATCCCTGAGCCTCGCGAGGCTGCCGGATTTTTGATGCAGATGCGGGATGTCGAAGGTCCAGCCCTGCTTCTGGCGGCCGGCGTGCTTGCGGGCGACGCGATAGAGCCAGCGCTCGACGCCGCCCGTCAGCCGGAAATAGGCAGGGTCGATGGCGAGCACGAGCGATCGGTCGATGACGCCGCGGTAGAACCATTCCGGGAGAACGAGTTCCATGCCTTCGACGCGGCCGTCGCGCGTCACGCACTCCTCCCATTCGTTGATCCAGGAGAACTGGCTGCGGCGCCAGTGCTCGCCGTTGCGAATGGTGGTGGAGATGGCCGTCGATTGCAGGCGGGTGAGCGCGCCCTTCAGGAGCTTGTAATCGCGGGCGCCGGTCGCGCGTCCGACGGCCTTGAGGAGCTGATAGGGCGTGAAGCGCAGAAAGCGGGAGGTCGTGAGGCCCTGGTTCTCGGCCTCGACAATCTGGCTCGCCGCCCAAATCAGCACGTCGGCGTCCCATATGGTCGCCATGCCGTGCTCGGGCATGGCGAAGACTTCCACGCGCGCGCCGGCCGCCTCGTAGAGGATCGGGGCCGTGCGCTTTGCCTTGGCGAGCGAAAAGAAGGGCCGCTCCATGAGATCGCGCTGATCGCGCGGCGACGCGTCCCCCGTCGCGATGACGAAGGGGTGGAGCCGGCTTCGCTCGCTCGAGGTGACGGGGAGGCGGCGCGACATGGCGGCGTCGCCTCAGCGGTGGGAGTTCAGGCGGGCGATGCGCACGCCGGTGTCGACGCGGACGGCGTCGCGCGCTTCGACATATTGCGGATCGGACGTGGAGCGGCAGGCGGCGCCGTCGGCCCAGGCCTGGATGTCCTCGATCGCGTAGACGACACGGCCGCCGAGCTTGCGGAACGTCGGGCCGGCGCCGTGACAGCGGTATTTTTCGAGCGTGCGCGCGGAGAGGCTGAGCATTCGTGCGGCTTCATGCGTCCGGACGAAGCGCGTGGCGCCTTCGGGTGATTTGTCGCGCAAGAGACGCCTCCGTAGCGGCGAGGTGCGCCGCAGGGAGGTCGCGGCGTTTCGAGATCACCGTGGCGGAGAAGAGAAGCGCAGGGGGAGGACGAAGTTTTGAGGCCGGTCCGTGTCCCCCTTCGGCGAGACGCACGCCGGGATGTGCAGGAGACGGAGAAGGTGGAAGGGCCGTCAGCGGCCGCGCAGCAGCCGCTTGTAGCCGCCGTTCATCAGCGCGATGGAATCGTGGATAAGGCGGTTCGCCTTGCGGCGCGTCGCCGAGCTCTTCCACTCGATGGCGGGAAGCGCAGCGTCCTCGGCGTCGATCAGGGACGCGGCGATGTCGCGTGGCCCCGCGCCGCCGAGCCGGAAATCCAGCACGTGCAGCAACAGGATGAGACGCGCGCGGCGCTGCGCGGTCAATTGAAGAGCGCGAGGAAGCGGCCCTGCGGCGCCGCCTTGAAGGAGACGAACGAATCGCGACGCGACTTCGAGCCGGATTTCGAGCGACGCGTCGAGTGGCAAGATGATCGCGGGACGGCTCGGTGCGCCTTCGTTAATCCAGACATGAATGTCGCCTAGGGCGCCGCCGACGACGAGCCGCCTTCCGCCATCGTCGGACTTATCCGCGACGATGGCGCCGAAGGCGGTCGGATCAAAGGTTCCGTTCGCTGCGAAGCGGGGCGGCGCCGAAGCGATGATCAGCGTGCCGGGGTCGATCTCAGGGAGCCAAAGTACCGGCTCCGTTCCTGCCGGAGTTTCCGGGTAATGGGCGAAACTGCAACCCCCAGCGACGCGCGAGGCTCGAAAGCGCGGTCGCTTCGTCGACGGCGCCGCGTTCGATCCGCCTCAGCGTCTCGCAATAATCCTGGCGATATTTCGGATTCCGGCGCAGGAATTCGAGCGCAAAACCGGAAGGGTCCAGGTTGTTCAATTGCTTGATGGAATCGGGAGATTTCCAGAAATTCGTGGGCATGAAGCGCTCCTCGGCTTGGCCTCGTAGCTCGAGCGGCGACTTCGACGATCCCTGAATGGCAGAGCCAAAACTAGCCCAAAGGGTTGCATCGCGTGCCGCGAGCGCCCATGACCTTTTTATGGCAGGCGAGAAGAGAGCCTATTGCGGGCGCGCGCCCAAAAGCTGCCGATAGCCGGCTGCGGACATCCATCTCGCTCTGGCCAAATGGCTCTCATGGATGATCTTCGCCCGTTCCGGCTCGCGATCCGGATCGATCCCGACAATCACCGCGACGACCTCGCGCCAATCGGCGCCTTCTTCGGCGGCGTCCAGCAGTCGCAGGTAGGTCGTGAGGTGACGTTCGTCGTAGGCGTTCACGTGCTCGGTGAGAGGCGGACGATCTTCGAAGGCTGGCGTGCTCATTGCGGACCTGCCTGTCGCTCTATGCCGGCGAATTCATGGCGGGATCGCAGGATTATATCCCAGGATTGGTTGCAGCTCTATTCCGACGGTGATGCAATCGGCGCATCGCGTTGTTCGCGGGGAATGCAGACTCACAGGTTCAGCAGAGGCTGAGCGTAGCATGGTCGCCGACGAATAGGAATGTTTGTTCCTGGAATGAACGTTCTTGACTCGGCTTCCATGCCACGATGGAAATCGAGGAGGTCATAGCGACAAATGTGCGTCGCCTGCGTAACGCCAGGAAATGGACGCAGGAAGCGCTTGCCGAGAAGGCGCAGCTGAGTTCCCGCTATGTCGGTGCGATCGAGCGCGCCAATGTGTCAGCGAGGGTGAGCATTATAGGGCGGATCGCTGACGCGTTCGGCGTTGAACCCGCCGAGCTTCTCAAGCGCAGCAAGCCGAAAATTCGTGGCTGAACTCGCCAGACGACCGAAGGCCGGCCGGAACTGGCTTAACGTCTATTTGGCGCCAATTACGGACGTTCAGGAAGGGGGGCTAGTGACGATCTGAAGATTATCGTTCCGGTTCGCTCTTTACGAATAAGGCCATCGGCGCACTGGCGAGGTGACGTTCGGAGCTGGACATCAATAGGAGCCGATTGACAGCGTTATCTTGGATGCCTCCGTTCGGCCACAGACACGATGCCTCCGCTTCCATGAAGTGACAGCCAGTCCTTTTCGCATTGAGCACGGCCGAGGCATGAACGCGCCTGAACTCCGCGCTCAAGCCCGCTTCAAAATTTGGCTTAATTCCGCTCGTCGGCGCGGCTGAAAGGTATTTGAACGCCCTTCTGATAAAGTCGGGATAACCTCGAAATATCCCGTGCGCGGCAAGGACAACGATCTCATGTACGTTCTGTGGAAAGACAAATTTTGCTTGCTCCATCTCAGCCCTTAGCTGAGACAGCATTGGAAGCGTATGTGCGTTGCGTCGAGCAGCCGCCGTCACTTCGCGCCAGCGAAACACGCTGTCAGTGACGATGCATGAGCCGGTAGCTTGCGCGAGATACATCGTGATCTCGAAGTTTGGGGCCATCTTCAGCGGGATAAGCTGTCCGCCCTCATCGCCGCCTTCCAGCGATCGGTCTTGCAGAACCGCCAGTGGATCTCGTTCACGGAGCGTGTCGAAATGATCGAGAACAGCCTCCAAGGCGTTTTCATCTAATTCAGGAGAATGACGGCGGACCTGACTCCCCATAGCCTCTCGTGGCATTAGCAACATGCTGCGCTGGTATTCCTCCTTCATCAACTCCGTGAATCCGGCTTCTTCCTTTGGATCGACCCTCAGTCCTAGCGATCTGAGCTGGGCCATCTTGTGCATCTGGTCGCGCAGATGAAAATCGAAGTCGCAGGGATCAGGAAAGAGGGTGACGAGGCCTTGTTCGACGAGCGGCATAATCGTCAAGAACAACAGGACGGATTTCAAAAATTCCTGCCGATAGGTCTTCGGATGCTCAAGCGGACTGAATTTCTTGTTGACCGTGCGAGGATGAATGAAGGGATGTTGAATCAGCAGCTCGTCGAAATAGAGTGACAGGCCTAGCCCGTATTTCGAAATCACGGACGGATGCAAAACGCCTGTATAAATCGCGCGCGCTTGACCATCTGGTTTCGGTAGCAAAGCGAGCAAGTTCGTCTCTCGGGGCCACAATGCGTCATAGAGGCCGTACACGTCTCTGATCTTCTCGTCCGTGATGCCGCGGCGCACAGCAACCCAGTCGCGGTCTTCCGTGATTCCGAGAATTTTGGACATACCCGTGAACAGCATCAAGTTTCGTTCACGAATGCTCCGTTCCTCCCAGGTCGTGCGGAGTTCCACCGATTTGTGTTTGCAGCAGTCGCCGAAGACGCGGCCAGACCCGCATCCGCAGAGGTCTTTAGCTTTAAGCGGTTTGGATGGCGGCTTCTTCTTGAGAAACTCGCGCTCTTTTTCGGTACGGCCAAACGCGTCCTGGTAATGGACGTCGCCGCTCTCGAAGCGGGCGTACATCTCGCCGCCGAAGTGCCAAAGACCATCTTTGGGGGGTAGGAAGGCACTTCGCAGATCGGCCCATGGTTCAGTCGACGATATCTCCGGGTAGAGCCATTCCTCCTTTCCGGCGGCGACGTAACGCTTCGCCCGCGCCTTGAGCACCCGATTGACTCGGATGACCTCTTCGCTCGTTAACTTGCGGGTGCGGACGAACGCGTCCGTGCGGACCATCGAGTTGCGGTAGTTGCCCGCGAACGTGCGTTTCTTGAGTGGGTCTGCGGAATAGTCTTGTGCGTATTCGAGGTTCGTGAGGATAAGACAAAAATCCCGGTTAAGCGGGAATATCGTGTGTGAGCCCTTAAGCGCGATAGATGGCTCGTTCGGGTAACTATTGGCTGGCGCGTCCGGTGGCATCGCATGGTTGTAGATGGTCACCGGGTGGTCGCTGACGATGAATTTGACGTCGGCGTCCTGGGCCGAAACGATCTCTCGAACGCCTTCAGTCCAAATCGTGCAGTGCATCATGCGGATGCCCTGCATCTCATACATCAGGTCGTTCTGTGTCAGACGCGGATATTGTCCGCTCAACCAGTCAAGCCCCTTTGGGGTACGAAGTTTCTGGACATCAAGGTATTCAAAGAAGGTCGTAAATTGGCGGTGCCACGCCCCGGCATCCTCCCCGACAAAGGCGCGAATCGCATCAGCCCCTCGTTTGTCGATGTCTCCAAAGAGCTTGCGTTCGATTTCGTCATTCACAGATGCGCCGAAAAAAGTCGAATACAGGTCCCTTTGCCAAAAGGCGCGAGACGTCGGTGACTCGAATTTGGACCTCTCGACAACAATCCTACCGTCCGGAAGGCTATGTCGGGTCGGCGACATGTCGAGGTAAAAAAAGCTGTTCCGGCCGGGCTCGAAGAAGCCTTTTTGATACCATTGAGGAACGTAGTGATTGTTGCGCGTCTTAGTCATTTTGAGGCTACGAGATCGGGCCGGAGTGGTGTGGCGAGATAGACTAGCTCTCCCGTAATGCGGAGCGTCGGCTTCGGGTCAGAGTTCCTCCTTCGCCGTCCCGAACGGCTACGTGGCGCCATGAGCAGTCATTGACCGGACGCCGCGGCGGCCCATGCCTTCGTCGCCTGACATATTTCCATGGCCCGCTTGTAGGCTTCGCGTCTGCTGGTGCGGGCCACATAGGCCCGCTCTGCTTCGCCGAGCGCGAAGCCGCCGGCTCTTTGGGCGAACTCCAGGGCGTAGGTCACCGAAATGTCGGCCGCCGTGAACCTGTCGCCCGCGAGATAGGGCGACCGTGCGAGCTGTCTCGTCACGAGGCCCAGCCGGCTCTCGAATACGGCGAGCGCCTTGCAGGCGCCCCAGTTCTGCCGTTCTGCCTCGGGCGCGAGATTGCGGCTGACGACGACGAAGTAGATCGAGGCGGCGAGGCCCGCTTCGCCGAGGTGAAGGAACTGTTGATAGGCGGGGAAAGCGGGATCGTGCGGGCCCGGCGCAAGGGGCGTCGGCCCGTAGCGCGCCATCAGGTACTCCATAATCGCGATCGACTCTACCATAGTAACGTCGCCATCTTGGATCGCGGGGATAAACCCGGCGGGGTTGATAGCCAGATACTCCCGGTCGTGCTCGACGCCGACCAGCAGGTCTACGGGCCTCAGCCGGTATGCGAGCCCCATTTCCTCCAGCAGCCAGACGACCCGGAATCCTCTCCCTTCGCCGAAGACCGTGATCATGCTTCACCATCCTTCATCGACGCGGTCCAATGTAAGTATCCCCCGGCAAAGCCGGGGGCTTTAGGAAGTCAGCCGCTCAAAGCGGCTGAGAAGGCCGCTATCGCGGCCTACACTTTGTTCGATCTGAATCATTTGGGAAAAGCTGCGAATTCTTTCACCTTCACGCTGTCACCCCCTATCAGCTTCTTCTTCGAATCGTGGGACACGCATGTGGCACCGAATTCGACGCAGTGCCCTTCAATTGTCG
Source organism: Methylosinus sp. H3A (assembly GCF_015709455.1). NCBI lineage: Bacteria > Pseudomonadati > Pseudomonadota > Alphaproteobacteria > Hyphomicrobiales > Methylocystaceae > Methylosinus > Methylosinus sp. H3A. Next base: position 2,233,772 of record NZ_JADNQW010000005.1, read on the forward strand.
CATCTGCTGCGAGGGTACTGCGGGAAACGTCAAACTCCTACTGCCACCCCGGCAGAGCCGGGGGAACTCTCACTTCGTTTAGTGGTCCATCCACGGCGTGAGCGTCAGCCGCGCCGCGCGGACTCGATTGCGGCGACGTCGATTTTCTTCATATCCATCATCGCCTCGAACGCGCGTCTGGCTTCCTCGCCGCCAGCAGCCATCGCCTCCGTCAGCACGCGCGGCGTGATTTGCCATGAGACGCCCCATCGGTCCTTGCACCAACCGCACGCACTTTCCTGGCCGCCATTGTCGATGATGGCGTTCCAGTAGCGGTCGGTCTCTTGCTGGTCGTCAGTGGCGATCTGAAACGAGAAAGCTCCGTTGTGTTTAAACGCGGGCCCGCCATTGAGTCCGAGACAAGGGACGCCGACGACTGTGAATTCGACCGTCAGCACATCGCCCGCCTTGCCTGACGGGTAGTCGCTGGGAGCATGGCGGACGGCGCTCACTGAGCTGTTAGGAAATGTCTCGGCGTAGAAGTGGGCTGCGGCCTCGGCATCCTTGTCGTACCACAGGCAGATAGTGTTCTTCGCAATTGCCATTGCTTGTCCTATCGCTTTTAAATGCCCATTCCGGCCCCGTTTCTCGGGCAGTCGGAGGTCGGTTCGCCGTCACCCTCAGCGGGTACAAGGCGAACTCAGAATGCCCAGGTATATGGCATTCCGCCAACAATGCCGAAAAAGCCCGTCTACTTGGCCTTTTCGACAAGGCCAAGTAGACGCAGTGGAGCGCCAAGTCTTGGTCAGCCTTTCCGACGGCGGCTAGGGGGAAGGAGCGACGGGCGTGATGATGCGGACTTGTCGACCATAATTCATTCGGCGGCTGACATACTGACACAGCCCCATTCGCACATGGCGTGGGAATGTCAAAAATATGCGACAAAACCTGACCCGACATCCTCACGCGCGATTAAGTTCAGTGAAGGTGCCGAAGATGATGCGGCGGCCATCGATGGGGAGCGAGAGACTACCGGACATACCCAGCTCCGGATGCTCGCGCATGGCGCCCATGGTTTTCTCGTGGGTTTCCTTGTCCGGCCATGTGATCCAGCCGAAGACCACGGTTTCGCCAGCTTCCAGCTTCACCGCCATGGGAAGCGAGGTAAGTTGGCCGTCCGGCACGAAATCGCCCCAGCCGTTGACAGCCTCGAGTGCGCCGCCCGCCTTGAAGAAGGCGCAGGCCCTTTCTACCCAAGCCTTGAAATCGGCCTTCTTCGCCGTGGGAACCGGCACAACCCAACCGCTGATATACATGAGAACTCTCCCTGTATCTCGCGGGCTCTCTCGGTTTCACGCAGAATCTTGCCCGCTCAAGAAAATATTGATATCAATATATGTAGATCGAGTCAAACCACGATGACCGAACCAAATGGCCCGCTCTCCCTGCAGGATGTGCTGCGTGTGCGCGATACCTGCCTGTGCTTCGCCGCGCAGCGCGCAGCACGCCGGCTTGCGCGGCGGTTCGATGCGATGTTCCGCCCGCTGGGCATCACCAACAACCAGTTCTCGCTGATGATGCCGCTGAACGCGCCGCCCCCGATGTCGCTCGGCCAACTTTCCGAATTTCTCGGAATGGACCAGACCACCATCAGCGCCGCGCTCAAGGGATTGGAGCGCGATGGGTTGATCGAGGTCCGTCGCGACGATCGCGATAAGCGCATCCGCCGCCCCACGCTCACTGCGAAGGGACATGCCGTGCTCCATGCTGCGCTACCGATCTGGCGGGCGGGACACGCCAAAATCGATGCCGAACTCGCCGGTCAGGGACCGGACATCCGCAAGGCGCTCAATATCCTCAACCACCATCCGCAGCAGAAGGATATTTCCGTCGAACCCGGCACCATTGCCTGACGCGGGACATATGGTCGCCGCATACCAAAATTTTGCAATGGGTTGGGTCGTGCAAAAGACAAGTGCGAAAGTCGAGCGCCGCTTCGGTCCAAAGTCGCCCAGCTTCCGCGAACGTCAACTATGGGTCCAGGCTGTGTGAAAACCCCGTCTGATGGATTCTCTGACCGTAAACATTGCGCTAGAATCTGGCATGACGCACATTTCCGGCTCCGATCGTTCGCAATTGCTGCTCCTGCCCGAGGCGGTCGACGATTACGTCGCCGCCGACAATCCCGTTCGCTTCATCGACGCCTTCGTGGAGGCTCTGGATTTGAAGGCGGCGGGATTCGCGCGCGTCGCAGCGAAGGCGACAGGACGTCCGGGATACGCGCCGGGCGATCTCCTCAAGCTCTATATCTACGGCTATCTCAACCGTATTCAGTCGAGCCGCCGGCTCGAACGAGAGACCAATCGGAATATCGAGCTGATGTGGCTGACCGGCCGCTTGACGCCGGACTTCAAGACCATCGCCGACTTCCGACGCGACAACGGGCCAGCGATCCGCGCAGCCTGTGCGCAATTCTTGACGTTGTGCCGGCAGTTCGACTTGTTCACGCGCGCTGTCGTGGCCGTCGACGGAAGTAAGTTCAAGGCCGTCAACAACCGTGACAAGAATTTCACGGTGGCCAAGGTCGCCAACACGCCCGTTCCTTCGCAAGCCAGCACTTCCTCGCCGCTGTAATAGCCTCGATCAGCCAGCGCGGTGATTTCTTCGCATTCGATGGCGTCGCGAGCTTTGCGACCCATGGACGCCAGTTGCGCTCGATCAGTGCCGAGGTTGGTCACCTCGTGCGCGACGATGAGATGATGCTCGGCGTCGACAGCGATTTGGACGTTGTAGCCGACGATCCCTGTGCCCTTGCCACTGGTCGCCATCGAGCGGGCGTCGGGATCGGTTAGAGAAATCTGTTTGTCGGGCGCCGCCTCCACCTGCCGTTCCATCTTCTCGAGCGACTGCATTTGCCGATGCAGGCCTGCGATCTTCTCCTTCAGGCGCGTTGCTTTGGCTTCGGCGACGTCGCTGGCCTGTCGATCCGCATGATCGAGCGCCGCCAAATAACGCGCGATGCTGGCCTCCACCTGCTCGATCCGTTTGCCCCGCGTTCCTAAGACGCTCACCTCCGTCAACGACAAGCGTGGTCTCTTCACGATCCGAGACTTCATTTATGATCCGGAAAATGACTACTATACTTGCCCGGCGGGCGAACGGCTGACCAAGGGAATCGCGCGCTCCGATCGGCATGATAATGTCGACCAATACCGCAATCTCACGTCCTGTCCGACTTGCACGCTGAAACGCAGATGCACGCCGACCAAGTACAAGCGTCTAAAACGATGGGAGCATGAGGGCGTCCTCGACAAAATGCAGGCTGCGCTCGACCGCATGCCCGAGGCTATGACCATCCGCCGACAGACTGTCGAGCACCCGTTCGGGACATTGAAGGCATGGATTGGCGCCACTCACTTCCTGACCCGAACCCTGGAAAAGGTCAAAACCGAGATGAGTCTTCATGTGCTCGCCTACAATATGAAGCGGATACTCGACATCTTCGGAGTCGAGCCGCTTATGAAGGCAATCGCAGCCTAATCGCGATAGCCAGGCGGCATCCCGATTCCTCGTTCGTTCAAAAGCAATAAATTCGTCACGCGTGCCTTCGAGGAGGCGTTTTCACACGGCCTCGGTCAGAGTTCCTCGTTCGCCGTCCCCCCACGGCCGGGCGGCGCCAGGAGCAAAGCGATCTCGCAAGCTGATGGCACACCACTCGCCCTTTGGTCAGACGCATCGATCAACGTTCAGGCGCAGTTCTCGGCTCAGCCTAGCCGGGGCAAGGCCCAGTCTGTGGATTCGCTATTTCGAGACAGTTCGATTTGGTCCACGGCGCCCGGCTCTATTGGGGACGGGCTCCGGAGGAACGTGGCTTTGCGACTCGGCTGTGCTCCCGAGGTGGTTGGCGCGCAACTCCGCTAGCAAATTTTCGCGATCATCGGACATACGCCGTAACAGAGGCGTCGGCGCGTCGGTCTCCTCATGCTTTGTCGCCCAAAGAGCCATTTCAAAAAGTAGCGGAGCAAGATCCAATCCTTTGTCAGTCAGTCTATAATCCACCCTGCGCGCATCGGCTGGATGGACCGACTTAGTGATGATCTGGTTTTCTTCGAGCCTCCGCAGCCGGTCCGACAAAATATTGGAAGCGATTTTCTCCTTAGCGGCGAGATAGTCCTTGAATTCGTGCCGCTGCTTGAAGAGCAGATCGCGGACGATGAGCAGCGTCCATCGGTCTCCGAAAATTTCGAGACAGACATTCAGAGGGCAGTTCGAGCGTCGCGGCGACGTGGCGTTTCGGGTCATCCGTCCAGCTTTATGAATATTGCTTGCAAAGCACAAGCAAATTTGCAATCAGTTGCGAACTGCAATTGACTGCGTGGGATGAAACTCGCCGAGAGTGAGACTCTCGAAAGGAACATCATGGAAAACATTACCTTACGCCGCATGGGTGCTGTTTGCGCTATCCTGGGAGCGATTGTAACAGGCGTTTCGAATGGTATGCACCCAGAACTCGCGGAACCGGCGGGAATCGTGAGGAACGCCGCGACCTCGTCTGGCTGGACACTCGTCCATTGGGGCCTAATCACTGGCATGGTGCTCATGCAGCTCGGATATTTGGCGCTTGCAACAACGCTTCGCATTTCCGGGTCAGATACCGCGAGCGATTGGGGATCGCTGAGCGTTCACATGCTGACTTTGGGGCTCGCTCTTTGGCTCTGCGTGTTTGCCGCTGAGGCGTCACTCACGCCGCTCGCGGAAACGACGAGAGCCGGGAGCGGCGGCGGGGCCCTCGCTCTTGCGGGTTTTGTCGAAGCTACGGCCACCGCGGCGACCTTCGTATATTGGCTTGGGGTCGCGCTGCTCGGTGGCGCACTATTCTTGTCGCAGCGCTATCCTCGCTGGATCGGGGCGACAGGTGTTGCGTTGGGCGCGTCCATATCGCTCAGCGTCGGCCTTCTCAAAGCGTTTTCGGGAGCGAGCGCCTGGACCGAGCGCTATGGTTTCCAGACACTCGCAACATTGTTTCTCCTCTGGACGCTCGCCCTCGGTCTGCTTCTTTGGCGAGAGCCGTTCCGCTACGCCCAGCCGCGAGGCGGTGAGTAGCATTCACGCGACATGGCGGGAGGGAAGGAGAGCATGATGTCGGGCAGAAAAGACTTTGAGCGTCCGAGCCTGCGCGAATATCTCGCCATCGCGATCGTCATCGCGGCAGGCGTCGTCCTCGTCAGGTGGGCTTCCACTCTGGCGCCAACGCCGGCCGAACCGCGAGAAATCGTTGTTCCTATGACCGCGATGTTCGCTCTGACCGGCGCAGTCTGGCTGCTCATGGTGATCTCCCGCAATGTCGCCGTGCTGCTGGGAGCCGCGTCGGTGAAATATTTCCGAGACTACGGCGACGGCGCGCCGGACGAATGGATCGAGCGCCCGGCTCGGGCCTTCGACAACCTGATGCAGGCGCCAACGCTCTTCTACGTCGTGGCGCTCCTCACGATCGCTCTTCACGGTGTCGACACCTCCCAAGTCTCTCTTGCATGGATCTATGTGGCGAGCCGAGTCGTTCACGCGACGATCTACGTCGTCTTCAATTACGTACCGCTTCGTTTCGCGTCCTATGCTGTGAGCTGCATTACGCTTGCAGTCATGTGGGCGCGACTTGCACTGAGCTTTTAGAGTCGCTCCTTGGATGGGAAAACGAATGACCACAATGGGTCATTTTTTCGCTTTCGTGGAGCCAAAGCGCGCTCGGTTGCAAGGCACGCGCCCCGCCGGGAAGGCGGGGCGCGATATCGGTCAATCGCCGTTGCGGCGGCTCGGGCGGGACCAGATCAGGCTGTAGCCTTCGCCGCTCTCGTCGTCGAAAAGGTTGGCGAAGATCGGGGCGGTGAAGCTCGGATCATCGAGCTTGAGGCCGAGATAATCGCGACCCTCGTTGGAGCGCTTGGACCAGGCGGCGCCGATCTCGGCGCGGCCCACGTAGACACGGTGGCTCGGCGCATTCTCGCCGGAGCGGCTCGTTTCGGGGACGATGCGAACGTTTTTCGCTTGGACGGAAAGGGTGACGATTTCGCCGGTGAACTCGTTGTTGCCGGTCTTCTTGAAGGTGCCGATGGTCGCCATTTTAAATTCTCCTCGATCTGAAGTTCCGAGCCCGCGCCATTGCGGCCTCGATGGCGATCGAAGGGCCGGAGGCGATCGACGCGGCATCGCTCGCGACCGCAGCGTCAGCGGAGGATGGCGCGAGAGCGACTTTGTTGTTTCGCGAGGAATGACGGCGCAGCCGTCAGGGGAAGAAAGTCGATCGGCGCCATTGCCGCATAGGCGATCGAGGCGCAGCCGGCCTTCGGCCAGATCCGCCCATCAAAGAGGCCGTTATGGAGCGCTTGGCCCGACGGGGATCGGGGAGAATTCGGCGACGGCGTACGACCGTAAAGATTCGGCGACGAGTGCCGACGATGATGACCATCCTCTGTCCGGCTATAAAATTTCGTCGTCGCTTTCGAGCCGCATATCGAAATGCCTCCCTCGCCGTTGATTGTCGGACGACCATGAGATCGCTCTCGCCAAAGGATTTCTTCGAGGAGCATCACGGTTTCGACTGGCTCGTCACGACGATTCGAATTCGCCGCCATCATAGCCGTCGTGTCACGACGATGAACTCGGAGGGTCGCAGATCGACATCCGCCGGTTGGAGCTGCCGCAACTGCATCAGGCCCGGACAAGACGCGCTTCGTCCCGCCCCGGCGGGGTCGCTCCAGTGATGCGGATCAAAGCGGTTACCCCAACTGCGACCGCGCCGACGAGCGAAAAGATCATCTGCCATGTCGCCGACGGCATAGCCATCTGGGCAATTCCGTGCGTGGCGTAATAGCCGGCGACCGTCGCCGGCGCAGCATAGACGAGTACGATGGCGAGCCGGAGCCAGGTCCAGGGAACGAAAGCGAGCGCCAATTGCCCGACGCCAAACGTCACGCCTGCGGTGATGACGCCAACGACGGCACCGCCGATCCAGCCGGCGCCCGTGTGAAAAGCCCAGACGCCTACCGTCAGGCCGGCATAGAAGGGGAGCGCGAAGACGGCAAGCGTGAACAGCAGCCAGCAGAAAAAGCCGATGCCGGCGATCACGAGCAGAGGTCCGAAGATGATCATGGCGGTGGTCTCCGTGAGACAAAGGTCTGACGAGCCGCCTTCCACCACCGCCACGGCGCAGCGGCGAGTCTAGCCGGAAAGATGAGACAGGGCGAGCGAAAATCCCCGTAGGATTTTCGCCGCTCATGATCGCAGCTTCCTTCATGATTGGAAGGGATCGAATTCATGGACGATGGCGGCGGGATCGCCGTCGTATTCGCTCGACGGCATGACGCCATAGTCGCCCACTCCGTCATGGAAGACGACGACGCAGATCATGAGGGTGTTCGCGAGGTCCCAACCGCGAGCGTGGGCGAAGGTGAGGTTTCGAGACATTGATCGGCTCCTGTGCTGAGGCGGGGGCCATCCCCGCTCGACAGGCGCCCGATGTGTCCGGCCGATGGCCGCGATCACCGCGCAGGTGAAACCGAAGCGGCGGCACGCTCGCGTAGCCGACCCCTCGAGGGTTGATGGCGTCAGGCCATCGGTCGGATAGAGGATCAGCGCCGATCAGAGCGGGGTGGCGCTCGCCGGCAGGAGTCGATTGCTTCGAAATCATGAAGCCCGGTCGCGGATTGCTCGAACCTCCTCTATTGTCGGCGGACCACGTGCATCTGCAGAGCGAACGGCTCAGGAGGTCGGCATCGCGGAGTTCACGGGACGAGATCTCCATCTCGTGAAGAAGGCGTTCGCCATCGCGGCGCTGGCGATCGAGGAACAGCCGGGCCGTTTCAGTCCGGCTCGGATTTGAGCGACATGAAGGCATTGCTTAATGAGATCATCGAGAACGATTGGCATATTACGCGCGCGCGGCGAGGATCGCCGTGATCGGCGCGCCCAACTGAAATACGGCTTTACGGAGAGGCGGCGACACGCTTTTGCGTTTTGGCGCATTTCCGGCTCTGAGGGTCGGCGGCGCTCACCAGGCTGTGTGAAAACCTCCTGAGCTTCGTTCTCAACGGGGCTCCTTTTCCTCGCGCATTTCACCAAATCAGTGTATAAATTTAAGTATATAATTCAATCTGGAGCAGATATGAGCTACGTTACCGGAGATGATCGGCATCAGTCAGCTTTACTGCCGCCTGCTATCGAAGATTATGTTGAGAAAACTGCGCCCGTTCGGGCCATCGATGTTTTTGTCAACCAACTCGATTTCTCAGCTCTGCGTTTCGGACGGGCCGTTCCAGCGTCAATTGGTCGACCGGGCTACGATCCCAGAGACATGTTGAAGCTTTACATCTACGGCTATCTCAATGAACTCCGCTCCTCGCGACGACTAGAGCGCGAATGCCGGCGAAATCTCGAACTGATGTGGCTCGTTCGCCGGCTGGCGCCAGATCACAAGACAATTGCGGACTTCAGGCGAGACAATGGAGCCGCGATCGTCGGCGCCTGCCGCGCTTTTGTGCTTTTCTGCCGGGATCAGGGGCTTTTCACCGCCAGGCTCCTAGCCATCGATGGCGCGAAGTTCCGTGCGGCGGCCAGCCCGATTCGCGTCATGGACCGACGCCGGATCGCAGAGGAGACAGATAAGGTCGACGCTCGTATCGCGAGTTACCTTTCCGACCTCGACAAAACAGACGCGAACGAACCTGCCGACGATCCCGACGCGATCGCAAAGGCGATCGTGGCGCTAAAAGAGCGTCGAGTCGACCTGGATCGACTGTCAGCGCGTCTCGATCAGGACGCGCGCAGCCTGGTTGTCGATGGCGAGCTCGACGCGCGGCCGATGGGGTTCGGCCGAGGCGGGAAGCCGCCGTCGTACAATGTCCAGACCGCGGTCGACGCCGACACCGGCTTCATCGTCCATCACGAAGTCACAGACGAGGTGAACGACACGCGCATGCTTCACCCGATAGCAAAAGCCGCGCGCGATCTGCTCGAACGAGAGGAGCTGATCGTCGTGGCCGATACGGGCTACTCTAATGGCAACGCGGCAGCGGCCTGCGAAGTTGATGGCATCACTGCCTGCGTCGCGGCCAAGCGTTCGGTCAACAATCGCGGCGACGGCACTCAGTTCGACCGCGCCGACTTCACATACGACGCGGCTCACGATCAATACACTTGCCCTGAGGGACGCCTGTTGCGGCGCAAAGGCGGCGTCAATCGAAACGGCTACTACTATGTGTCGAAGGATTGCTCGGGCTGCGCACTGAAACCGCGCTGCACACAGGCGGAGGTTCGCTGGGTCAGTCGACACCAAAACGAAGATGCTCTGGAGAGAATGTCGGCGCGCGTCGTCGCCGATCCGGGGCTAATGCGGCAGCGACGATGTTCGGTCGAGCATCCGTTCGGAACGATGAAGCGAATGATGTCGGGCCGATTCCTGACCCGAGGCCTTCCGGCGACGAGAACGGAAATGGCGCTCTCCGTTCTGGCCTACAACATGATCCGGAGCATCAATCTCCGGGCACAGGCGAGCTGAGGAATAGAGTTGGTTCACGGCCGAAGGAGCCTCGTCGATGAGGAGGCTCCTTCGAGTTTTCACACAGCCTGTCACGCGCCGCCTGCTCCGAAACGCCAAACCGGAATACCTAGCTTGCGAGCCTTGTCGGCGAGGTTCTCCTGGATGCCGGTTCCGGGAAAGACGATGACGCCGATCGGCAGGATTTCCAGCATCGCGTCGTTGCGCTTGAAGGGCGCCGCCTTCGCGTGCTTGGTCCAGTCGGGCTTGAAGGCGATCTGCGGAACCTTGCGGTGATCGGCCCAGCGGGCGGCGATCCGTTCGGCGCCTTTCGGACTGCCGCCATGCAGCAGCACCATGTCCGGATGCTTGGCGTGAACCTGGTCGAGCTTGGCCCAGATCAGGCGATGGTCGTTGAAGTCGAGGCCGCCGGTGGCGGCGATCTTCGGACCGGCCGGCAGGAGCACCTCGTTCTCGGAGCGCTTCTTCGCTGCGAGGAAGTCCCGGCTGTCGATCATCGCCGAGGTGAGATTGCGGTGATTGATCATCGATCCGCTGCGCGGTCGCCAGGACGATCCCGTTTGGCGCTCGTAATGCTCGGCGGCCTGATCGCGCATCAGCTCGAAAGCGTCCCGGCGCTCGAGGAGCGTCTGCCCTTCCGCGGTGAGGCGCTCCAGTTCGACGGATTTCACCTCGCCGCCATCCTGCTCGCGCTGCGATCGGCGTTGCGCCTGCTCATTGTCGTCGAGCTCGCGCTCGATCCGCTCCACGGCGCGGTGAAAGAGATTGACGGTCGACCAGAGCAGGTCGCCGAGATCCGGCTCGAGGCGGGTGTCCTGCAATGCCGCGATCATCGCGTCGAAGATGTCGACGACGGCTCCCGAGACGATGCGACCTTCCGGCAATGGCCTCGGATCGGGTTCGTCCTGAAAGGGGCGATAGCCGTAGAGCTGGAGTTCCTGGAGGATATGGTCGGTCGGGGATGAGGCGTGCGGCGGCTCGTGGCGCTCATCGTTGAGATCGGTGATCATAGCGCTTCCTTTCGTCGGATCGACCGCGCCCATCGCGGCCTTCATGGCGACGAAAGCGGCAGGCGGAGCGGACCTGCACCCGCAGCGAAGCGAAGGGCCGCAGCGCAGCGGAGGACGGCGGAGGACGGCTATTTTGCCTCGCGATGGAAAGCGGCCGCAGGCCGCGCCGGAAAATAGCCGGCCGCAGCCGTTGCTGATCCGAGCCGCTTGCCGATCGATCGCCCTCTGAAGAAGGCCGTGGGGGCGGACCTCTCCGACAATTCAGGAAACGTCATCATTCGTCGCGACGTGAATCTGCCGGCAGTGAGCGTCCGCCCTTCAGCCCGGGCCTATGCCGCCAGCTCCATGAAGCGCGCGACGTCCTGCGGGGCGATCTGCACACGTACGGCCGCCCGGAACGCATCGAGCCCGAGCAGCCGCAGATCTTCGTTGAAATCGCCGAGCGCCGGAGATAGCACGATTGCCTCGATCCCGAGCTGCTGTGCCCGGTCGATCAAGGCCGTCACCGCGGCGTCGCCGGCCGGATCGTCGTCTCGCGCGATATAGAGTCGGCGCAATGTGTCGGAGAAGAGGATGGCGGAGAGATGCGCCGCCGAGAGCGCCGCCGCCATCGGCATGGTCGGAAGCGCCGATCGCAGCGACAGAACGGTTTCGACGCCTTCGCCCGCCGCCATGACCTCGCCTGCCACGCCGAAGCGCACAGCATGGCCGTTGAGATCGCCCATCGCCCGTCTCGGCGTTTCGATCGGCGCCTTTCCGAGCGTCGTCTCCGAGAAGCCACGAGGATCGAGCCAAGTGCGATGCACGCCGGTCAGGCGCCCGTCGAGATCCGTGACGGAGGCGATCATCGCCGGCCAGACTTCGGTCGGAGAGTGCTCGTCCGGTCGATAGTAGCAGTGCGGATGAAAGCGGAGCGTTCCGGCTTCGTGCAAAGCCGTAATGCCGCGTTTGCGCAGATACGTTTCCACGAGAGTCCCGGAAATCGGCTGCGACATGGCGAGAAGCCGCCTTGCCCCCTCCCGGGAGTCGGCCGGCGCCGAACGTATTCTTGTCTTCTTCATCATCGGCTCCGGCTCCGGACGCGGCAGTCTGAGGAACGAGCGCGCCTCTTCGACAGTGTCCTTGAAATCGGCGAAGCCGCAACTCTCCCGGATGACGTCGAGCAGATCGCCGTGCTCGCCCGTCGCGGCGTCGGTCCATTTGCCGGCGGCGCCCTTGCGGCACTTCGTCCCGATCAGCCGGACGAACATGGAGCGGCCCGGCGTGTTGCGAACATCGCCCACCAACCAATAACGGCCTTCACGATGTCCATTGTGGAGATAATGACGGCACACCGCCTCGGCCTGACGGCCGAGACGCTGCGCCAGATCGGAGGCGTCGCGACGAGGCATGTCACGCTGCCTCCCTTTCGCTGACGCGCTGGAGCGGATAGCGCTCCATCAGTTGCGCCAGCACTGCGACGCCGCTCGCGTCGACGGGCACGAACATGCGCAGCTTCCAGGAGATGATCTCGTGGAACAGCCCGTAGGCGGAGAGGCGCTCGCGCATCGCATCGGTGAATCCCGACAGCTCGATGCGGTGCGCGCCCATGGTGCGAACGCGGCGAAGTTGGAGGTCCTCGGCGAGGTGGAGAACGGTGCGGCCATCCGTCAGGGCAGCGAAGGCGTCCTCTACGGACAGATCGACTGCGCCGCTCGCGAGAGCTCCCGCGACCCAGGCGGGCGTGACCCGGCGGCCGATGATGCGCTCGCCGTCATCGGTCTGAAGGCGATAGACCCGCGTCGAATCCTTCGGCAGCCGTTTCCAGATCGGCAGAAGCAGGCCGGCGACGATGTGGATCGTGCTGTCAGAAAATTCCGGCACCGCAGCGACCTCGGCGCTCCACACGGCGGCGAATGCGTCCCGGTCGGCCTCGGTCCAATGGCTTTCCTCCATCATCTTCAAAGATGGATAATGCTGCTCCATCGGACGGACGAGGCGCACGCGCCGCTCGATCTCGCCATCGTCGAGCATCAGCGACGGCGCAGGCAGTTGGATCGCCGCTCGGCCCGAGCGCTCGTTGACGAGCGGCACAGCGCGCCGATCGGCGAGAAGATCGAACGCCCGATCGAGCGTCAGGGGATGATTGCGCTCGCGCTGCGTGATGGTCAGGAGGCGCGTCTCCGCTCCCGTGCCGGGATGGACGTAAATGGTCCGGCGATCGGTGACGAGGAAACTCTCGGCCCGCAGCGTCTCGAGTCCGACGTCATAGACGCCGGCCGCGATGGCGCCTTCGACCTTGGCGTTCAGCAATTGCTCGAAGGCCGTGAAGAGGACGCCCTGGAGCTCGATGGTCAGCGCCAACAATCGATTGAGGAAGGTGGTGATCGGCGGCAGATCGTCCTTGATCCCGTTGGAATCCGTCAGCGACAATCCCGTCGCCTCTTCGAATGTCTGCAAGGAACAGCCCTCGATCTTGCCGCGGGCGAGCAGCAGATAGAGCTGCCGCAGCGCGTCGCGCGCGTAATGGCTTTCGAGATTGTCCTCGGGACGGAACAGGCCCTGACCGCCGGTCTGGCGCTGGCCCCTTGTGATCGCGCCGAGCGTGTCGAGCCGGCGCGCAATAGTCGAGAGAAAGCGCTTCTCCGCCTTCACATCGGTCGCGATCGGACGAAACAGCGGCGGCTGCGCCTGATTGGTGCGATTGGTGCGACCGAGGCCCTGGATGGCGGTATCGGCTTTCCATCCCGGCTCGAGCAGATAATGGACGCGAAGCCGTCGATTCCGAGCGGAGAGCTCGGCATGGTAACTGCGCCCGGTGCCGCCGGCGTCCGAAAAGACGAGGATGCGCTTTTGATCGTCCATGAAGGCGGCGGTCTCGGCGAGATTGGCCGAGCCGGCGCGGCTCTCGACCGCGAGGCGGTCGCCCTTGCGCACGATGCGCCGCGAGCGCCCCGTCACCTCGGCGACCATGTCGGTCCCGAAGCGCTGGACGATCTGGTCGAGCGCGCCGGGAACCGGCGATAGCGAGGCGAGCTTTTCGATCAGAGCAGTGCGGCGGGCGACCGCCTCGCGGCTCTCGACCGGCTGGCCGTCGCGAAAGACGGGCCGCGACGACAGATTGCCCTCGTTGTCGGTGAAGGGCTCGTAGAGCTGCACCGGGAAGGAATGGGCGAGATAGTCGAGAACATATTCGCGCGGCGTGATGTCGACCTGGACGTCGTTCCATTCCTCGGTCGGAATTTCCGAGAGGCGGCGCTCCATCAAAGCTTCGCCGGTCGAAACGATCTGGACGACGGTGGCGTGTCCTTCCTCCAGATCGCGCTCGATCGAGCGGATCAGCGTCGGCGTCTTCATGCTCGTCAGCAGATGACCGAAGAAGCGCTGCTTGGCGGATTCGAACGCCGATCGCGCGGCGGCTTTGGCCTGCCGGTTGAGAGTCCCGGTCGCGCCGGTGATGTTCGCCGCCTGCATGGCGGCGTCGAGATTATTGTGAATGACGGCGAAGGCTGCAGCGTAGGAATCATAGATGCGGATTTGCTCCGGCGTCAGCCGATGCTCGACCAGCTCATATTCGACGCCCTCATAGCTGAGAGAGCGCGCCGTATAGAGGCCGAGGGCGCGAAGGTCGCGGGCGAGCACCTCCATGGCCGCGACGCCGCCGGCTTCGATCGCCTCCACAAATTCGGCGCGCGTCGCGAAGGGGAAATCCTCGCCGCCCCAGAGGCCGAGGCGCTGGGCGTAAGCGAGATTATGGACCGTGGTGGCGCCGGTCGCCGAGACATAGACGACGCGCGCATTCGGCAGCGCGTGCTGGAGACGAAGTCCTGCGCGGCCCTGCTGCGAGGCGGCCTGGTCGCCGCGTTCGCCCTTGCCGCCGGCGGCGTTCTGCATGGCGTGGCTCTCGTCGAAGATGATGACCCCGTCGAAATCGGAGCCCAACCATTCGACGATCTGCCGCACGCGGGAAACCTTCTCGCCGCGCTCGTCGGATCGCAGCGTAGCGTAGGTCAAAAATAGGATACCTTCCTGCAGCGAGATCGGCTTGCCCTGGGGGAAGCGCGAGAGCGGCGTGACGAGCAGGCGCTCCATGCCGAGCGCCGACCAGTCGCGCTGCGCATCCTCGAGCAGCTTGTCGGATTTGGAGATCCACAGCGCCCTGCGGCGGCCCTGCATCCAATTGTCGAGGATCACGCCTGCCGATTGGCGCCCCTTGCCGGCGCCGGTCCCATCGCCGAGCATGAAGCCGCGCCGGAAGTGGACGGCGTTCTTCGCCTCGTCGCGCGCCGCCGCGACGACGTCGAAGGTCTCGTCGACCGTCCACGAGCCGGCGAGAAACGCCGAATGGGCTTCTCCGGCATAAATCACTGTTTCGAGCTGAGCGTCGGAGAGCGGGCCGTCCGAGACGATGTTCGCCGGCAAGCGTGGCCGATAGCTCGGCTTCGGCGGCGAGACCGAGGCCATCGCAGCGGATTGCACCAGCTTGGTGGGATGCGCCTGAGAGCCGGGAATGCGGATCGACTGCAATCCGTATTCTTCATAGATCGCATCCGTCAGGCGAGCGCCTTCCGGCGGCGTCCAGTCGACGATCTCATAGGTGAGCGCGGCGCCCTCGGGCGCGCCGGCGAGCGTCTCTCGGCGAACCGGAGCGTTTCGAACGGAAACGGCTGGCGCCGTGCGCGGCCGCGGACCGCTGGCCGGCGCCGGCAAGGCGACCGGCAGGCGCGGCGGCGCCAGCTCGCCGATCCAGGCGAGGAGCGTCGCGACATCGGGCGCCGCGCCGTGCGACGCCGGAAAGACTCTCGGGTCGTCCGCTGGCAGTTTGTCGATGATCGTAAGCCGCGTCTCGATGGTCGTGCCGTGCTTGGTGTAGACGGCGCCATCGATCGCGGCGGAAAAGACGACGCGGCCACGTTGCTGGAGGCCAATGTATGCGTCTCGCCAAACGGGAGCGTCGGGCGCGAAGTTCGCGCCCGTGATCGCGACGAGGCGTCCGCCATCGGCCAGCCGCGCGAAGGCAGAGGCGATGTGACGGTGGGCGGCGTCCGCCATGCGGCCGGACACATTCGCCATTGCCGAAAACGGCGGGTTCATCAGCACGACGGAAGGAACGATTGCCGGATCGAGATGATCGTCGATCTGCGCCGCATCGAAGCGGGTGGCCGGAACGGAGGGAAAAAGAAGAGAGAGAAGCTCCGCGCGGGTGTCGGCGATCTCGTTGAGAATGAGGGATGCGCCGGCCATCTCCGCGAGAACGGCGAGCAGTCCCGTGCCGGCCGACGGTTCGAGAACTCGGTCGGAGGGCGAAATCGCCGCAGCGGCGAGAACCGCGTGGCCAAGCGGGATCGGCGTCGAGAATTGCTGGAAGGTGTCGCTTTCCTCCGATCTGCGCGTATGCGTCGGCAAGCGGTTTGCGATTTTCGACAGCATCGGAAGTGTGGCGGCCGGAGAGTCGGCTTTGCGGAAAATCGCCTTTCCGTATTTGCGCAGGAAAAGGACTGTCGCCGCCTCGCAGGCGTCATAGCCCATCTTCCAGTCCCAGGCGCCGGAAGTGTCCGATGCACCGAAGGCGGATTCCATCGCTGCGCGCAGGATTGCGGCGTCGACGCGTCGGCCATGTTCTAGATGGGGAAGGAGACGGCGAGCCGCGTCGGCGATCACGGCGCCCGTCGCGACGTGGCGGACGAGAGTCGTGGACGCCTCGACGGGCGCGGGATCGGACATTTTGGACATGGAAGAGTTCTCGGGAGAGCGGGAGCGGACGAGCCAACTGGCGCTCTCTCTCGGACCCGCCGGCTCGCCTCCCTCCTGGCCGGACTCTTCCTCTCCCGGCGTCTCCAACGGGCCGCGTACGAGCGGCTCATCTGGAATCGCGCGATGGCGGAGGCACAAGCGTGACGATGGAGTTCTTGATCGCCGGCATGAAAAATGGCGGAGCGCGTTGCAGCGCTCCGCCGAAAGATCATTCAGCCACAATCGGAATCGACGCTCTCGTCCGTTTCATCGTCCGACAGAAACTCAGGCAGCTCTTCGGATTCGTCGGCTGCTTCGCCTGCCGAGAACTCGTCCTGCACACCTTCGTCGAGCCTCAAAGGCTCCGGCAACCAGCCGGAGTCGGCGAGCAGGCGTTCGGCTTCGACCGCCATCTCGCTCTTTTTCAGATGTTCGATGAGCTGGACGGCGCGTTCGCCCTTGGCCTCGCGGACGGCGTCCAGGATTCGTCGCTTCGGCACGCGACCGAGATAATTGTCGACTGTCGGCTTCCAACCGGCGTCGACCATGTTCAAGCCGACCGCCCGAGCGAGCCGGTCGGCATTCTTCAAGCGCTGTTGTACCGAATGCGCCGTGACCGCGCCGCCACCATAGCGGTCCGTCTTCTCATGGAGGGCGTTGACGCCATGGCTGACGCAATGCGCGAGCAACGCGAGGCGATGCGCGTCGTCGAGGTCGACGAGCCAATCCCAGAGCGCCTGATCGTCCCTGGGAATGCTCGATTTCCACGCATCCTGCCGCTCCGCGATCGCATGTGAGCTGGCGCTGTTCTTCAGATCCGTGGGCTGGATCGGAAAGGCGATCTGCCGCAAGGAAATTTCCAAGCCGGAGGCCGAAGTCGCCGCGTAATGGAAGGTGTCGGCGACGAGCTTGTGCAGCAGCGCCGTGATGGCGACGTTCGGATTATTCGCGACGGCGTTCTGCAGCGCCAATGTTCTGTGCGCCGTCAGCTCGATCATCAGCCGCTCGGGCAATGGCGCGAGCGCGTCGGTTTCGCCGTCCTCCGAGTCGACCGGGCGTCCTCCAATGGTGGTGACGGTCTGCTGCACGGCGGGAGCAATGGCTGGTGACAATTCGACTGTGCCCGCATCCTCGTTCGTGTTCTCCTCATGAGCGGGCGCCTCGTCCTCGTGCCGTACATAGCCGCGATCAATAGATAGAAGGCCTTCGGCGTCGATGCTGACGAATGCTCCGGCGTGCGCGACCTCGGTCGGGTCGAAGCTCCGCGGTCGATTTTGCAATTCGGCGAGCGCAGTCTCGATTTCACCCAATCGCCGGTCTACATCCTCCGGCAGCTCGTCCACTCTTTCATATTCGATTTCCAGGCTCTCATGCTCGGCCGCGAGCGAGTCGATCGTCGCCTGTTCGTCGCCCGTCAACTCGGTGGGCGCGCCGACGAGTTCTCTCAGCCCATTCGTATGTCCGAATGGAAAAGAGATCGCGACCTCGACCCATTTCCAGCCCTCGGCGGCGACCGTTTCGGCGGCAGCCTTCAACTTCTCGACGACGAGGCTGTCGAGCAAGGCGACATTTTCCAGCCAGCCGCCGTCGTCGTGCTGAAACAGGTCGCGCATGACGATTCCGCCCCCCGCTTCATAGGCATCGAGACCTACGAAGACGGCTCGCCGGTCAGCGGCGCGCACGGCTTTTTCCGTCAGCATGCGCCGAATCTGATAAGGCTCTTTCGACCAGGACTTTTCCAGCGCCGCCCAGACCTGCTCCTGGCGAGCATGGTCCGACGAGACAGTGAAGGCCATCAACTGCTCCAGCGACATTCCGTCTTCGGCATAGATGTCGAGGAGCTTCTCCGACACGCTGGTCAGCCGCAGGCGCTGCTTCACGACATTGACGCCGATGAAGAAGGCCGCGGCGATGTCCTCCTCGGACTTTCCCTTCGCCCGCATCGTCTGAAAGGCTCGGAATTGATCGAGCGAGTGCAGCGGCGCGCGCTGGACATTCTCGGCGAGCGAGTCGTCTTCCGCGAGGATGTCGCTCATGGGATCCCGGACGACGCAGGGGACAGGCGCCGTTTTGGCGAGCCGCTTCTGTTTGACCAGAAGCTCGAGCGCCCGATAGCGGCGACCGCCCGCGGGAATTTCGAACATGCCGGTCTCGGCGCCGTCAGCGTCGAGCACGGGCCGGACGTTCAGGCCCTGGAGCAGTGTGCGCCGAGCGATGTCCTCGGCGAGTTCCTCGATCGAGACGCCGGCCTTCACGCGTCGGACATTCGCCTGGGAGAGGACGAGCTTGTTGAAAGGAATGTCGCGCGAGGATGACAGTGTGATCTTGTGAACGGCAGTAGTCATGGGGATGAACTCCGTGACAGGCGGCCGAAAGCCTCTCTCTCGGCTCGCAGCCCGTCACGAAGCGCGGCGCCGCCCTCTGACTCTGAGGACGACGCCACGGGAAAGAGGATCAGCAGATGCGGAAATGCACGAAGCCGGAGATACGGATTTCCGCGTCTCCGGCTTTCCGGAATTCAAGCTGCGCGATCGAGGAGCTTCTTGGCGCGACCCTCCAGATCGAGACGGGCGTCCTGATGTGTCTTGTTCCGCGCCACGGCAGTGATGCCCTGCACGAAATCGAAGATGCTCTCGGGCTTTCGACCTTCCTCGGCCAAGACGGTATCAATGATCTTCGCCGTCTCCTTCTTGGAAAAGCCGCGCCGTCGCAGGAACTCGTCGCGGTCCTCGTCGGTTCGGGCGACGATCTTTTCCCGCGCGGCCTTGATGCCGTTCACGAATGGCATGGGTGAGGAATCGGCGAAGCGGGTCAGCGCCGGGGCGGCCTCATGTGCGAAGCGGGAGGCGGCGTATTTCGAGTGGCGGATGGTGATTTCCTCGAAATCTTCGACGCCCCAAAGATTCCTGTTTTGGCAAACCGCGCGGAGATAGAAGCTCGCGATGCCGAGCGTCTTTGCGCCGACCTCGGAATTCCAGCAGTAGAAGCCGCGGAAATAAAGATCAGGCGAGCCGTCCGGCAGCCGACCGGCTTCGATCGGATTGAGATCGTCCACGAGAAAGAGGAAGACGTCGCGGTCCGAGGCATACAGGGTCGTCGTGTCCTGCGTGATATCGACGTGCGGATGGTAGACGCCGGTCGACCAGTCGAGCACGCCCGGCACCTTCCAGCGCGTATCGCCCGTGCCGTTGCCCGCGATGCGCTGCACGGCCTCGACAAGTTCATGGTCGTAGATGCGGCCATAGTCGGGGCCGGTCACGGCTCGCAGTTCGACGCGGCCATCTTCGATCTCCAACGTCTTCACTTGCTCGGCGCGATTCGACGTCAAGCCGTATTGGAGGTTGATGCCGGCGAGTGGCGCCGGGAGCTGGCGGAGGTAGGCGGCCGGCGCGCCGACCAGGCTCGCGAGCTGACCGAAGCTCCAATGCGTCGGCGCGATCGGCGCGTCCGAGCCGGGCAATGTGAGAGTGAGGCGCTCCGCGTTACCGCGGTCGGCCCCCACCCGGATCGCCGCGCTCTCCACCGTCCGAGTGCGGCTGCGCTCGGTCCGGCCGCGCGCTGCCGCGTAGAGGTCTGACAGGGACAGGAAGCGCTCGTCTGGCGGCCGGGAGAACCATTCCGAGGACACGCGGCCGATTCGTTCGCCCCGATGTACGTCCACTTTGTAGCCGGCGGCCCGATCGTGCGGAGTATCCAAAATAGCTGACTTGGTCATAGGGTTGATCTCCATGACGGGCGCTGGAGGCCTCTTCTCTAGCGCTCGACCCGTCACGGAAATCGGTCCGACCTCTTCCTCTGGGAGCTCACACCGCTCGGCTGACTACGACCAATATACACTGGCAGGAAGAGGTCGCGGTGGCCGAGAAGGACAGGCTCGAGTGGGTCGTATGCCGCGCGCGATGAAGCCCGAATAGCGGCGAAGGGAACCTCCGCGCTGCAATGAAACGTTGGACACAGAGGATGGGGTCGCGGTCTGGACCGGTGATCGATAGCCCATATCATCGGGCATTTTCCGTAAAGCGCTGCCGTGCTACCTAGGGGGGCATGGCGCTATCCGCGACGGACCCCGTCAACGACAACGATCCGGACCCGTATCGGCTCGGAATTGAGGGTTTCGCGCGCGGCGTTCCCCGGCACATGAATCCCTTCGACGAGACCGACTACGGGACCACGGTGTGGGAGGCATGGTTCGACGGATGGGACGACGCGAGCGACGAATCCCGAGAGTGGCGTAAATAATTGATTAACCATAAGCCTTGTACCCTGCCGCGAATTCGGTAAGATGCTTGACTCCGAATTGAACGGCTGGACGTCGATGTTGCAAGTTCTTGATGGTAATCGCGCGGTTCGTCAGGCGGAAGCCCGATCGCGCTCATGGATGGTGGGACGGCAGGAGATTGTCCTCGGCGACTGCGAGGATGAATTGGCGCGCATGGAGGCCGGAAGCACCGACGTCGTCGTCACGTCGCCTCCTTACAACATCGGCGTCGCCTACCGGTCCTACGACGACAAGAGGCCGCGCGAGGAATATCTGGAGTGGCTGAGACGGATCGCCGCTGCGATCGAGCGCGTGATGAAGGATGACGGGTCCTTCTTCCTCAACGTCGGCAGCACGAACGCCGACCCCTGGCTTGCGATGGACGTCGCGAACGTCTTCCGCGAGGCGTTCACGCTTCAGAACAATTTCACCTGGGTGAAGTCGATCAGCATCGGCGACGATTCCGTCGGCCACTTCAAGCCGATCGCCGGCCAGCGCTTCCTCAACAACAACCACGAGTCGATCTTCCACTTCACGAAGACCGGGAGCGTGCGGCTCGACCGTCTCGCCGTCGGCGTCCCTTTCAAGGATAAGAGCAACATCGCGCGGTGGGGGCACGACCGGGACAAGCGCTGCGCTGGGAATGTGTGGTTCATCCCATACAAGACCGTGCGCTCGAAGGCGCAGAAGTTCGACCACCCCGCAGGCTTTCCGGTCGAGCTTCCCGAGCGGTGTATCCGCCTGCACGGGAAGACGGCGGCGACGGTCCTCGATCCGTTCCTGGGCGCGGGATCGACGCTGGTCGCCGCCGAGCGGCTCGGCTGCGCCGGCGTCGGGATCGAGATCGATCCGCAATACGCCGGCACGGCCATGGAGCGCCTACGCGCGTCCTAATTTCGGTCCAAGGACCCGCTCGAACGCGCGGCGCAGCCGGTTTTCCCAGCCGCCATTGCGGTAGTCGAAGGCGTATTTGGGAATGCGCCGCAGATCGTCCGGCGTTAGTTCCAGCTCGCCGGTGAGGCGATTCAATTGCCTTTGCAATTTGACGAGGAGCCCCTGGAAGCCGCCGTCCTTGGCGGTTTCGGGAGGCTGTTTCAGAATCTCGTCGGACTCTTCCGACATCAGAATAACTTTCATCTGTCGTTCCTGGGTATCGAGGAGGAGGATGCCGGCGCGTCGGGGAGGAATCGTGGCGCTCCGACATTAAGTAGTCGAGCAGATTCCGGGGCGGCATTCAAGCAACAGATACTTCATCGCAGCTTAATCTAAGCAATTGTAATAAAAAATTGCCTTGTATATCAAGGGGGGCTTCGGAAGCTTTAAGTAGTATATCCCCTGTGGATACTACTCTCAAAGTCGCCGGAACGGCGATGGCCGACGAATTGATGGCCGGGTTGTCGCGGGTCATGGCGCCGAGCGGTGTGGGGCACCAATCTCGACCCATCCGAGCCATTGACAAAGGTCGCGAGCCGGTGGCGATTCCAATCGGGACTGAGCCCGCGGATTCGAAAAAATGAATGCTGTAGAAATCGAGGAAGCCGTCTCGACGCTTGCCGCCGCTCCGTTCGACCCCATTGAATTCCCATACGCTTTCCTTGCCGCCTTCGGCAACAAGGAGACGACGCTCAAGCGGCTCCGCAGCGGCTCGTCCAATGCCTCGGACGTCACGGGAGGCGTTCTTCAGCGCAACAACATCCATCTCGCGGCCTGCGCGGACGGCAAAGTCGGCGCGATGCTCACGGCGCTCAGGAAAAGCCCAAAGACTGCATCTGCGAAGGTCAAGTTCATCCTCGCGACCGACGGCGCCGACTTCGAGGCAGAGGATCTGAACACGGGCGAGACCGTCGCCTGCGACTATTCGGATTTCCCCAACCATTTCGGCTTCTTCCTGTCGCTCGCGGGGATCTCCACCGTCAAGCAAATCCGCGAAAGCTCGTTCGACATCCGGGCCACCAGTCGCCTGAACAAGCTGTATGTCGAACTGCTGAAGGACAATCCCGAATGGGGGGCCGCCAAGCGCCGCCATGACATGAACCACTTCATGGCGCGGCTGATATTCTGCTTCTTCGCGGAGGACACGGACATCTTCTGCCGGGAGAGGCTGTTCACCTCCACGATCGAGACGATGAGCGAGAAGGATTCGTCCAACACCCACGAGGTGATCGGGGAGCTGTTCCGCGCCATGAATACGAAGACGGCGGAGCGTGAGAGCGCCAGGGTTCCGCGCTGGGCCGACGCCTTCCCCTATGTGAACGGCGGCCTATTTTCGGGCGACACCGACGTTCCCCGATTCAGCCGCATCGCACGGTCCTATCTCCTTCACATCGGCAACTTGGACTGGAAGAAGATCAACCCCGATATCTTCGGGTCGATGATCCAGGCCGTCGCCGACGACGAAGAGCGCGGCGCGCTCGGCATGCACTACACCAGCGTGCCCAACATCCTGAAGGTGCTCAATCCGCTCTTCCTGGATGACCTGCGGGCGAAGCTCGAGGAGGCCGGCGACAATCCACGCATGTTGCTGAACCTCCGCAAGCGCATCTCGAGGATTCGCGTGTTCGATCCGGCATGCGGCTCGGGCAACTTTCTCGTCATTTCCTACAAAGAGATGCGGGCGATCGAGGCAGAGATCAACCGCCGGCGAGGCGAAGAGGGACGCAAGAGCGACATCCCGCTCACCAATTTCCGCGGCATCGAGCTGCGCGACTTCCCCGCGGAGATCGCACGGCTGGCCCTCATCATCGCCGAATACCAATGCGACGTCCTCTATCGCGGCCAGAAAGAGGCTTTGGCCGAGTTCCTGCCGCTCGACACGCAGAACTGGATCACCTGCGGCAACGCGCTGCGCCTCGACTGGCAGAGCATCTGCCCTCCCACCGGGACAGGGGTGAAGCACCATGCCGACGACCTATTTCATACGCCGTTCGACCAGGCGCAGATCGATTTCGAGAACGAAGGCGGGGAAACCTATATTTGCGGGAATCCGCCTTACAAAGGACGCAACAAGAAAGAAGATGACGAGCGGAGCGATACTGAGCACGTTTTCGCTGCTTATCTAGGCTCATATGCATCGTTAGACTATGTTGCTAACCCGGAAAATTCAGCGTAGGTTGGCGGGGGTGGTACAGCCTTTTGATTTGGCGTAGAGTTCGGGTGTCGAATCCAACTCGCGCCATTTCGAAGCCGCCACGCCCCGCCATGAACGATTTTACCCTGCCGCTTTCCGGCCTGTCACCTGTTTCCGGCAAGGCTGTCGTCGCCAAATTCGACGGCGGCCTGCTGTCATCCGATGGCGGCGTGCTGCTGCTGCGTGAGATCGAGCAGCGCCTGCGCGTCGCGGAGCGGCTCGCCGGCTGCATCCGTGATCCGCGCGATCCCGATCTCGTCACCCATACGCTCGCCGACATCATTCGCTTTCGCCTCCTCATGATCGGCGCCGGCTATGAGGACGGCAACGACGCCTCGGCGCTGCGCGGCGATCCGATGTTCAAGATGGCGCAAGGGCTCGCGCCTTCCGAGCGCGAGCTCGCCTCGCAATCAACGATCTCGCGCTTCGAGAATCTGCCGGACGCTCGCGCTCTGCTGCGCATGGGCCGCGCCATGGCCGATCTCTATTGCGAGTCGTTCCATCGCGTTCCAGAGCGCATCACGCTCGACATCGACGACACTTTCGACGCCGTCCATGGAGGCCAGCAACTCCGCCTCTTCAATGCGCATCATGACGAATATGGCTTTCAGCCGATCGTCGTGTTCGACGGCTCCGGCCGCTTCGTGTCCGCCATGCTGCGGCCGGCCAAGCGCCCCAGCGGAAAAGAGGCCGAACGCTTCCTGCGCCGCCTGCTGCGCAGCATCCGCGCCAATTGGCCGAGAACGAAAATTCTGCTGCGCGCCGACAGCCATTATTGCACGCCCGAGACGATCGACTTCTGCCGCGCCAATGGCCTCGACTTCATCTTCGGCGTCGCCCCGACGACGACGCTGAGGTCGCATATCCTCGGGCTCGAAGCCAAAACCAAGGCCGTGTTCGAAGCGGCGCCTTCGGCCGGCAAGGCGCGGCGCTACAAGGAATTCCTCGACGGCGCGCAGAGCTGGAGCCGCGTCGAGCGTATCATCGCGCGAACCGAAGCCGGGCCCGACGGCGTCGACACGCGCTTCGTCGTCACCAATCTCGAGGCCCGCAACGCCCGCCGTCTCTATGAAGATGTCTACTGCCGGCGCGGCCAGGCCGAGAACCATATAAAATCCTGGAAGACGCATCTTTGCGCCGACCGAACCTCATGCATGAAAGCGACGGCCAATCAGCTTCGCCTGTTCCTGCACGCCGGCGCCTATTGGATCATGTGGGGCCTGCGCATGGCCGCGCCCAAGCGCTCGTCTTGGCGCACGGCTCAGTTCGATACTCTTCGTCTGCGCCTCGTGAAGATCGCCGCGCGCGTCGTCGAGATGAAGACCGCCATCAAAATCCATCTGCCGACCAGCTGTCCCGACCGGCAATTCCTCCGCATTGCGCTCGCGCGCATCCCGCGCCTCGCGACATGAAGCGCGGGGCGAGCGCCCCCGAAATCCGAACCCTTTTCCCTCAACCCGCAAGCCTTCGCCGTTCGAAACTCCGGCCCGCCGCCAGAGCCGCTGGCGCTGCGCGCGCGGTTATCTCGAACCCAAAAAATCTTCCACTTCACCGCGCGAGCCGGTCAAGCGCTGCATAATCGCGGCTAATTGGTTCATAAAGGCATCTCATTTCTGCAATTCGACCAGAGCATCTGCAGCTTTTGTTGCTACGAATTCTATTTGTCAAGGTGAGCAAGTTGCGCTCCTTTGGCCCCTTCTGTTTAAAGCAGGAATGAAAATAATTTTCGCGCACACCTCCTTCAAATGGTCCAATCTCGCAAGCGATAATGCGGGCGTTACCGTAGTTATTGTTGGACTGTCGAAGGACGAACGAGGGGCTATAATATTCTCCGGCTCTGAAGCCCGCCGTGTCGATGTGATTGGCCCCTATTTGGTTCCGGGTTCGACGGCGGTTGTCACTCAGCGTAACTCTCCAATTTCCGAACTTGGTATAATGTATCTGGGGAACATGGCTAAAGACGGCGGCAACTTGATCATGTCGTTGGATCGGGCGCGACTGCTTGTCGAGCGGCATGCTGTCCCCCAGCATTTTATTAGAAAATTTTTCGGATCGGAAGAGATTATTCATTCCAGGCCACGCGCTTGCCTTTGGTTGGAGGAAGCAGAAGTCGAAGAAGCAAAAAACAACCCAATGGTAGGCCAAATTTTAGACAAAGTTAGAACCTTCCGCTCAAGCAGTAAAGCACCGTCTACTAGAGCTCATGCCTCACAACCTCATAAATTTGTACAACTTTCCGCCTCGGGCGGGGAAAGGGCAATTATCGTTCCTAGGGTATCATCCGAGAATAGGCCATACCTTCCTGTTGATTTCTTCGAGAGAGGCCCTGTCATTGGCGACAAATGCCTTGCAATTTACGATGAGCCTTTGTGGAATATGGCTATACTAGCGTCTCGTTTGCACTTGATATGGATCGCTACAGTTTGCTCGCGACTTGAAATGCGCTTCTCGTATGGCAACAAAATCGGCTGGAATACCTTTCCAGTCCCTATGCTCACCGAGAAAAACAAGGCCGACCTGACGCGCTGCGCCGAGGACACCCTGCTCGCCCGCGAGAACCATTTCCCGGCCACCATCGCCGACCTCTACGATCCCGAGACGATGCCCGAGGATCTGCGAAGAGCGCATGAGAAGAACGATGAGACGCTCGAGCGCATCTACATCGGGCGCCGCTTCAAGAACGACACGGAACGACTCGAAAAGCTGTTTGATCTTTACACCAAAATGACCGCGGCGCAGGGGGCGGGCTCCCCCAAGGCCAAGGCGGCGAAGAAATCGAAGGCGAATTCATGACCGCTTCCCTTCCCTCCGTCTCTATGCAAGCAGCGCGCACGGGCGCGTCGAAGAAGGCCAACGAACTCGGCATGCGCGTCATGCAGGAGCGCGCATACGAGAAGCGCGGCGAGCAGTATCTGCTGATCAAATCGCCGCCGGCGTCGGGCAAGAGCCGCGCGCTGATGTTCCTCGCATTGGACAAGCTCAACAACCAAGGAATCCGAAAAGCTATCATCGCCGTGCCGGAGCGATCCATCGGAGGCAGCTTCGCTGACGAGCCGCTCTCGAAATACGGGTTCTACTGGGACTGGGTGGTCGCGCCGAAATGGAACCTGTGCAACGCGCCCGGCGACGACAACGGCAAGGTTGCGCCCTCGAAGGTCAAGGCGGTCGGCGACTTTCTGAATAGCGACGACAAGATTCTCGTCTGCACCCACGCGACCTTCCGCTTCGCAGTCGACGACCTTGGCATCGAGGCCTTCGACGGCTGTCTGATCGCCATTGACGAGTTCCACCACGTCAGCGCCGACCAGAGCAACCGGCTCGGCGCGCACCTCCGCGACCTCATCGCACGCGACAAAGTCCATATTGTCGCGATGACGGGATCCTATTTCCGTGGCGACGCCGTGCCCGTCCTCGCGCCGGATGACGAGGCCAAATTCGTGCCGGTCAGCTACACCTATTACGAGCAGCTAAACGGCTATGAGCACCTGAAGTCGCTGGACCTCGGGTATTTCTTTTATTCTGGCAGCTATCTCGACTCGATCATGGCGGTGCTCGACCCTTCGCTGAAGACGATCGTGCATATCCCCAACGTCAACTCGCGCGAGAGCACGATGCGGGGGAAGATCGAGGAGGCCAACGAGATCATGCACGCGCTGGGCGAATGGCAGGGTGAAGATCCAGTCACGGGATTCCACCTGATCAAGCGTCCCGACGGCAGCATCCTCAAGGTCGCGGATCTCGTCGAGGACGATCCGGCCAAACGCGACAGGGTCATCGGAGCCCTGAAGGACCCCGCGCAGCGCGACAACCGCGACCATGTCGACATCATCATCGCGCTCGGAATGGCCAAGGAAGGCTTCGACTGGATCTGGTGCGAACATGCGCTGACAGTCGGCTACCGGGCCAGCCTCACCGAGATCATCCAGATCATCGGCAGGGCGACCCGCGACGCGCCGGGGAAATCCACTGCGCGGTTCACGAACCTGCTCGCCGAGCCTGACGCGTCCGAGGAGGCGGTAACGGCCGCCATCAACGACACGCTGAAGGCCATTGCCGCCAGTCTACTCATGGAGCAGGTGCTCGCGCCACGCTACAATTTCACGCCAAAGAACGCCGGGCCGCAGGAAGGCTACGACTACGGCGAGAATGGTTATAGCGACACGGGCGGCAACGTCGGCTTCAACGAGGAGACCGGTCAGTTCCATATCGAGATAAAGGGGCTGACGATGCCGCAGAGCCCCGAGGCGACGCGCATCTGCGCCGAGGACATCAACGAGGTCATCGCAGCATTCGTCCAGGACAAGCGCACTGCGGAGCGCGGCCTGTTCGACCGGGAGGGTACCATTCCCGAGGAGCTGACACAGTTGCGCATGGGCGCCATCGTGCGCGAGAGATATCCCGAGCTGGACGACGCCGACCAGGAGGCGGTCCGTCAGCACGCTGTGGCGGCGCTGAACCTGACGCAGCAGGCCAAGGCGGTGCAGGCGAATGCCCCCGGTGGAGGAGACGGGGAGCAAAGGGCCAACCTCGCGCTCATCGAAGGCGTGCGGCAGTTCGTCAACGTTCGCGATCTGGACATTGACCTGATCGACAGCATCAACCCCTTCAAGACGGCCTACTCGATCCTCTCGAAGCGCATGAGCGAGCACAGCCTGAAGCAGGTCGAGGAGATCATCGCGGCCAAGAAGATCAAGCTGACGCTCGAAGAGGCGCGGGACCTCGCCAAGCGCGCCGTTCGGTTCAAGAACGAGCGCAAGCGCTGGCCGGAACTCTCGTCGCAGGACGCTTGGGAGAAGCGGTTGGCCGAGGGCAGACTGGCGTTCGCGAAAATGATGGCCGATGCGAAGAAAGCCGAGTCCACCGATGCATGACATGGACGACGACGAGCTGCTCGCGGCCCTCGAAATATCGGTCGAGGAGAGAAAGACGGGCGCATTCACGCCCGTCCAGGAACGCGTCATCGCCGGCTTCGAGGACATCGTTCGCTTCGTAAGGGAGCACGGACGGCGCCCGTCGCACGGCGAGGACCGCGACATCTTCGAGCGCCTCTACGCCGTGCGGCTAGACCGTCTACGGGATCAGGGCGAGTTCCACGATCTCCTCGCCCCGCTCGACGAGTTCGGACTGCTCTCCGGCGGCATGGATGCCGATCAGGCGCCCGAACCCGAGGGCGACGAAGCGCTTCTGGCGGAACTCGAGATCGATGAGCACGCCGATGACATCACCACGCTGAAGCACGTCAAGCCGCACGCCGAGATCAATGCCGCGGAGGAGGTCGCGAGACGGACACCATGCGCCGATTTCGACGAATTCGAGCCCATGTTCGAGCGCGTCAGGGCGGAACTCGATCGAGGTGTCCGGCGGACGAGGCGTTTCCAGCGCGACGCCGAGATCAAGCGTGGCGAGTTCTTCATCCTTGGCGGCCAACTCGCCTATGTCGCTGAGATCGGCGAGGAGTTCCGCACCGAGCAGGACCGCCGCAACGCCAAGCTGCGCGTCATCTTCGACAACAGGACGGAGAGCCACGGTCTGCTGCGGTCGTTCCAGCGTGCGCTGTACAAGGACGATGCCGGGCGCCGCATAACGGAGCCGGAGGCTGGACCACTCTTCGACGCGGATAACGACGACGATCCCCATGAGTTGCCGTCGGGCGACGAGAGCGGGACGATCTACGTGCTCCGTAGCAGATCGAGCGACACGGGGATCGCCTCCAAGCGCGCGGTGCTGCATAAGATCGGCGTAACCGGAAACGACGTCGAGAAGAGGATCTCGAATGCTGAGATGGATCCGACGTTCCTGATGGCCGGAGTCGAGGTCGTCGCGACATACCGGCTCTACCACATCAACAGGTCGAAGCTGGAGAATCTCATTCACCGCTTCTTTTCGGCGGCGCGCCTCGACATCGAATTGAAGGATCGCTTCGAGAATCCGGTAAGACCGCAGGAATGGTTCCTCGTCCCCTTGCCGGTCATTGACGAGGTCGTTCACAGGATCGAGGACAGGACGATCGTCGACTTTGAATACGACCTTGCTAGCGCTTCATTGAAGCGTATTCGAGAGGAGCGCTGACTTTTGAACGGGGTTCGTCATAGCGGAAGGTCGTCCTGGATGCTGCCGGGGATCACGTTGTGGACCTTTATGACTTCCGTCCGCTGGTCGATCAGCTCGCCTTTTTCGTCGTAGGAGTAGACGACGCGAACCGTGCACAAAAGGGCGTCGCCAGGATAAATCGGAATCTTGCGGGCATGGTATTCGTCCAGCCACGGTTCGTCCTTCATCGCCGCACTGACGTTGCTCTTCCCATGCATGAATTGCCACATCGTGTCTTTGAGCATGTCTGGACGGCGAACGGTGAGAACCAGTTCGAGAATGTTTTCCTTCTCGATGGGCTGCGCGGGAACGGTCTTGAGCGTCTCGCTCGGAAGCCACGTCTCTTTCAGGTCGACGGTGTATTCGCTCTTCCCGATCTCGACGACCAGTCCATCCCCGACCTCAAGTTCCGCCTTCGCCCTTTGAAGCTTGTCGAGGGCAGCTATCAGGCGACCGTCGTGCAGCGGCGGATAGTCGGGAAGGTGCCGGACATCGGTGTGCACGGCGTCAATGACGATCTCCTTCTTGAACTCGCCGAGTCTCGCCTGTGCGTCGTCTTCCTTGTCCAGGTAGCGAATGGCCCGAAGGCGGACGCCGTTCACGAAGCCGCCAGCGAGGCGCTTCCAGTCGCCCGACTTCAAAGCGTCCTCGTCGACCGACCTCAGAGCATTGGCGAGCCGAACGCGCAGGGAACCCGACGCGACATCTTCCAGGACGAGAGACGTCTCGATTTTCCCATCGAGCGTCGGAAGGACCGCCCGGTCGAGGCTCTGGAAGGCGTCTATCAGTGCGCTGGCGGCGTCGAAGACCCGGCGCGGGTTTCCAGATCCCTTTTTAAAATCGATGATAAAGCTGAAATCGCCTTCGTGCTGCATAACGGTTCCCGGAAAGGTTCTCCATCTGCCGGCGATCTAAGACAGACTTTCTACGGCGTCACAAGCGCAGGCGGGAGACGCGGGTTGAACCTCGGCCTGTGACAGCATGGACATCGGGACAAGGTTTTCGCAAGGGCGATTGTTGGCTGCTTGCGCCTGACCGTCGCGAGCGAGTTTTCGACGTGGCGCTCGGATCGGATCGGATCGGCGGCGCCGCGGGGGTATGGACGCTCGGGAAGGACGGATGCTTTGGCGATTTCGGCGACTGAGGGGGGATCCTCGCCTTGATCGGCCCGCACTGCTCGACGATGGATGGCAGTACGAGGTCCCGCACCGTGCTCAGCACGGCCTCGTCCGACCATGACGCCTGACAGACTAGCGTTATGATTCAACCGCTGGAAGTTCATAGCGCCAGACGTGCAAAGCGTCCTCCTCCCAGGTGACCTCCAATACTTGGTTCACGAGGTCAGCATCGGCTCCGAGTTCATCGAGCACATGCTCGAAAAGTTCGATCTGCATGTCCAGATCCATGCCTGATGGCCCGTTGAGGCAGACAAGTCCAGCGTGGAGGGCGACGTCAGCGTACTGTCCCTTCGCCCCCGGTTGCTTCGCCGGGCCCCGGAAGTCGACAGAGTTCTTGGTGACAAAGGTCCAATCCCCACCGAGGATGATGGGCTTCAGCTCCCAGTCCTTCAGGCCGGCTCGGCTGAGCCAGACGACGTGGGACGATTCGCCGTGTCCTTTGGCGTGCGCGAGTTTGGTCAGCTCGGGGCTCAGACACTCGTCGATCAAGAACTTCATCCCGCCTTCCTGCTGCGAGGGACCCGTCGGTCGGCGACGATGGCCGCACCTTTGGGAAGCTCGTCACTCGCCTTGGGGCGACCCCGCGTAGGGTTTGCCTCGGCGTAGATCGCCGCAAGCTCGACCTTGTCCGAGTCGAGGGAGGGATAGGCCGTGAGAATGCGATCCATTTTGAGGCCGGCCGCCACGGAGGCGGCGACGTCATGAACGGGAACGCGCGTGCCACGCACGACCGGGGCACCTCCGAGCACGTCTGGATCGGATACGACGATCTCGCGGGCGGCTGCTAGACGCTCCATGCGCTCCTTGGTCCGCCGGACGAAAGGCGCCAGGTCGATGGTGAGAAATTCGTCCCGCACGGTCCAATCCTCTTCAATCAGGGACGCAAGGGCGCGAGTGCGGAACCTGTGGAGGCGCGACGCCACCTCGCGGATCGCGAAGAGGCGCTCTTCGGAGGTGAGGTGTTTTGCGCTATCGAAGTAGAACGCGATGAGTGTGCAGGCTGTCGCTGTGACGCGCCGGCCATCATCAAGCGAAAAGAACCCCTCGGGAAGGATGTGCTCGTCGATGACCCGATTGACATCGCGGAGAGCGACGCAGGCGACCACCGCAGCCTCAGACGGCTTCAGCATGTCCGTGACAGAACCCATGACGCCCTCCATTAAATCTTCCGATAGATCGGAATATATATCGGCGAGGCCTCGACTTCAATGAAACGGTCGTCAGCCGGACACGAGCAAGATGTCCACGCCTGCTAGGGTGGACACCATGTGGACACCACATCGGGAAAGCGAAAGGCCGCCTTACGGCGGCCCTATCGTAACACTCTAATTTTCTAGATGATTTTTGGAGCGGGCGAAGGGATTCGAACCCTCGACCCCAACCTTGGCAAGGTTGGATGCAAAAAGCACGGACATTTCTGTATTGTAATTCGCACTACATAGGGATATCTTTATTATTGAGGAGATGCCTATGGCCGCAAAAGCCGAACGCAAGGAACACCCAATTTCGATGCGCCTTCCAGAGGCCGACATCGCGATGATCGACCGAGCTGCGGGTCTGCGGGGCAGGTCGCGCACAGACTTCGTGCGCGAAGCCGCCGTTCGCGCGGCCGAGGAAGTGCTGATGGAGAACCGGCTCATTCGCATGAGCCCGGAGGGCTTCAGCGACTTCATGGCGGTTCTGTCTGGGCCGGTCAAACCGGCTCCCGAAATGGTGGAGTTGGCGAAGAGGCCCGTTCCTTGGGACCCTGATTACGTCGCGAAAAGCTAAATCCTGTGGTCCTGTCGGCTCCTGAACCGCTGACCGCAGTCCACGACGTGTCCGAGTTCTCCTGTGGAAAGGCGTCGCTCGACCATTGGCTCAAGACCCGAGCGCTTTCCAATCAGGAGAAAGGGTTTACGGCTGTCATGGTCGTCCATGAGGAAGCCCGCGTCGTCGCCTATTACGGCCTCGCGCCGACCGCGGTCGTTCCGAATGTGCTTCCTCGATCCATCCGTACCGGCCAACCACCTGATCCCGTGCCTTGCCTATTGCTCGGCCAACTCGCAACCGATATCGGTTGGACGGGACATGGAATCGGAACTGGGTTGCTGAAGCACGCACTTGAACGTTGTGTGACGGCGGCGGCGCTCGTCGGAGGCCGTGCACTCGTGGTCAACGCCGTTGATGATGAGGCCTCGGCGTTCTGGCGACGACGCGGCTTCATTCCATCGAGAGATGACCCGCTAGTGTTGTTCCGTTCGATTGCGGATATCGCTGCTTCCTTGGCCGAGGCGCGTAGCTGAGGGCAGGGAGCCTATGCGCGGATGCGATCGTTCAGCATACCGCCGGATTGTCGAACGGTCACCTCTAATCTTGGTGATATTACGCGGCGAGTTTGGGGATTACGCCTTGCACCAATCGCAAGAATCGGGTGTTGCGGGTCCCCGCAACCACTTCATACATAAATCAATCACCGCCCCGATCTGATCATCGGGGCGGTGTCTTGCTTTGTAGCGGAGCTATGGCTCACACAGTTGAAAAGCGCATTTTGCTGAAGTTCGAATGTAAGCGTTAGCGGCATTCGATGACTCGGGGCAGTCGTAAGTCTGTCACCTTGAAAGGGTGCTCGGTTTGGCCAAGTTGCCTTGGATGATGAAGGCGATCACATAGATAGGCCGATCGTTCGGTTGAACAGGAATCACCTTGATGGCTTCTACCATTGGAGTTGGGGGAGCCTTCTTTTCCGAACCATCTAGAACGCAGAGGATGGCAATCGTCTTGTCGGAACCAACGGCATAAGCAGATGCTTGGAGCGAATACTTTTCTAGCTCCTTGGTGCTCAATGGTGCGTCATTCTTCACCTTCAACTCGATGCGCATCTGTCGAAACGACAAATCGGTGCGGCCTCCGCCCGCCTGCGCCTGGACCTCGAGTTCGACTCCGATCTCAGGATGTCGCCGCAGATGCTGTGCGACGTGGCTTTCAAATGCAGCTTCATTGAGAGGCGAGGGGAAGAGATTGGCGTGAACCGCCTGACCCACGAGATTGGCGAGTGGCTTGAAAAGGTGCAAAGCGGTGCCGATCTCGCGCTCGGAAATGCGGGGCTCGTCGCGCAGCCGATTGCGGACTTCGATGAGCTTGGCGTCAAGCGAAGGATAGCCGGTCTCGCAACGATCCTCGAACTCTGAGCTGTCGATCCTTAAACTCCGTTGTCCTGCTACGGCGACGGGCTGCTCTGCACTGACGGGTTGAAACTCGGCGGAATAAAGAAATTCAAGAGGACGTGCACCGATCGCGATACGCATTCGGATCGACAGGCGGCCATACGTTTCCAGCGTGAAAGGCGAATTGCCTTTCGGTCGCGCGAAGCTAAACTCGGGCAGAGTCCAGACATCTTCGGGTTCCACTGAAATCGGCTTGAGCACTAGCCGTTCGGCTTCCTCGGGCCAACGCGAGACGCGAAGCTTAAGCTCAAGATCATGCAGCCGATCGGCGGGTAGGCGATGAATGGCCGCCGCTTCCTTGCCATTGATCCGGAATTCGAGGAACGCAACCGCGAGTTCAGATTTGGCTTTGACCGTATCTTGCCTCCAGTGCGGGACCGTTGGTGGCTCGGTCGTAAAGATCGCCACAGGAAAGGTCACGCGTGCCAAATCTTCGAGGAGCACTCCAACGTCCGTCGCGGCGAAGTCACCGTTGACCGCCGATAATCGAGACCTAAGCTCATGGCCATAGCCGGCGTCGGCTGTTTGCCATTCGTAAAGCTGGAGCCGGGCCGCTCGCAGAAAGCGATCGGCATCGGCCTCGCCAGTCCGGACCGCTCGGTGCCAGGAACGAAGCTTAGCAGCGATGGAGACGGCTTCGCTCAGCGCCTGCCAGTCGGCTTGGCTTTCATCGTCGTGGACTCTTTCGAGAACCGCGCGGACATTTTCCGCAGCCTCAGCAAGCGCGTTCGCGGCATCGGGACCGGCCGGCGCCAGCAGCGCCCTGACCGCCCTAATGCGGGATGGAAAAACCGCTTCGAGAATCGCGTGCATGGCGTTCCTCCATCAAGGCTTCCTGTTCGCTCACTTTCGCTTCCCATTCGTTGGCCAGTTCTGCCCAGCGCTGATCATCGCGTGCGACAAGCGCCTCTTCCATCCGGTAGGCAAGCAAGGGAAAGCCAACGAACAAGACGCGGCCTTTGTCCTTGACCGTCGCTCCGAACGTTTCCGCCATATGCGCGAGAAGCCCCGTCGCGTCGGCTTCAGCGCCAGCGCGGTATAGAGCATCGGCGATCAAAGTCGACAGCCACATCTCGCTGTCGGCGAGCGCCTTCGCCACCTCCACCAACCGGCCTTTGTGCTTGCGCACGCTTTCCGGGCTCATCGCGCGAATGAGTTCGGCCTCGTCGTCGCGTCGGTTGAAATTTCCGGCATATTCTGGAAGGACATGGGCGACGACCAGCGCGAAGTCGTCGCTAGCTTTCAATGAATACCGCAGGCCCCGCGAATCCGAGCGCACATAGAGCGGCTCGGCCTTGAGTGTGGCATGACAGCAAAAGTCGCGAACCTTGTCGGGATTCGGCAAATGATCGGCGCGCCGCGCGAGTTCGTCGATACAGTCGACAAGAAAATCATCGTCCTTCTCAGATTCGGAATAGACGGTGACCAAGTGGAACAGGGCAAAGGCGACGCGAGGCTTCAGATCCTCGGGTAGCGAAATCCGCCTCAGCGATCGAACCGCGTTTTTATGAACAAATATGAACTGGTCCAGGAGCAATGCGCAAAAGGCCTCGAAGACGAGGGGCGGAAGGTTTTGGCGACCTCGCGCTGGAATCTCTGATAAAGCCAAAGCGGCCTCTCCGCGACCAAGAACGCTGGCGCCAACCAAGCCGGAATAGAGCATCGGGAGCACGGCCTTAAGACCAGCGACGTCGCCCGCCATTTCCATCGCCGCTCTCAACGCGATCCCGCGAAGCAACTCCCGCTCGTGTGGGATCGCTTGAACCGCTTCGATGAAACGCGCTTTGGCTGTTTCGCTCTTCGATGCTTTCGCAGCCGCCTTGAGAAAATTCTCGGCGACTTGGTAAGCGGCCGAGCGGAGGCTGCGTCGTTCGAGATGCTCATGAATCGGCGCCCGCTCGCCTTGCCGCCCTTCTGTGGTCACGACCTGCTCATCGATCAACAAGGCCGCACCGACGAGCTTATCTGCATGTTCTTCGATAAACGGCCAGACCTCGTCAGGCGGGTAGCGGAATGCGCTCGCGACTGTTGAAAGTATCTCTATTTCGAACAGTTGCGACGGAAGCCACGTTAGCCGGTCAAGACCGAGCTTAAGCCTAGCTTCGGGATGCCTCTTCTCTTTGTCGCGAGAATAATGGCCGCGCCAGGCTTCGCTGTAGATCTTAGCGATGTTGCGCTTTGCCTCGATGTTCGCGCCCGCGCTCAGATCTTGAAGAACTGTGTCGAGCGCTTTAGGCTCAAGATCCAACATTAAATTTAGCGCACCCGCCATATCGCCAAGGCTTTCATGCTCGCCAAGGTCGCTGAGCAACTGCTTGGCGCGCACATAACGTGCCGCCGCCACAAGGACGAAGTCCTTGGCGGCAGGGGGATCGTGCTCGATGATGAGGCGTATCGATCGGCCAACGAGCTGAGAAGCGGCAACGGTCTTACGTTCAAGCAGCTGTTCGATGCCGCGCGTAACAGACTTGGGCTTTTCCTTCCACATCGCCAACAGCAGCCGACTATCCGAGCGCGGTTCGTGGCCGCCGAAAAACTCCCGGTGATCGGGGCTTGCGAGCTCGGCCACCGCAGGGACTAGATCGGGGACGTCGCCGTCCTCAATTTGCGCGAGATTGGCCATAAGCACCTGAGCGGCCGCCTCGGCACCGATGCCACTGCGGAGAAGCCGCTGCGCGAGTAGGAGAAGCCGACGCTCGTTTGGGACGACCGCGGCCCCGACATCAAGCGCGAGCAGAGCAAGCGAAGTGGCGGCTCCTGATTGATTGAAGATAAGGTCAATGAGCTGCGGATCGAGCCGCTCCGGCGCCATCCTTGCGGCTTCGACCAACCGCGTGCGGTCTACATCATCATGGCTTCGGTCGTATGCTTCAAGATCATCCAGCAGGGCCTGATTGATGGCATCTAGATTCTTGCGAATACCAGCACGCTCCAGGTTGCGTTGCTTTAAAGCCTGCTCAGCTATATTCCGCTCGACCTGTTCGCGCGCATAAGCGATCCGTCGCGCTTCTTCGCGTTCAGCGACCAGCTTGGAAAGATTGGGCAGACCGACCGGCTGTCGAATCGTGCAGGTCACGCAATTGCGGTCATAGAAGTCGAGCGAGGATTCGCCAAAATCCCAACAGGCCATGCCACCCATTGGCGCATGGTCGCACTCCATCGAGAAATGGCTGATGGGAAGGCCCGTCATCTGTTCGATCATCCCGGCACCGCCCATACGCTTAGCCCGAGCATGCGAACACCAATTGTGCATTAGCGTCATCACTTCGGCATTGCGTTCGCCGGCCGCGATGGCCTTTTCGATTTCGTCGTCCCTGCGCATTGCCCCAACATAGTTGTTGTGTCGCCCCTCTCGTAGAGACTACGGATAAGAATCCACTACAATTTAGGCAAATGAAGCCGGGAAGTTCGAATTATGGATTCCAACGAGCTCGGCTAGGCTTTCCCTGGCTGTTCACGGTCGATAGCGCAGGCGCTGAAGAGGCCGATTTCCAACTTTGAAGCGGTAAGCAGACAGTCTGCGATCAGTCCCAAGATTGTCGGACCGCAAAGCGGCTCATTTTGGCCGTTGGTACGCCGGACAGGACAAGGATAAGAACATCTATGTAAAATCGGTGTAAAATTTGAAGACAGCCGAAAGCTGTGAGTCCGCTTTACCTCTGGCTACGACCGTATGTCGGCTCCCACAGATCGCCCAGCGTCGCTGAACGCGCCCTTAGCGGTCACCCAATCAGCACGCCCGACGGCCGGAACTCGACCCGGCTCTAGCTCTTGCCGCCGCGCGGATCATTCGCTACCGAAAAGCCTAAGCGATGTGTTCACTGATATTCTAAGCCGATGCGTACCGAAGCACACCGGCGGGGTTGCGACCGGAAACGATTTTCCCGGCACTATCCCTTCATCCGAATCGAGCGAAGACCCGATGTCCGAAACTAATTTAGTTCGTCCAAGCCGCGATGGCGACCAGTTCCATTATCTGTGGGCCGCACGCCGTTGCCTACTTCTCCTTTCGCCCGACGCCAGCTTGAAGGCGGTCACGATCGAGGGGTCATCTCCATCAGAGGCAGCGGCGGCGGACCGCATTACGACCGGCGAAGAGCTGATCGACGTTGGCGAGTATTACGGGAGCGAAAGTCTCGAACAGGCAACACTGATTCGGTACATCCAGCTCAAGCACTCAACACTGAGAGCTGATGAAGCTTGGGCGCCAAGTGGGCTCGGAAAGACGCTGACGGGATTCGCCGAGCGATTCAAAGCCCTTCAACAGCGCCTTCGAACAGAACACCTGGACGGCAAGCTAGAGTTCTGGTTCGTTTCTAACCGCCCGGTCAACTCCGACTTTCTCGAAGCTGTTCATGACACCGCCGAAGGCACTGCGGCGGCGCGGCACACCGACAATCTCAAGAAGCTTGAGAGGTTCACAGGTCTCAGCGGCACGGCGCTCGCGGCCTTCTGCAAGCTGCTTCGGCTCGAAGGAGGTCAGGAAGGAGTGTTGGATCAACGAAACATATTGGCCCAAGACGTTAGTTACTACCTTGCTGATGCAGACGTTGATGCGCCCGTGCAACTGAAGGAGCTTGTGACCAAAAAAGCTCTCTCCGTGAGTGCAGAGAATCCAACTGTCACGAGAATGGACGTGCTTCGGGCGCTCAAGACCGACGAGAGCCGCCTGTTTCCTGCGCCGTGCTTCATCAAAGACATTGCGAACGTAGTCCCGCGTGAGCAAGAACCAGAGCTCAACCGGGCGATCATGCAGGCGGACGATGTTGCGGTCATCGTTCATGCTGCCGGCGGAGTGGGAAAGTCGGTTTTCGCAACGCGCATCAACTTGGCGCTGCCCGCAGGCTCATCCAGCGTTCTCTACGATTGTTTTGGCAATGGCCAGTACCGCAGCGCCAGCGGCTATCGGCATCGCCACAAGGACGCTCTGGTTCAAATTGCGAATGAGCTAGCTGCCAAGGGGCTGTGCCACCCGCTCATCCCGAGCCCTCACGCCGAACCATCGGCCTACGTGAGAGCCTTTCTTTATCGTCTAACGCAAAGCATCACCTCCCTCAGGGCCGAGAATGCGCAAGCGCTTCTCTGCATCGTCATTGACGCCGCGGACAATGCGCAGATGGCGGCGGAAGAAATTGGCGAAGCGCGATCTTTTGTGCGCGACCTGCTCCGAGAGCAGTTGCCGGAAGGCGTACGGTTGGTCGCCCTGTGCCGGACGCACCGGCAGGGGTATCTTGACCCTCCGCCCTCCGCTCTACGGCTTGAACTGCATCCATTCAGCCGAGCGGAAACTGCGACGTGCTTGCGCCAAGTTTTCACCGGTGCCACCGAACAAGACGTCGACGAATTCCATCGCTTGAGTTCGCAGAACCCTCGCGTTCAAGCGCTGGCCCTCGCGCGCAAGGTCTCGTTGAGCGAGATTCTCCGGGCGCTCGGCCCAAATCCCACGACGGTCGAGGACGCGATCGGCAACCTTCTTAATGACGCAATCGCGAGGCTGCGCGATGCGGTAGGGTCCATCGAGAAGGCGCAGATCGACAGAATTTGCGCTGGGCTGGCTGCGCTCCGGCCCTTGATCCCTCTATCGGTTCTGGCGTCAATGTCGGGGGTCGATGAGGCTGCGATCAGGAGTTTCGCGTTCGATCTTGGGCGTCCGCTCCTTGTTACGGGCGACACGATTCAATTCTACGATGAGCCCGCTGAGACTTGGTTCAGAGACAGGTTCAAGCCAGCGGCAGGCGATTTGGCGGCTTTCATTGCAAGCCTGAAGCCCATCGCGGCGGGTAGCGCCTATGTAGCATCCGCATTGCCGCAACTCATGCTGGAGGCGGGTCATTTTGCGGAGCTTGTGGCGCTCGCTCTCTCTTCCGAAGCTCTGCCGAGCACCAGTCCGGTTGAAAAGCGTGACGTTGAACTGCAACGCCTTCAGTTTGCCCTCAAAGCGAGCCTCCGCGCGCGACGTTACACCGATGCGGCGAAGCTGGCGCTGAAGGCCGGGGGCGAAAGCGCAGGCGATGAACGACAACGCAAGCTACTTCAAGCGAACACCGACTTAGCGGCGGTCTTCATGGAGAGCGAGCGCATTCAGGAGCTCATCTCGCGGCGAACATTTGGCGCGGGTTGGGTCGGTTCACACCACGCTTATGAAGCTGGACTGTTGTCAGGACGCGGCGAGCTGCTGGGCGATGCGCGCAGCAGGCTACGAATGGCCCGCGAATGGTTGCGGAACTGGGGTCAGCTTCCGCGTGATGACAGGAAACGGGAAAAAGTGACGGATAACGACATCCTTGAGATGGCGACCGCCTTTTTCAACATTCACGGTGCCGCTAGCTGCGCACATGATTTACGCGGATGGTCGCCCCGTGAGGTTTCATTTCGCGTGGGGCGGACTCTCGCAAGCCGATTCATCGATCATGGTCGCTATCACGATCTCGATAATCTTGCAGTGGCTGCCGAGAACAACCTGTGCCTCGTACTGGCGATCACGCTGGAATTACGAGATGTCCATAGAACGCCGCCAAAAAGTGTGGTCGAATGTGCTCTTCGTTTAGCTCGCGATCCGCGGATCAAGCTCAGCGACGGAGATCGCTGGGACAATGACGGGAGCGTCATCCAAGCGGTAACTGCGCTTGCGGAGGCAGCGCACAAGCTCTCGGTTGGTGCGACCGGCGAATTGATCTCCCTTCTTACCCGCTATCTCCCTCCTTCGCCTCCGCAGGGACTCTCGTCCCGCTATGGGAGGACACGGTTTGCGTTGCTTCGCGCGTATGCCCTGCGCGCGGCTCTCAATGGGCAATCACTGAATTTGATCGATTTGGCGCATGATGGCCTACGAAAGGAGCTGGAAAACCCGAAACCTCATTCCGACTCTCGGGACGTACAGGAGTTTAAGGAAGACATCGGCGCCCTCTTGCCGTGGCACCGCCTGTGGGCGGCGACTTTCATCGGTCGAACGGCGCGTGCCGATCTTGCCAACGAGATCGCGGAAACGGCCGCTGCGTCTTCGAAAGCCGAAAAGATCAGCTATCGGGAGGAGTCGTTCACGTCCAACGAAGTCGCCCGAGTATGGTTTGATACGTTGTTGGTCACGGGAAGCGCTGAGGCCGCATCGCTGGACGAGCTGAATAAGTGGATCGTGGGCCTCAAGCGGCCATTATACGCGAAGACGCTTACGCACCTTGCGCGGCTAGCAGCCCGATCGCCCTCGCTCGAGGCGCACGCGCTGGAATATGCCAGCAAAGCCTTCGGGCTGATTCGCGACGAGCGGGAAAGTGCGGAATCGAAGTCGGACAGCTTTGTCGATCTAGCGCGCGCGACCTTGATGGCAAGCCGCTCCGAGGCGGTCGCGTATTTCAATCTGGCCGTGGAAGTCGCAAGCAAAATTGGCGATGAAAACCTAGATCGCTGGGGTGCGTTACTTGACCTCGCTGATCGTGCGGCCTGCAGAGACAGGCCAGATCCGGTGACGGCGTATCGGCTCGCGCGCTGCGCGGAACTTACCTACGACTACGTCGTCCGCGACAAGCATTTTGATTGGGAAGCGACCGTTGAGGCGATCGCCGGCCTATGCGGGAGCTCTTCCCTTGCGATCCTCAGCCGCTGGCGGGATCGGGATTTCGGATGGACGGAACGGTTATTGCCGATCGCTGTCAACTTCCTAGTTTCGCACGGTGAGCTCGACCCAAAGGTTGCGCTGGCGTTGATCGGCTTTCGTGCCCAGTGGGATGAGCCTCTGTTGCTCAAGAGAGCTTTCGCTGCCTGCGCGAACAAGGCTGAAAAAGAAGCCACAGCGGAATTTTGCTACCGTTACATTACGCTGGGGCAGCACAGTCTTGGAAGGTGGCGCGCGCTCAAAAACGTCTTGACGCAGCATGGCATCGCGGTCACCGAACTTGATGCATGGATCGCCCTAAGTGAGCGCGAAGAGCAATCAGACAAACCGACGGACAATAGCGATGACCAGGACCGCGGCGCTCTGCCAGACAGTAGTTACGAGCGCGACTGGAACGCAGTCTTCGAGGATATCGATCTTTGTATCGCTAACGACCTTTCGCGCGCGCGTCGGCGTTTCAATAATAGTGCGTTGCCGCGCTATCCTGACCGCTTCTTTGCAGAAGCATACCGCCGCGTGAATGTCGGCAAAGAGGCCGAGTTCATCGCGGCTGTCGCTGACGTAACCGATTTCGGACTCTATGATCTGCGCAGCTTTCTTGAGCTTCTTCCAGAAGCTTGGAAAAATCGGCTCGCGGTCAAGTCGGCTCTAGCCGAAACTTTGAGGGTATTCTGCCGGCGGCACTGCATGGCCGTCACGAAAAGCCGGTACTATGAGGTGCTTCCATTCAAGACCGCGTGCGAGCTATCCGGAATTCCAGAAGGCGATGTCGTCGGCGTTGTTCTATCTGGCATTGGCGAGGCGACGGAAGTCATCGGTGCGCGCCGCTTGTTCACGCTGGTCGGACTCCTCGCGTCGAAATTATCGGAGAACGAAGCGATTGAAGCACTTTCGTTCGGGCTAGATCTGTTCGATACGGTACTGGAGGACGCCGACGGCGATGGCCCGTGGTCGCCAAAGTTCGAGCCGCCCGCTGAAATAGAGGGCTCAGTCGCCGGTTACATCTGGGGCGGCCTTGCTGCGCCACGGGCAAGCTTGCGTTGGGAAGCTGCGCACGCGGTACGCGCGCTTTGCAGGCTCGGACAGGCCAAGGTGCTTGGGCATCTCGTCGCGTTGGCGAGCGGAGCATCAGCCGATGCCTTTGCCGACGCCGGCCTGCACTTCTATAAGTTGCACGCACGCCAATGGTTTCTGATCGGATTGGCGCGCGCCGCGAAAGACCACCCTGGCATCGTTGCCCCACATGCCGACTTCCTGTTCAAATTGGCGTTCGCCGGTGAACCTCACGTCCTCATTCGGGCATTCGCAACGAGAACTATCGAAGCTCTGTTGGACGGCGGGTTCTTGGGATCGCAAACCGATTTACGAGCGCGGCTCGCTACCGTCAACGCATCTTCTTTTTCTCCCGTCGAATCGAAGTCCTATCGGCGCTTCGAAGACGACGAGGCTGACGGTGAACGCAAGGCCGAGGCCGACAACAACGACGATCGGTTCTATTTTGGCATCGACATGGGTCCTTACTGGCTTGCGCCTCTCGGAAGGTGTTTCGCGAAATCGCAAGCCAGCATCGAACGCGAAGCGTTGCGCGTGATCAGAAGCGATTGGAACCTCCACGGGGGCAGCCAGTGGAATGAGGATGCGCGCTACCGCCGAAAGATTTTCAGAGATAGAGAGCCCCATCATTCGCACGGCTCGTATCCGCGAGTGGACGAGCTTCGTTTCTATCTTTCGTACCACGCGATGATGGTGGTGGCCGGGAAGCTGCTTGCGGCAGTGCCAGTGCATCACGATCCCGACGACTCCGAGGATGAGTTTCGCAATTGGCTATCGAGACATGATCTGTCCCGCCGTGACAACGGATGGCTGGCGGACCGGCGCGACCCAGTTCCGCTTGAGCGGCCGAATTGGAAAGATGAAAAGGAAACGGACGAATGGCGCTGGTCAATCGTCAGGAGTGATTTTGACCGGATTCTCATCAGCACTGACGGCAGAATGAATCTTTGGGGACGTTGGACGAGACGATCGAGACATCGGGAGGAGTCGATCCACGTTCGTAGCGCGCTTGTTTCGTCAGATCGTTCGATGGCGCTGCTGAGGGCCTTGCAGAGCGCAGGCAATCCTCACGACTATCGAATTCCCGACGCCGACGACGATTTGCAAATCGACTTTGATGGCTTTCAGCTCAAAGGTTGGCTCACCGATCGATCTCGCGATTACGGATTAGATGACCTGGACCCTTGGGCGGGTGCCATCAAGTATCCGCCGCCAGCGCCCGCCGCTTACGTCACCGAGCTCATGAACCTTAATTGTGACGTAGAGCGTCGGCGATGGCATGTTGAGGGCGATCACGGCGATGTCGCGTGGTCACAAGTATGGGGACACTTCCGCGACAAGGATGACGATGAAACGGAAGGCGAGACTGGTTCTCGTTTTCAGGCGTCGTTCGCGTTCGTTCTTGCGCTCTTGCGTAAGCTACGCATGGATTTGATCGTGGAGGTAGAAATTGAACGGCGGCGCTGCTATTCTCGCTGGGAAAGTAGTAGGAACGATGACCTCGGATTCATTCTGCCAAGTGCACGACTCTTCCTCCTCAAGTCCGACGGTAGTCTCAGCACGCTGTGAGGCGACGCTTGAGCTCGGCAGGAAGCTGACGAGTGAGCTCGACCTCGATC
This sequence comes from Methylosinus sp. H3A, assembly GCF_015709455.1. Taxonomy (NCBI): domain Bacteria; kingdom Pseudomonadati; phylum Pseudomonadota; class Alphaproteobacteria; order Hyphomicrobiales; family Methylocystaceae; genus Methylosinus; species Methylosinus sp. H3A. Next base: position 2,278,163 of record NZ_JADNQW010000005.1, read on the forward strand.
GGTCCGTGGATACCCTAGGCCGGTGGATGGCTCACTATGTCGCCGAGCTGATCCAAGACGCTGAGAAAGCAAGCGGCGAAGAACGACCGGCTAAGATTCGGGCGTGCTGCGAAGTCATCATCAGCCTATGGAAACATCGTCACGAATTGCCAAACGGTAAGCGTCCATTTGAGGAACTCGAACCGATCCTGAGAGCGCTTGAAAGCCTTGATCCGGACGACAGCACGCCAAGATATTTTCGTTCGGCACGCGCTGCTGCCGACGACGCTGATATGGACGGAAAGGCGAAGTCGTGGCTGAAGCTCATCGACAGCTTGGATTATTCGGCAAGAATGCTTATTCGTTACTGCCTAACGCAAGCTGCGGAGGTTGCGCTCGATAAATCGAGGGAATGGGTCGCACTTGCTGAGGCGGCCGGGGCAGACAATGGGGTTGAACTTCCGATAATTCGCGTCCTCGTTGGTGAGAATAGCCTGTTGAAAAAGTCCGATCCGAATGAGGCCAACCGAAAACAGCTGCAGGACCGCATCGATCGGCTGGAAGGCTTCACGCAGATGGCCAACGCGCTGGCATCGGATCTGAAGCGGCGCGTTCAGGAATTTCCAGAGGCGGAGTGATCGAACGTCCGCAAAGATCGTCTAGAGATATGCTCAGTGCGAGCATATTCTATCCGCACGAAAGCCGCCGTAGCCGACGTGCGTGTCGGCATAGCGTGTGACGCGCTCACTTTGTCCTTGGTGAGGACGAGAGGGGCGGCGAAATACTTTCGCCTCGGCAATCTCGTGCCGTAGATCGGCGTGAGAGCGCTGGAATTTGCGTCAATTGGCATCGCGACGGCAATAAAAGACCCGGCTACAGCTCTTCGTCGAGTGCGAGCTCCATAGGACGAAAGCCCGGCGAACGTGCGCTTTTTGCAATTCGGCGGCTCCTAGACGGAGATCCGAAATGCATCCGATCTGCGCGTCGGATGCCCACCAGATGACCAGCGTTGCGCATTCCGCCCGTCATCCGACCCGCTTACTCTTCCACGCGTCGTCGGGTGATTTTCGCGCTTATCGGTGTCGTTCACAACGCGCGTGGTGCGCGAGTGGATTTGCGCGGGTTCGGCGAAGTTGATGGCTGTACTCCACGATGACAGCGTAAAATCGGGGTCGGTTGAGCGCCCCAAACGCCGACGGAGGACAGCCATGGAGTATTTTGCCGGATTGGACGTGTCGATGGAAGAGACTTCGATCTGCGTCATCGATCAGGAAGGAAAATTTGTGCTCGAAACCAAGGTCGAAACCGACCCGGACGCGATTTCGCGGCGCTGCGACCCTACGCCGAACGCCTGCGACGCGTTGGCCACGAGGCGGGCTCCTTTTCGCCGCGGCTGCAAGCGGAGCTGCAGCAGCGCGGATTGCCGATGGTGTGCCTCGAGGCCTATCATGCCCGCTCCGCGCTCTCGGCCATGCGCAACAAGACGGATCGCACCGACTCGCAGGGGATCGCCCATATCGTGCGCACCGGCTGGTTCAAGCAAGTCCATTTCAAGAGCGAGGACAGCTACCGGCTGCGGCTCCTGGTGACGCACCGGCGTAACTTGAAGCGCAAGTCTTTCGACATTCAAAACGCCATCCGCCACTCGATCAAGACCTTCGGCCTGAAGCTCGGCGCCGTCAGCCGAGGACAATTCGAAGCGCGCGTGCGCGAGCTCGTCGCGCAGGATTCGCTGATCGCCGGCGTCGTCGATTGCATGCCGCGGGCGCGCGCGGCGCTGTGGCAGGAGTATCTTCGGCTGCACAAGATCGTCGTCGCTGTCGCGAGCAAGGACGACGTCTGCCGGCGCTTCATAGGGATACCTGGCGTCGGGCCGATCAGCGCTCTGCCGTTCAAGACTTCGGTCGACGATCCGCGCCAGTTCCGCCGCTCGAAGACCGTCGGCACCTACCTCAGGCTGACGGCGCGATGGTGGCAGCCGGGAACGTCGATTGACGTTTCCGGCCACATCTCCAAGGCCGGCGACGGCGAGGTCCGACACCCGCTCTATGAGGCGGCGAATATCATGTTGACGCGCTTCAAGGGCTTCAGCAGCCTCAAGGCCTGGGGCTTGAAGATCGCCAAGAAGCGCGGTCACAAGCGCGCTTACGTGGCGGTCGCGCGGAAGCTTTCGGTGATCATGCATGCGATGTGGCGCGACGGTTCGACATTCCGGTTCAAGGCGGTGGAGACGCAGGAGAAGCAGCAAGGCAAGCGCGCGCCGAAGCTCCTCGCCGCCACCGCGTAAGAACGAAAAACGACGCGCCGACGGCGCGCGCACGACGCTTCGAATGTGAGGAATCCGCGCGAGCGGAGAACGGTTCTGATGCAGACCAAGGGCGGCGGGAAGCACGATATCTTGCCTGTGGCGCGCTCGCGCGACCACGCTCTAGTGCTTGTGGTTGATGCCCCGCGATCCCGATGCGGACATGTGCCGCGGCGCTTCATTGACGCCGCAGAGCACGGAGGAGTGCATGGCGCCTCAGAGCTGCGTTCGACGCCGGAGGGTTCCTGACGTGTCGAGGCCGATTGATTACGCCGTCGACCGACAAAGCGCGCCTTTGCGCGCGAGACCACGCTTGCCTACGATTGACCGATGGAGGAAGATATGGGGACGAAAGGCTCGGGACGTCGCCCAATTAGGAGGGCAAGATAAAGCGAACTGACGTTCGCGTCTCGCTGCGCTCGTAAGTGATTGTCTGCACATTTGTTTTTGCAGCCTACAAATGTGCATGTATGGCGCTGCGCGATGTGCGGCGGTTTCCGGTAGAATCGAATTTATTCGTCTTTGCAGCGTGATAGACGCCAGCGCTCGCGAGGTGCGGCGTGGCATGTCCCGCCGCTTCTACGCTACTGCCGGTATTTTTGCGCTGAACTACGATCGGCGCTCGAGGGTCATTGCGCAGACCGATTTCGACGCCGATCGTCTCGGAATGGCGAGCGACGACAGAGACGATTTCCACATTCGACCCGGTCGATCTCGAGCTGGCGGAAGGAGCGTCACTCCGCGCTCGCTGCCCTTCGTCCGGCAGGTCGAGATTGCTGTCCAAAAGGCTGGCGGCGATCCGGGACGCATCGGCCGAGGTCCGGCGGCGGCGGCTGGCGGCCGGAAAGGAGAAGGAAGCGGCCGGTTCAACGCGCGGGGACGAGGCGCGAAGGTGGCGGCGTCGCTGCCGAGAGACGGCGGCGGCTGGCGACGCGACTCCGCTGGACGGTTTCGATCGCGTCGCGTCGTCGTCAAGGCGCGGGTCGTGAAGCTCAACCCGCAACGCGGAACGCGCGGTCCAAAAATGCGCGGCGCCGCGAGCAAGGCCTTCGACGCTCACCTGCGCTATCTCGAACGCGATGGCGTCACTCGCGACGGCGAGAAGGGCCACGCCTATTCTGAGATCGAGAATGAGGCAGACGGCCGCGCCTTTGTCGAGCGCGGACGCGACGATCGTCACCAATTCCGTTTCATCGTCGCGCCGGAGGACGCCAGCGATATGGCCGACCTGCGAGGCTTCACCCGCGACCTCATGCGGCAGGTGGAGAAGGACCTCGACACGAGCCTCGATTGGATCGCCGTCGACCATCACAACACCGGCCATCCTCACACCCACATCATCGTCCGGGGCGTGCTCGACGACGGCCGCATCCTCAATATCGCCGGCGACTATATCGCTCACGGCGTTCGTCACCGGGCAAGCGAACTCGTCACGCTGGAGCTCGGCCATCAGAGCGAGATCGAGCTTCAGACGAAGCTCGCGAACGAAGTTGCGGCGGAGCGGTTGACGCGGCTCGACAAGATGTTGCTCGCCGAGCAGCGCGAACAAGGCGTCATTGATCTCAGGCTCGGGGAAGGCGCCTCCTATCTTGTCCGAGAAAACCGGGCGCTGCTGCTCGGTCGCGCGCGGTGTCTGGAACGCTACGGCCTCGCCACCGAACTCAAGACAGGACGGTGGACCATTTCCGACCGCGCCGAGCCGATGCTGAAAGAATTGGGAGCGCGCAACGAAGCGATCGAGACCATCCGTCGGGCGCTGGCCGGTCACGGTCTGGCGGACGAGCGCGGCGGCGCGCAATATGCTTGCCACGGGGAGACCGGAAAGGAGCAGATCGTCGGCCGGGTGCTGGCCAAAGGCCTGGCCGGCGACGAGATGAGTGAGCGAGTCTATCTCGTCGTCGACGGCGTCGACGGACGAGTCCATCACATGGAGTTCGCCGATCCGATTCGCATCGAGGAGGTCGGCCGAGGCATGATCGTCGAAGCCGCGCCCGCCGTTTCCGGTCCGAGGCCCGCCGACCGCAACATCGCCATCGTCGCGGAGGACGACGGCCTCTACCGGCCGAGCGCTCATCTCGAACGCATTCGCGAGAGCTTCGAGCGGCAGGGCAAGGACCCGGACGCATTCGTCCGCTTCCATGTCCGCCGGCTGGAGGCGCTGCGCCGGGCCGGGCATGTCGAACGCGTCGACGCGGACCATTGGCGCGTTCCGAAGGATATCGTCGAGCGCGGCCAAAGTTATGATTTGGCCCATGGTGGCGACGGACTCCGTGTGCGCACGCTCTCGACCTTCGACCTCGAACGGCAGATCGCCAGCGACGGAGCGACGTGGCTCGACCGCGAACTCGTCACCGACAAGCCGATTCCGTTAGCAGAAGCAGGCTTCGGTCGGGACGTGAAGAATGCGCTCAACCGGCGCGGAGAGCGGTTGGTGGAAATGGGTCTCGCCACGGACGATGGAAAATCCATCTCCATCCTGCGCAGCGCTATCGCCACGCTGGAGCGGCGGGAGGTGGAGCGGGTCGGCCGGCAGATGGCGGCCGAGCGCGGCTTGTCGTATTCGCCGAGCGCGCCGGGGGAATATGTGTCGGGGCGGCTGGCCGGCGTCGCCGATCTGGCCAGCGGGCGCTTCGCGATGATCGAGGATGGCCTCGGCTTCCAGCTCGTGCCCTGGCAGCCCGTTCTCGAAAAGCGCATCGGCCAATATCTCAGCGGTGTCCACCGCGATGGTGGCGGAATCGAGTGGGACCTCGGCCGGAAGCGCGGGCTGGGGCTGTGATGGAGTCGCTCCTTTCCATTTGGAGCCGCAAGCGAGTTCTTGCAAAGCGGTACAGGCGCAGCGACGGCCACTTGAAAGGAATCGTCAGCCTTGCCGTGAGCCGAGGTTGGCCGACCTGCCGCCGCTACCGGCTCATGGCTGTTTTTTCCGTAGCCTCACACCCGGCCCCTCGCCATTCTCCTCGACGAAGATCACGCCCGCCGCTTCGAGGGCCGCGCGGATCGCAGCGACCGTGCGGGGTTTCAGTTCCTCTCCCGCCTCGAGACGAGAAACCGTCGCCGGCGCGACCTGCGCCAGTTCTGCCAGCTCACGCACGCCAATTCCCAGGGCGACGCGCGCCATCTTGCATTGAACAGCTAGCATTTTTAGCACGTCGTTCTATTTTTGGGTTGACGTTATTAGAATTCGGCGCTAAAAAGAGAGCGTCGTGACAAAACCATTACCACGCCATCCGACGCCGGAAAATCAATTTCCGGCGTTCGCCGAGGCTTGCATTTGACCAAAGCTCAGCAGAACTGCCGTTCTGCTGGACGATGAGAGGCCCTCGCTCATGCATATCCCCCTGGCTAATGAGGAACTCGGATCATGGCTGAACCCGAGATTACCACGCGTGCGCCTTCTTTCACCCGAAGGACCCTGTTGGTCGCGAGCGTCGGCGCTGCCGCGCCGGCGTCTTTCGGGGAAATCGCGCCTCTCGACACGTCGCGTATAGAAGCGGCCGACGCGGCGATGTCCATGTGGACACAATGGAGGGCTGCCCAGGACGCCGCCGACGTGCTCTGCCAGAAGCAGCAAAGCTTGGAAACCCAATTGATGCAGTTGATTCGCGAGTCCTGCTCAATCGACAATACTGATTGCGCTGAGGCGGACCGCGCCGCTCAGGAAGAGGATGAGCGCGCCCGCTGGGCGGCCGCCGATTTGGCTGTCGGCTACTCCGAAGCGAAAAAAGAGGAGGAGCTAGGCTCAGGACTCATTGATTGAGATAGAAGGCGACAGCGGCGGCGATGCATATGGCGGAGAAGAAGGCGTGCGCGCATCGATCGTAACGGGTGGCGATGCGCCGCCAGTCTTTGAGCTTGGCGAAGAGGTTCTCGATCTTATGACGTTGCCGGTAGAGCGCCTTGTCGTAATCGAGAGGCTTCTTACGGCTCTTTGTCGGCGGAATGCAGGGCTCGGTCCCGCGTTCCGCGAGCGCTCGCCGAAACCAGTCGCTGTCGTAGCCGCGATCTGCGATCAGGGCCGAGGACGGCGGCAGCGCGTCGAGCATCAGCCTCGCGCCTTTGTGATCGCTCATCTGCCCTTCGGTCAGCATCATGACAAGCGGCTTGCCGGCGCCGTCGCAAACGACGTGGAGCATGGAGTTCAGCCCGCCTTTCGTGCGGCCGATACAGCGGGAAAGAGCCCCTTTTTTAGGAGGCTCGCCGCCGTCCGATGCGCTTTCAGATGAGTGGAGTCGATCATGATCCGCTCCGGCTTCGGCCCTTCTCCCGCGAGCGCGGCGAAGATACGATCGAAGACGCCGAGCCGGCTCCAACGGATGAAGCGATTGTAGAGCGTCTTGGGCGGCCCATACTCCTTCGGGGCGTCCTTCCATTGCAGGCCATTCTTGATGACGTAGACGATCCCGCTGACCACGCGGCGGTCGTCCACCCGCGGCACGCCGTGCGCCAAGGGAAAGTGAGGGGAAATTCGCGCCATCTCCGCTTCGCTCAGCAAAAACAAATCACCCATCAAAGCCTCCATTTCGGAGACCTTGAATCACGCCTCACTCCAAATTAATAGGTCCTGAGCCTAGCCGTGGATATAGCGAAAGAACTCGCCGATGCGCTGGCGGCCACGCCGGCGTCTTCCGTCGAAGGCGTGGCCGCCAAGCTCCACGCCGTGCTCCGCGAGGGTGAATGGTGCGAGAACTGCCCCGAATTTCCCTGGCCGCAAGTCCGCTCGGCGCTGATCGACTTGATCCGAATCGGTCGCCTCGACTCGTTTCCCGAGTTTTGAAGTGGCTGGCGCCGAAGATGTTATCGCACAATTTCGAGCTGCGCTTCCTCGGCCCGAAATTGTGGTGAGGCGCTTCTTTGCTCACAAAACGCGGGGAGGGCACATCTGACTCATTGGATCATGTTTCCTGTTGTCTAGACTGACTCATTGGAGTAGTATCTCTCATGGCTCGAACGGCTCCGATCAGCGTCGTCGAAACGCCGGAGTTTCTGTCGGCGACCGGCAAGCTCATGAGCGACGAGGAACGGGCGCTTCTGGTGGATTATCTCGCCTACAATCCGACGGCCGGCGATCTGATCCCCGGAACGGGCGGCGTGCGGAAGCTGCGCTGGGGATTGGAAGGCCGCGGCAAGCGAGGCGGGGCGCGGGTGATCTATTTCCACCACGACGCCGGCATGCCGCTCTTCGCGCTGACCGCTTTCGCCAAGAATGAGCGGGCCGATTTGAGCCAGCAGGACCGCAATGACTTCCAGCAGCTTACGACGCTGCTGGTCGAGGCATTCAAGAGGAGAACGCCATGAGCAAGGTTGCCGACAGCATCCGGCGCGGGCTCGAGGAAGCGGTGACCTATGCCGAGGGCAGGGCGGACGAGAGCGCCTATCGCGTCCATGTGCCGGAGAAGATCGACGTGAAGGCGATCCGCACACGCCTGGACATGACGCAGGAAGAGTTCGCGGGCCGGTTCGGGTTCAGCGTCAACACGCTGCGTCATTGGGAACAAGGCTCGCGACAGCCGGAAGGACCGACCAGAGCCTATCTTCTGGTGATCGAGCGCGCGCCCAAGGCAGTCCAGAAGGCTTTGCGGGCCGTGTGATGCGTGTAGAGTGTTTTGGACAACTACGCCAGAATCGCCGTTCGCGAGTATTTTTGCGCCGCCATACGACGAACGGGTTTTCCATCTTCTCATGCTCGACTTGCCGCTGCTTCATGCCCGTTTGATTTCGGAAAGAAAGCGAGCGACGGCATGGCGGATGACACGGAATCCGAGCCGGGCGACCTCATACCGGCCAACGACAATCGAGGCCCGGACGGTAAACGGGATGAACCGGACCGGGAGACGCGGCGACAGTTGGAGCAGGTGGCGCTGACCATCGCGCGGCTGATCGGACGACGGATCGCACGAGATCAGTTCGCGGCGCTCGGCGCCGCGAACGACAACAGGCCCGAGGACGCACAGAACGCCGAGGACGAGGAATAGAAGGAACGGAGACCGCCCATGACCCGCGTCGCGCTCTATGCCCGCTATTCGTCGGACAACCAGAGCGAAAGCTCGATCGAGGACCAGTTTCGCCTTTGCCAGGAACATGCCGGGCGCGAGCGATGGAAAATCGCGGGCGCCTATCACGACGCCGCCCTCTCGGGTTCGAGCATGATCCTGCGGCCCGGCATCCAGTCGCTGTTGCAGGACGCGCAGCGCGGCCAGTTCGACGTCGTGCTGGGCGAGGCGCTGGACCGGATTTCCCGCGATCAAGCGGATATCGCCACGTTGTTCAAGCATCTGCGCTTCGCGGGCGTCTCCATCGTCACCCTCGCAGAGGGCGAGATTAGCGAGCTTCACGTCGGCCTGAAGGGCACGATGAACGCCCTGTTCCTGAAAGACCTCGCAATGAAGACCCATCGCGGTCTGCGCGGCCGGGTGGAGAAGGGCAAGGCGGGCGGCGGCCTCTGCTACGGCTATCGCGTGGCCAAGAAACTCGACGCCAATGGCGAGCCGATCCGAGGCGATCGTGAGATCATCGCGGAGGAGGCGGATGTCGTCCGGCGCATCTTCCGCGCCTTCGCCGCCGGTAAGAGCCCGAAGGCCATCGCGGTCGAACTGAATAAGGAAGGCGTTCCCGGCCCGTTGGGCCGCGCCTGGGGTGACACGAGCATTCGGGGTCACGTCTCGCGCGGCTCCGGCATCCTCAACAACGAACTCTATGCCGGCGTGCTGGTGTGGAACCGGCAGCGTTTCGTCAAAGACCCGGCCACCGGCAAGCGTGTCTCGCGGCCGAATCCGGAAAATCAGTGGATCAGGACCGAAGTGCCGCATCTCAGGGTCGTGGACGATGCGCTTTGGCAGGCGGCGCGAGATCGGCAGCAGCAAATCTCGGCGATCTTCGGCCCCAACCCTGCGACCACGCGGGAAGGGCGGGCGAAGCGGCTACATCTGGCCAACCGACCTATCTCCCTTCTTTCCGGCCTTCTCACCTGCGGATGTTGTGGCGGCAAGATTGGCATCCTGACTCCCGGCCGCTACGGCTGCCTCAACCATCATCGTCGCGGGACGTGCGACAACAACCGCACCATCCCTCGCGAGAAGATCGAGGGGCGGGTGCTGGTGGGGCTGAAGGACCGCCTTGTGTCCTCCGACGCGGTTGCGGAGGCTGTGCGCGCCTACGCCGAAGAGATGAACCGGCTGAATCATGAACGGCGGGCGCAGGCCGAGGTCGACCGCCGGACGCTTCAGAAGATCGAACAGGGGATAGCCGGCATCATGACGGCGATCGAGGACGGCATGTACCAGCCATCCATGAAGGCGCGGATGGAAGACCTCGAACGGCAGAAGGCGGACATCGTCGCGCGCTTGTCGCAGGCTCCGACCGATATTCCAGACGTGCATCCCAACATCGCCAATGTCTATCGGCTTCGCATCGACCGCTTCATGGAAGCGCTCGACGATACGGACGACGGCAGGCAGGCGGCGGAAGCATTACGCTCGCTCATCGGCGAAATTGTGCTGACGCCCGGAACGAAACGCGGCGAGGTTCACGCCGAGCTACGCGGCGAGTTGTTCGGCATCCTCGACTTCGTAAAAGCCGATGAAAACCAACCGGATATGAAATTCATGCCAGCGGTCGCAGCGAGTCCATGCAACCAATGTCTCACAAAAGGCCAGCCTCTCCGGCGGGCCTTTTGCGTTCCAGGAAATAAAAAATCGCCAAGCAACCCGGCTTCCGTGAGGACGTCGGGCTTCTTTTTGCCCGAAAGCAAACCGAGGCGTCTCCATCGGAGCGTCGCTCTGCGCAACGTCGATGGCGGCCGCTATTTTCTCTTCATCTTTGGTTCCCCGCACTCCGAATTCGGGACGTTCTGTTGCCCGCGCTGGGAGATCGCGACGAATCAACCGCGGGCGATTTGCCGGCCGCCTTGCCTGTGCGTCTCGCTATTCCGGTCCAAATTTGAGCGGCGCCTCCGTTTCGGGCTGATTCGAAGCGCTCGGCGGCGTCCGTCCCGTAAAGCTCGCCCGTCCCGTTCAGCGCGGCGCAAGGGCGAGGATGACGCGCTCCGCCAGCCTTTCGATCGAGAGGCGCTCGAACAGGCTCGTCGCATAGATGAGGCTACCTGTGATCTCGCCTTCGTCCAGAGAGACGGAGAGAGTGAGCGGGCGGCGCACGGCGACTCGATCCGCGGATGCGCGAGAAAGCGTCAGCCCCGAGAATTGCACCTTCTGCGGCGGGGCGTCCTCGATCACGAGAGCGACATCGCCGACGCGCTCGGCGTCCACCCCATGATCCGCGCGCAGCGCCGCCATCACGTCTCGCCAAGGCGCATGCTGATTGGCGAGCGCCGCGAGCGTCGTGTCGCGGATACGCGGCAACAGCTCATCGAAACCGTCGCTCGGACGTTCTATGCGCAATGGCAGCGTGTTCATGAACGGCCCGAGCATGCGATGCGTGGCCGCGTGATGCCGTAGCGAGACCGGAATCGTCAGAGCGAGCGCATCGTCCGCAGCGCGCTCGGCGAGAGCGGATGCGAAAGCCGCCGTCAAAGTCATGGCGAGCGTCGCCCGTTCCTTCGCCGCATGGGCGTCGGCGGCGTCGACCGCCGATTGCGGAAAGTCGAAGCGGAAGACGGCTCCCTCGGGCGCGAGCGCGCCGCCTCCGTGCAGCCGGTCGGCGCGGATCGGCGCCGGCAGGCCGCTCTCGAACAGGCGCCGGAAATATTCCGTCTGGCCGCTGCGCAGCTCCGACGTCAGCCATTGCCGCTCCCAGAGCGCATAATCGGCATAGGAGAGCGTGCGATCGAGCAGCGGGAACAGCTCCATTCCCTCGAGGCCATTGGCGTAGAGCGCCCCGATTTCGCCGAACAGCATGCGAACCGTCGCGCCGTCGGCGAGCGAGCGATGACAGCGCAGCCGCAGCAGCCGTTCATCGTCGGCAAGCCGCTGCAGCGAGATTCGTATCGCGGGACCGCTGTCCGACGCGACAGGCGCCAGAGGGTCGGTCGTCTCCTCGGCTCCGAGCAGCGCCGTCTCCGGCAAAGCGTCGACGATCCGCTGCGTCAATCCGCCGTCGGCTGCGGGCTCGAGGATCGTGCGCAGAATGGCGTGGCGCCGGAACGCGTCTTTTATGCTCTCGATCTGGCGCTCTTCGTCCAGCGGACCGATGATGCGCACGCCGACGTCGATCCATTGGCCCGGCGCGCCGGGCGAAGCCGCTTCGGCCGCATAGGCGTTGAGCTGCGCCATCGAGGCCGGCGCCGAGACGCCAGCGGGCGCCGCGGCGAATTCCGGCAGAGCGACGGTCGCGCCGCGTCTTGCGCCGTCGAGACGCGCGGCGAGCGCGGCGAGAGTCTGATCCTCGAAGACGGCGCCGAGCGGCAGCTCCACGCCGAGGCTCTGATGAATGCGCGCGCGCAATTGCGCCGCAAGCATGGAATGGCCGCCGAGCAGAAAGAAATTATCATTGGCGCCGACGCGCTCGAGCTTCAGCAGATCGCGCCAGATCTCCGCGAGGCTCTCCTCGTCGCCCGGCCGCGGCGCGACATAGGCCGCGTCGGAGGCCGCCATGCGCGGCGGCGGCGGCAACGCGGCGCGATCGAGCTTGCCATTCGCGGTCAACGGCATTTTCTCGAGCGTCACGAAAGCGGCGGGGATCATATTGTCCGGCAAATGACGGCGCAGATGATTGCGCAGCGCCTGCACGCTCGGCGGCGGGCCGTCGAAAGTGAGATAGGCCGCGAGCCGCGCTTCGCCGTCGACGTCATAGGCCGTGACCGCCGCGGCGCGCGTCCGCGGATGGTCGAGCAATGCGCGCTCGATCTCGCCGAGCTCTATGCGCACGCCGCGAATCTTCACCTGCTGGTCGTCGCGGCCGATGAAGGAGAGAAAGCCGTCCTCCTCCAGCCGCACGATGTCGCCGGTCGCATAGAGCCGCTGCACCGTCTCGCCGTCGTCGAAATCGAGGAAGCGCTCGGCGGTCGGCGCCGGATCGCCGAGATAGCGCAGCGCGAGACAGGAGCCGCCTATGTGCAATTGTCCGGCGACGCCGATCGGCGCGATTCGCTTTTGCGCGTCGAGCACGAGCATTCGGACATTGGCGCGCGGACGTCCGATCGGCACGATCGCCAGCGGATCCGCGGGCGTCTGCGCCCCGACCGGATAGAGGCTGACGATGCCCGCGGTCTCGGTCTGCCCATATTGATTCACCCAGCGCAATTTGTCGCCGACGAGCGCGCGCCAATCGCGCGCGAGCGAATAGCGCAGAGGCTCGCTCGCTGTGAGTAGCAGGCGCAGCTCATTGTCGAGCAGAGCCTCGCGCTCGGCCGCGGGCAGGCTCGCCAGCGCGTCGACGAGCTGCCGCAGCACGGAGGGCACGAGATCGATGATCGTCGCCTTGGCGGCCCGGATGCGCGCGAGCAGAGCGAAGGGATCGCGCCGCTCATCGTCGCTGGCGATGACGATGCGCGCGCCGGCGGCCAGCGGCGCCAGCATTTGCCGCATGGAGGAGGAGAAGGCGCTGGACGCCGTATGCAGCCAGGCGTCGGAGGCCGCGACGCCGAGCTCGGCGCCGAGCGTCTGCGCATATTCGGCGACGGCGCCATGCGGAATGACCACGCCTTTCGGCCGGCCCGTGGAGCCCGAGGTGAAGACGATATAGGCCGGGTCTAGAGGTCCGACCATCGTCTCGAGCGGCGCGTCCGATTGGTTTGCGACCTCGGCGTCGAAGGGGGCGGCGACGTCGAGCGCGACATTCGCCTCGGCGAGCATATGCGCGATACGGTCCTGCGGATAGGCTTCGTCGATCGGCACATAGACGGCGCCGGCTTTCATGACGCCGAGCATGCCGACGATCATATCCACCTTGCGCTCTGTTCGCATGGCGACCGCCGCGCCGGGGCCTATTCCCTTGGCCCGCAGCCAGCGCGCGAGGCGTCGCGCGGCCGATTGCGTCTGCGCATAAGTGAGGCGGCGCTCGCCGTCCTCGCAAGCGATCGCATCGGCGCGCGTGGCGGCGACGGATTCGAACAGCTCCGCCACTGTGAGCGGGGAGGGCGGCGGCGACGGCGCCGGGATGCGGCTCGCAGCCAGCTCTTCCGGCGTCAGCAGCGGCAGCGCGGAGAGGCGCCGCGACGGATCGGCGAGAATACCGTCGATCGCTGAGAGAAAATGCCGCAGCAGCCGCTCGATGCGCGGCGCGTCGAAGAGATCGGTCGAATATTCGACATGGCCGGCCATCGCAGCGTCGTCGAAGATGGTGAAGGTGAGATCGCGCTTGGCCGTCTGCGTGTCGATCTCCTGCACGTCGATCTCGAGGCCCGGCAGCGCCGGCGGCAGCAGCCCCGCCTGCAGCAGCAATTGCACGCGATAGAGCGGATTGCGCGATCCGTCGCGCTCGCGCTCGACGGCGTTGACCACATGATCGAAGGGCGCGTCCTGATGCGCCATCGCGCTTTGCGTGCGCGCGCCGAGGCGAGCGATCAGCTCATGCATGTCGGGATCGCCGTCGAGGACGACGCGCACCGGCAGAGCATTGACGAAAAGGCCGATCAATCCTTCGATCTCGAGCCGGCCGCGATTGGCGCTCATCGCGCCGACGATGAATTCGTCCTGGCCGCTGTGGCGTTGCAGCACGGCGGCGAGCGCGGCGAGCAGCGGCGCGAACAAGGTCACGCCTTGCGTTTGCGCCAGCGCGCGCAGCGCCTTTGCGCGTTCGGCGCCGAGCGAAAAGCGGAGACGTCGGCCGCGAAAGCTCGGCGTGCGCGGAGCCGGTCGATCGGTCGGCAACGCCAGCGGCGCGACGCCGGAAAGCTCCGCCTTCCAAAAGGCGAGCAGCTCGTCGAGCGTCTCGTCCGCGAGCCATTCGCGCTGCCAGGCGGCGTAATCGGCGTAGTGAATCGGCAATTCGGGAAGCGGCCAGGGCTCGCCTGTCGTGAATGCGCGATAGACGGCCGAGAGCTCGCGCAGCAGCACGGCGAAAGACCAGCCGTCGGTGACGATGTGATGCATCGTCGCCAGCAGAATGTGATGCGTCTCGTCGAAGCGTAGCAGGCGCGCGCGAAACAACGGCGCTTGTGCGAGATCGAAAGGCGCGCCGGCCTCGCGCCGGGCCCATTCGGCGGCCTCCTCCTCGTCGCGCACGGGCTCGACAGGCAAGGGAAGCTGCAGCGAGGCGACCACATGCGGCTGCGCGACGCCGCGCTCGCTGCGGAACGACGTGCGCAGCGATTCATGCCGCGCGACGATGGCGTCGAGGCTGCGCTGCATCACCGCGGCGTCGAGCGCGCCGCGAATGCGCACCGCGGCGGCGACATTATAGGCGCTGGAGCCAGGCGCCAGCTCGTGCAGAAACCACAACGCCTCCTGATTGAACGAGAGCGGCAGAGGCGAACGATCGCGCGGCCGGCGCGTCATCGGCGGCTGGCGTTTGGCCGCTGCGCCGCGCTGCTCTCCCCACCAATCGATGAGGCGCGTCGCGAGAGTGGAGACATCGGGGCTCTCGATGAAGAGCGCGACCGGAATGGCCGCGCCGAGCGCCGCCTGCAAGCGGCTGCGCAGCTCCATCGCGGTCAGCGAATCCATTCCGAGCGCGGCGAAGGCCGCATGCGGATCGATTTCGGCGGCGCTCATATGCAACGCATGGCCGATCTCGGCCTTCAGACGCTCGACGACGAGGCCGAGCCGCTCCTCCTGCGGCGCATCGGCGAGCCAGGAGTCGGGCGCGGGAGCGTCGGCGAGGGGAGCGTCGGCGGCAAGAGCGAGAGGGGCGTCGGAGGCGAGCGCGGCCGCGCGCTCTGCGCCGGACCCCGCGAAAGAATGGGCGTCGCGGCGCGCGGCCTCGAACCAGAAGCGCTTGCGTTGGAACGGATATTTGGGAAGATCGATTTTGCTGCGGCTCCATGGCGCGTCGACGGCTCTGAAGTCGATGCGCGCGCCGGCGGCGTAGAGCTGGCCGAGCGCCTCCTCGATCTGCCGAGCGTCGGAGGAATCCCGGCGCAGCGAGGCCACCGCCAGCGGCGTCGGCCGACCCTCCGGCCAAGCGCGCAGCGCCATGGCCGCGAGCACCGGCTGCGGGCCGACCTCGAGCAACACGCGGCAGCCCAATTCCGCGAGCGTCTGCGCGCTCTGCGCGAAGCGGACCGGCTCGCGCGAATGGCGCCGCCAATATTGCGCGTCGAGCGGATTGGTCGGAAGCGGCTTGCCCGTCCGATTGCAGATGAGCGTGCGCGTCGGCGCTTCGAAGGGCGTCTCACCGGCGAAGGCCTCGAAGGCGTCGAGCGCCGGCTCCAGCAGCTCGGAATGGAAGGCGTGCGAGGTCTCGAGCTCTTCCGTGCGGCGCCCTTCGCCGCGAAACATCTCCGCCAGCGCGCGCACATCCTGCTGCGGACCGCTGACGACGATATGCGCGCCATTATAGGCGGCGATCGAGACATGCGGGAAAGCGGCGAGCCGCGCCTCGATAAGGTCGGCCTCGGCGAAGATCGCAGCCATCAGGCCGCCCGTCGGCAAGGCGCCGAATAATCTCCCGCGCTCGGCGAGCAGACGCGCGCCCTGCTCGAGCGTGAAGACCCCGGCCACACAGGCCGCGGCATATTGGCCGACGCTGTGGCCCAGAACCACATCCGGCGTGACGCCCCAGCTGCGCCACAGCTGCGCGAGACCCATTTCGAGCGCAAACAGCGCCGGCTGCGCGTAAGAGGTGTGATTGATCGCGCCGTCCTCGGCGAACATGACCTCCAGCAGCGGGCGGGGAAGTATATCCGCGATCGCCGCGGCGCATCGATCCAGCGTCTCCTTGAAGAGCGGCTGCGTCTCATAGAGCTCGCGGCCCATGCCGGAATATTGGCCGCCCTGGCCGGTGAAGAGCCAGGCCGTCTTCGGCGGATCGGCCGCAAAGCCTGTGTAGACTCCCGCAGAGGCGCGCTCTTCCGCGAACGCCTCCAGCAAACGCGCGGCCGCGGCGCCGTCCTGCGCGACGATCGCCGCCCTATGCTCGAGATGCGAGCGCCCAACGCCCGCCGAATAGCAGACATCGGCGAGAGCGCTCGCCGAGGGCAGCGTCTCGACGCGCTGAATATAGGATCGCGCCAGCGCCTTCAGCGCCGGAACGCTTCGCGCCGACAAGGGCAGCATATGCCAAGGGCGCTCGGCCCGAGGCGCAGCCGCCTCAGGCGCGATCTCGGGGCGCGGCGGCGCCTCCTCGAGGATCACATGGGCGTTGGTGCCCGAGAAGCCGAAAGAGCTGACGCCGGCGCGCCGCTTGCGCTCGGCGCGCGGCCAGGGACGCGCCTGCGAAACGACCTTCAGCGGCAATTGCTTCCATGGGATATGCGGCGAGGGCGTGCGGAAATGCAGATGCTCGGGCAGCAGCTCGTTCTCCAGCGACTGCGTGACCTTGATGACGCCGGCGACGCCCGCCGCCGCTTCGAGATGGCCGATATTCGTCTTCACCGAGCCGATGAGCAGCGGCCGGTCGGGCGCGCGCCCCGGGCCGAGCGCGGCGGCGGCGGCTTGCGCCTCGATCGGATCGCCGAGCGATGTGCCGGTGCCATGCGCCTCGAGATAATCGACATCGGCGGGCGCGAGCCCGGCCTGATCCAGCGCCGCGCGGATGACGCGCTGCTGCGCGCGGCCGCTCGGCACGGTGAGGCCGCCCGAGGCGCCGTCCTGATTGACCGCCCCTCCGCGCAGCACGGCCCGCACGCGGTCGCCGTCACGCAGCGCGTCGGAGAGTCGCTTCAGCACGATGACGCCGCAGCCTTCGCCGCGCACATAGCCATCGGCGGCGGCGTCGAATGTCTTGCATTTGCCGTCCGGCGCCAGCATGCGCGCGCGCGACATGCTGATCATCAGAGCCGGCGTGAGGATCGCGTTCACGCCGCCGGCGAGCGCGAGATCGCATTCGCGCAAGCGCAGCGCCTGGCAGGCCTGATGGATCGCCACCAGCGAGGAGCTGCAGGCCGTGTCGACCGTCACCGCCGGTCCCTCGAGGCCGAGACGATAGCTGATGCGTCCGGCGCCGGCCGCGGGAGACGTTCCCGTTGCATAGTATGCGTCGATGGTCTCGAGCGTCGTATTGTTGACGAGCAGGCCGAGATATTCATGCGTGCTGACGCCCACCCAGACGCCGGCGCGCGCGCCCTCCAGCTCCGAGGCGGCGACGCCGGCGTGCTCGAGCGCGCGCCAGCTCGTCTCCAGCAGCAGACGGTGCTGCGGGTCCATGCAGGACGCCTCACGCGGGGCGACGCCGAAGAAATGCGCGTCGAAATCGTCGATGCTGTCCAATAGGCCGGCGCGCCGCGTCAGCGATTTTCCCGGCGCGTCCGGATCGGCGTCATAGACCGCCTCGGCGTCCCAACGGGAGAGCGGCGCCTCGCCGACGCCCTCGCGGCTCTCCCGCAGCATCTCCCAAAACGCTTCCGCGTCCGCCCCGCCCGGAAAGCGCGCCTCATAGCCGATGATCGCGATCGGCTCGCGGGTCGCGCCCTCGAGCTCGGCCACCCGGCGGCGGAGCGTCTCCAGAGCGACGATCGCCTTTTTCTTGAATTCGAGCTCGCTCATATCGGGTCTCGCGCGTTATTGCGTCGTGGCGGCGAGCGAGGCGCAGCAGGCCGAGACGATCTCCATCAGCGTCTGCTGTCCGGCCGCCGGGCGGAAGTAGAAATGATCCCCGGCGACGAGGCGCCGCTCGAAGCCGCCGCCCGCGTGACGCTCCCAGGCGTCGAGCTCGGCCTCCGACACGACGGGGTCGGCGTCGCCGCCGATGGCCGTCATCGGGCAGGGCAGAGGCGCGCGCTCGGTCCAGGCGTAAGTCTCATTGATGTGGAGATCGGCCTGCAGCGCGCGGCCGATCATCGCCACAAATTCGGGCTGCTCGAGCAGAGCGACCGGAATATTGCCGTGCAACTCCGCGACGCGGAACACGACGTCCCGCGGCGCGAGATGCGACACGCGCGGCGCCCGCGAGGGAAGATGCGGCGCGACGCGGCCCGAGGCCAGGAAATGCACGCGCTCCGGCGCGACGCTCCCCTCCGCGAAAAGGCGATGGATCATCTCATAGGCGACGAGCGCGCCGAAACTATGCCCGAAGACGAGCAGCGGCTTGTCTGCGAGCGCGGCGACCGCCTCGGCGAGCGGCGAGGCGAGAGCCTCGAGCGCGCGCGCCGGCTCCTCGCGCAGCCGCTGATCGCGGCCCGGCAGGGCGGCGGCGTAGACATTCGCGCGGCCGCGCAGCGGCGCGATCCAGGGCCAAAACCCCATCATGCCGCCGCCTGCGGGCGGAAAGCAGATCATCGTCACCAAAGAGTGATCGTCGGCGGACATACGCTTCAGCCAATCGAGCGAGGTCGGATGGGACTCGTTCATGCGTCGTCCCGACCGATTGCGATGTGCTGCAGCGCACACCGCGCTCCGAGAGCATCTGCTATCGAAGTAGATAGCGAAGAAGTCGTTATAGACTCCGAAGGGCCGATCAATGAAACCACCCGCATGTTCGATTGCAAGTGCAATATTTCGCGCCGCAGCGCCCTGACATCGCGCTTGGCCGCCTTTGCTTTTTACGCTACGGTCCTAAGCGATGCAACGCCATCCTGCCGTCGCGGACGAGGCGGGGAACGCTCGACGCATCGCTCGTTACGGTTAGCGGATGATAGAACGTCGGATACGTTCGGCGGTCTACTTCAAATCTAGGCGCGGGCGCGCGACGAGAATTTTTCATTTCGGACGACGACGAGTTTTTCTGTCCAACTATCTCTGGGAAAAAGTAGAATGAGCGGATCGACGCATGTCGACTTCGAGCACACAGGCCCCGGACTCCCGGCGGGCGAATTGCTACGGCGCTACTGGCAACCCGTCTTCGTCTCCGAGGAGCTTCCGGTCGCGCATCCGAAGCCTCTGAAAATTCTGGGCGAAGAATTCACGCTCTATCGGGGCGAGGACAATGTGGCGCGCGTCATCGACGGGCGCTGCCCGCATCGCGGACTCGTGATGTCGGTCGGCAAGGTGGAGGGCGACAGCATACGTTGCCGCTATCACGGCTGGAAGATCGACGCCACCGGCCAATGCGTCGAGCAGCCCTTCGAGCCCAAGAGCTTCGCCGCCAAAGTGCGCGTGCGCAGCTATCCTGTCGAAGAATATTTCGGCCTGATCTGGGTCTATTTCGGCCCCGCGCCGACGCCGCCCCTGCCGCGCTGGCCGTCGCTCGAGCAATGCGGCTATTTCCATGTCGTAGAGCTACGAAAGTGGAATTATTTCCACGATCTCGAGAATACGGTCGACGATGTGCATCAGCGCTGGGTGCATGCCGAGGGCATTTATCAGGACGCAGCCAACGCCGGGCAGATTCCCGCCGCCACGGCGCTCGAGACCGAATTCGGCCTGATGCAATATACGTCCTTTCCCAACGGCTATTTGCGCAAGCTCGCGCTGTTCATGCCGAACATGCTCTATTTCACCTCCGGCGCCGGCATGCTGCGCGGATTCAAGAGCTTCTTGTGGAATGTGCCGGTCGACGACGTCAGCCACAAAATGTTCTTTCTCCTCGTCGCGGCGCATCTGTCGCCCGAGGATGGCCGCGACGTCGCCGAGGGCGTGCGTTCGGGCATGCGCTACGTCGCTTCGTCCTTGCCTCCGGTGGAGGAGGTGATTCGATCGGTGCTCTCCGGCGAGAAGCGGTGGGAAGACATCGACTCGCGGCCCGATCTCCTGCTCATCGAGGACGGCATCGTGCTGGTGGGCCAAGGGATCATTCCCGATCGTTCGAAAAATCGCCTCGGCGCCTCCGATGCGGCAATCATTTTGCTCAGGAAGCTCTACACGCGGGAAATGTCTCGAATCGAGAAGGGAGAGCCGCCGACGGCCTTTCCCGGTCCGGACGAGCGGCTGCTCGCGCAGATCGATGAATTTCAGGCCGAGCCCGCGTGAGCGGGATTTCGAAAAAGCGGGAGCAGATTTTTTGAAAATCCCGCGTTTTCAAAAGACTCTGAGCAGCGTTTGTCGCGCGCTCGAGAATTCGAGGAGGGCGCATGCCCACGGTGAGGAACATATTGGATCGGGCTGCCCAGATGATCGACACGCACAGAGACAAGGCCGGCTCTCTGGGCGCCCGCTATAAATTCGTGCTGAAGGGCGATGGCGCCTGCACCTTCGTGCTCAATCTCACAGCCGACAATCCCGGCGTGTGCGAAGGCGAGGCGGAGGCCGATTGCACGATCCGCGTCGCCGCCGCCGACTTCGTCCGCATGGCCGAGGGAGAGGTGGACAGCCGTGATCTGTTCTTCGCCGGAAAATTGAAAGTCGATGGCGATATGGGGCTCGCGTTGAAGCTGAAGAAGATGATCGCTTCGGCGTGAGATGAGGGGACGAGCGGGTTTCGTCGGTCGCGGGGGGCGACGAGGGGCGAAGCCGTAATGCCGGACGAGATTCGACACAGCGTCCATGCCGCAGCTGCGGCGTGATCGGACGCGTGCGCGTTGGGGGCGACGAAATGGGCGCGACGAATTCATTGAGCGAAGTCGAGGAACTTGCGACACAGCGGCTGCGGCGTCACGCCGTCGCCTATCCCGACCGGCTGGCGGCGGCCTTTCTCGACGACGATCTGGCAATCCGCCAATCCTGGAGCTTCGGCGAGCTCGATCGCCGGGCGCGCTCCATGGCCGCCTTTCTCCAAAAGCACGGCGCGCCCGGCGAGCGCGTGGTGCTGGCCTTTCCGACCTGCCTCGATTTTCTCGCGGCCTTCTATGGATGTCTCCTCGCCGGCATGCCCGCCGTGCCGGCCTCCCTGCCGCTCGCGCATGGCAAGGACAGGCGGCTCGAGCTCATCGTCTCCGACAGCGGCGCCAAGCTCGTCCTCACCACCGCAAAGCATGTCGAGCTGCTGCAGCGCCGCCTCGCCGAGGGAGAAGCGGCGACGACGCAGATCATCGCCGTCGACGGGCTCGCCGACGAGAGCGGCGACTGGCGCGACATTCCCCGCGCCGCTGGCGATCTGGCCTTCCTCCAATATACATCCGGCTCGACGCGCTCGCCGGCCGGCGTGATGGTCGGCCATGGCAATGTGGCGGCCAATCTGATGGCGCTGCATGACGGGTTCGGCTCCACGCCGGATTCGGTCTTCGTCAGCTGGCTGCCGTTGTTCCACGATATGGGGCTCATCGCCGGCGCGCTGGCGCCGACATGGGCCGGATGTCCCGTCTATCTCATGAGCCCGGCGAGCTTCGTGCAGAGCCCCTTGCGCTGGCCGCGCGCCATCTCGCGCTATCGTGGCACGATCGGCGGCGGTCCCAATTTCGCGTATCAGGCCTGCGTGGAGGCGGCCCGCGCGCATGGCGTCGCGGGGCTCGACCTCTCCTCCTGGACGATCGCCTGGAATGGCGCGGAGCCCGTGCGCGCCTCGACGATCGATGATTTCGCAAAGACTTTCGCGCCCGCCGGCTTCCGTGCGGAGGCGCTGACGCCGGCCTTCGGCCTCGCGGAGGCGACGCTGCTCGTCACCGGCAAGCGCGGTCCCGTCCGGCCGCTCGTTCGCGCGGTCGACGAGTCCGCGCTACGCAGTGACAGCGTCGTCTTCTGCGGCGCCGAGGATGCGCGCGGCAAGCCGCTGGTGAGCTCCGGCGAGCCGGCGCTCGGCGTCGATGTCCGCATCGTCGACCCGGACTCCTTCGTCGAGGCGTCGGCTTCGCAGGTCGGCGAAATATGGGTCGGCGGCGGCAGCGTCGGCCAGGGCTATTGGAACAAGCCGGAAGAATCGGCGGCTGTATTCGGCGCGCGCACGGCGGCGGGCGAAGGCCCCTTCATGCGCACGGGCGATCTCGGCTTTCTGAGCGAGGGCCGGCTCTTCGTCACCGGGCGGCGCAAGGATCTGATCGTCATTCGCGGCGTCAATTATTATCCGCAGGATCTCGAGCAGACGATCGAGGCGAGCCATCCGGCCTTGCAGCCGGCCTCCTGCGCCGTCTTCGGCGTCGAGGAGGGCGACGCGGTGCGCCTCGTCGCCGTGCAGGAGCTGCGCCGCAGCGCCTGGCGCTCCGTCGATGCGGCCGAGGTCTTCATGGCCATGCGGCGCGAGGCAGCCCGCGAGCATCAGGTCGCGCTGCATCGCATCGTGCTGCTCAAATCCTTCGGCCTGCCCAAGACGTCGAGCGGCAAGGTCCAGCGCGCCGCCTGCCGCGCCGCGCTCGAGGACGGAACGCTCGCGACGCTGCACGAGTGGCGCTCGACCATGCGGGTCGCGCCCATCGATTTCACCGGCGAGCCGCTCACGCAGCCGGGCGTGCTGGAGCGCCAGCTCGTCGATTGGCTGCAGCGCGAATGCGGCGTCGAGAACATCAGCTGGAAGACGCCATTGATGGATCTCGGCATCGACTCTCTGAAAGGCGTCGAGCTCGGCAATGCGCTGTCCGCCGCCTTCCAGCATTCCTTCCCGGTGACGCTGATGATCGAGCATCCGACAGTGGAGGCGCTCGCCCGGCTCATTCGCGAGGAGGCGCTGGGGATGAAGCCCGCCGAGCCGGAGCCGGAGCCTCCGCCGCCCATCGCCTGGGAAGGCGCCTCGCTCGAGCAGGAGATCGACCTGCTCGACGACGCCGCTCTGGATGCGCTGCTCGAGGGCAGCATAGACGCGGTTCTCAAAATGGATAGACGCTCGTGAGCGAGGCCGACTTCAAGAAGAAGGCGCTCCTCGCCATAGAAACGCTGCGCGCCCGCGTGCGCGAGCTCGAGGACGCCCGCGCCGAGCCCATCGCCATCATCGGCTATGCCGCTCGTCTGCCCGGCGCGCGCGACGCCGAGGCCTTCTGGCGCCTGCTGAGCGAAGGGCGGGACGGCGTTTCGCCGATTCCGGCCGACCGCTGGGACGCCGACGCTTTCTATGATCCCGATCCCGACGCCGCCGGCAAGGTGACGACTCGTCGCGCCGGCTTTGCCGACGACGTCGCCAATTTCGACGCGCAATTTTTCGGCGTGTCGCCGCGCGAAGCGGAGTTTCTGGATCCGCAACATCGCCTGATGCTGGAGACGAGCTGGCACGCGATCGAGCATGCGGGCATAGCTCCCGCCGATCTCGAGGGCAGCCGCACCGGCATGTTCGTCGGCCTCAGCACGCATGACTATCTGACGCTGCTGTCCGGCAAGCTGGGCTATGCGGTCATCGAGGCCTATTTCGGCACCGGCACCTCGCCCGCCGCCTGCGCCGGACGCGTGAGCTTCCGTCTCGGCTTCGAGGGGCCGGCCGTCACCATCGACACGGCCTGCAGCTCCTCGCTGGTCACGCTGCACGAGGCCGCGCAGGCGCTGCGCGCCGGCGAATGCGAGCTCGCCCTCGCGGGCGGCGTGAACGTCATCTACAATGTCGGCACGATGATCAACTTCTCCCGCGCGCGCATGCTCGCGCCGGACGGGAAGTGCAAGACCTTCGACGCCGCCGCCGACGGCTATGTGCGCGGCGAGGGTTGCGGAATTTTAGTGCTGAAGCGCCTATCCGACGCTTTGCGCGACGGCGACAACATTCGCGCGCTGATCCGCGGCAGCGCCGTCAATCAGGACGGCGCCTCGGGCGGCCTCACCGTCCCCAATGGCCGCGCGCAGCAGCGCGTCATTCGCGAGGCGATGAAGCAGGCCAATCTCGTCGCCGGCGAGATCGACTTTCTCGAGGCGCATGGCACGGGAACATCGCTCGGCGATCCCATAGAGGCGCAGGCCGCGGCCGCCGCGCTCGGCGCAGGCCGCCCGGCGGACAGGCCGCTGCTCATCGGCTCGGCCAAGACCAATATCGGCCATCTCGAGGCCGCGGCCGGCGTCGCCGGCGTGCTGAAAGTGGTCCTCTCGCTCGAGCATGAGCTGCTGCCGAAACATCTCAATTTCCGCACGCCATCGCCGCATATTCCGTGGAAGCAGCTGCCGCTGAAAGTCGTGTCGGAGCCGCGCGAATGGCCGCGCTCCGAGCGCGCGCGGCGCGCCGGCGTCAGCTCCTTCGGCTTTTCCGGCACCAACGCCCATGTGATTCTCGAGGAGGCGCCCGCGCCTGCCGCCTCGCAGCACGAGACCGCGCGCATCCCCGAGCGTCCCTGGCGTCTGCTGCCGTTTTCGGCGCGCAACGCTCCGGCGCTGAAGGCGCTGGCGCAGGCCTATGCCGAGCGCGTCGAGGCGCTGCCTTCGGTCGCGGCCTTCGCGGATGTCTGCTATACGGCGGGCGTCGGCCGCTCGCATCTCGAGCATCGCGCGGCGATCGTGGCGGAAGATCCGGCGAGCGCGGCGCGGCTGCTCACGGCGCTCGCCGAAGAGCGTCCGTCGCCGGGCGTTCACATGGGCGTCTCGGCCGATCCGCCGAAGACCGCATGGCTCTTCACCGGCCAAGGCAGCCAATATGCCGGCATGGGCCGCGAGCTCTATGAGACGCAGCCGATTTTCCGCGACACGCTCGACGAATGCGCGGCGGCGATAAAGGACATTCTGCCGCGTCCGCTGCTCGAGGCGATGTTCGCCGAGGACGGCGCCATCAATCACACATCTTACGCGCAACCGGCGCTGTTCGCGCTCGAGATGGGCCTCGCGCGTCTGTGGCGCAGCTGGGGCGTCTCGCCGGATGTGGTGGTCGGCCACAGCGTCGGCCAATATTCCGCGGCCTGCGTCGCCGGCGCTTTTTCGTTGGAACAGGGCGCGCGTCTCCTCGCCGAGCGCGGACGTTTGTTCGGCGCATTGCCGGCGGGCGGCTCCATGGCGGCGATCTTCGCCGAGGCGGCCGCCGTCGAGGCGCGTCTTTCCGCCTATCCGCATGTTTCGGTCGCCGCCTATAATGGCGCGCATATCGTCATCAGCGGCCCGCAGGTGGATGTTCTGGCGGTGACGGAGCAATTCCGCGGCGAAGGCAAACGCGCCGAGGCGCTTGAGACCTCGCACGCTTTCCATTCGGAACTGCTGGAGCCGGCGCTCGATGCTTTCGAAGCCTTCGCCGAAAAAATTCCCTTCGAGAATTTGACGCGCACGCTCGTCTGCAACCGCAGCGGCAAGGCGCTCGGCGCGCAGACGCGGCTCGACGCGCAATATTGGCGTCGCCATTCGCGCCAGCCCGTGCAATTCGCGCAGAGCGTGCAGACGCTGGCGAGCCTCGGCTGCCGCGTCGTGCTGGAGATCGGCCCGCAGCCGGTGCTCGCGGCGATGGCGCTGCGCGCCTGGCCGGATGCGACACCGGCGCCGCAGCCGGTCGCCTCGCTGCGCCGGGACTCTTCCGACGCTCGGCAGATCGAGGAGGCTTTGGGCCAGCTCTATGTCGCCGGCGCGCGCATCGATTTCAAAGCCGTCGAGGCGCCGTGGAAGCGCAAAAAGGTCGATCTGCCGCTCTATCCGTTCCAGCGCAAACGCTTCTGGTTCAAGCAGACGCGCGCGCCGGCGCAGGACAAGAAGAGCGCCGACTCGCAAATCCTGCAAATGATCGAGGATGGCCAGCTCGAGGAGCTCGGCGGCCGGCTGCGCCTTTCCGACGACAATGGCGCGACGCAGCGCGTTCTGCAGGCGCTCTACGATCATTATCAGCGCGAGCGCTTCTCGCAGAACACCGCCGAAAATCTCTATGAGCTCGCCTGGAGCAAGCGCGCCGGCCGCGATTTCTCGCCCTCGACGAGCGCGCATTCCTGGCTCGTCACCGCTTGCAGCGAAGCGTCGGCGCGTCCACTCATGGACGAGCTGACCAGCGCCGGCCACGCCGCGCGCTTCGTCGATCTCGCCGCCGCCGCGGATTTCCCGCGTCTCGTCGCCGCCGCTCTGCCGACGCGCGTCGCGATCCTCACCAATATCGATACGCCCGAGGGCTTCGGCGAAGCCTCGCTGAAGCGCTTCGAGTCCGTCGTGATGGCCGGCGCCTGCGGTCTCGCCCAGGCTCTCGCGGCCTCGGGCGCGAAGACGCCCATTTTCCTCGTCACGAGCGGCGCACAGCCGGTCGCCGAGAGTGACGCTATCGATCCGACGCAGGGCTGCGCCTTCGGCTTCGGCAAGGTGCTGGCGCTCGAGCATCCCGATCTCTGGGGCGGCCTGGTCGATCTTCCCGCCGCCGAAGCGTCGGCCGCCGACTGGCGCGCCTGCGCGAATATTCTGCGCGCGGAGACGCGCGAGAGCGAGGATCAATTCGCCATTCGCGGCGGACAGACCTTCATCGTTCGCCTGCGCCGCCGGACGATCGCGGCGGCGCGGCCGCTCGATATCGGGCCAGAAAAAACCTATCTCGTGACCGGCGGCCTCGGCGCGCTGGGATTGGAAGCGGCCGCCTATCTCGCGGGGCAGGGCGCGCGTCACATCGCGCTCACCAGCCGGCGCACGCCGGACGATCGCGCGCATCAGCGTCTCGAGGCGCTGCGCGAGCGCTATGAGGGCTGCGAGCTGCGCGTCATTCCGGGCGATGTCTCCTCAGAGGCGGATGTCGCGCGCATTCTGGAGCGCATCCGCGAGTCCATGCCGCCGCTCGCCGGCGTCATTCACGCCGCCGGCGAGATCGACGCGACGCGCCTCACCGCGCTCGAACAAAAGCACATAGAGAAAGTCTTCGCCGGCAAGGTCTG
Organism: Methylosinus sp. H3A; assembly: GCF_015709455.1. Classification (NCBI taxonomy): domain Bacteria; kingdom Pseudomonadati; phylum Pseudomonadota; class Alphaproteobacteria; order Hyphomicrobiales; family Methylocystaceae; genus Methylosinus; species Methylosinus sp. H3A. Next base: position 2,304,970 of record NZ_JADNQW010000005.1, read on the forward strand.
GGGCGCCTATCGGCTGACGCGCGCGCTCGAAGGCGCGTCGCTCGACTTTTTCATCTCCTTCTCCTCCATCGCCTCTGTGTGGGGCAGCTTCGGCCAGACGGCCTATGCCGCCGCCAATGGCTTCCTCGACTCGCTCGCCGCCTGGCAGCGCCGCCAGGGAATGCCGGGCGCGAGCGTGAATTTCGGCCCCTGGTCCGCCGGCATGGCGGATGAGGCGGCGCGCGAGCAATTGGCCAAGCGCGGCGTGCTCGAGCTCTCCTCCGAGCTGGCGCTGAACGGCATGAAGGCGGTGCTCGAATCCGCCGATGGCCGCGGCGTCGTGGCGCGCGTCGACTGGGCGCGCTTCCTGCCCGTGTTCCAGCTGCAGGCGCGGCGCGCCTTCATGAAGGAGCTGGAGAAAGAGACGCCCGAGGGCGAGGAGCAGATCATCGGCGGCGGCGCGCTGGCGCAGCGTCTGCTGCTGGCGCCGGCCGAGGGCCGCAAGCGCATGCTGCTCGACCATATGCGGCAGGTGCTGGCCGAGGTGGTGCGTCTCGACCCGGCGCAGATTCGCGAGGAGGCCGGCTTCTTCGATCTCGGCATGGATTCGCTGATGGCGATCGAGCTGCGCAAGCGGCTGGAAAAAGACCTCGGCGAGACGCTGCCGGCGACCATGGCGATCGACCATCCGCGCTTGACCGACGCCGCCGATTTCCTCCTCTCGCGCATCGGATTGCAGAATGAGGCGCAGGCCGAGGCCGCGCCCGTCGTCCAGACTTTGCGCGCCGACGAGCCGATCGCCATCGTCGGCCTCGCCTGCCGCCTGCCCGGCGCTGGCGGCGCGGACGCCTATTGGGATCTGCTTTCGCATGGCGTCGACGCCATACGAGAGGCCCCGTCCGAGCGTTTCGACATAGACGAGCTCTATGATCCCGATCCCGAAGCGGCCGGCAAAGTCTATACGCGCAACGGCGGCTATATGGAGGGGGTCGATCTCTTCGACTCCGAGCTGTTCGGCGTGTCGCCGCGCGAGGCTCTGTGGATGGAGCCGCAGCAACGCCTCGTGCTGGAGACGGCGTGGGAAGCGCTCGAGGACGCGGGGCTCGGCCCGGCGGGACTGTCGCGCAGCCGCACCGGCGTCTTCGTCGGCGTCGGCGCCAATGAATATTCGCATCTTCTGGCGGGCTCGCCGGAGGAGATTCAGGCCTATTTCATCACCGGCAATGCGCTCAATGTGATCGCCGGCCGCGTCGCCTTCTCGCTCGGGCTCGAAGGTCCGGCGATGGCGATCGACACCGCCTGCTCTTCGTCTCTCGTCGCGCTGCACGAGGCCGCCCAGGCCCTGCGCGCGGGCGAATGCGACATGTCGCTCGCCGCGGGCGTCAATGTGCTGCTCAGCCCAGCGACGATGATCGCCGCCTGCCGCGCGCGCATGCTCTCGCCGGACGGCCGCTGCAAGACCTTCGACGCTTCGGCGGACGGCTATGCGCGCGGCGAGGGCGTCGGCGTGCTGGTGCTGAAACGCTTGTCGGACGCAGAGCGCGACGGCGACCGCATCCGCGCCGTGCTGCGCGGCAGCGCCGTCAATCAGGACGGCGCCTCCAGCGGCCTCACCGTTCCGAACGGCCGCGCGCAGCAGCGCGTCATTCGCGCGGCGCTGGATCAGGCCGGCCTCGCCCCGGCGGATGTCGATTATATCGAAGCCCACGGCACCGGCACCTCGCTCGGCGACCCCATCGAGGCGCAGGCCGCCGCCGCCGCGCTCGGCGCCGGACGGCCGGCCGATCGGCCTTTGCTCATCGGCTCCGCCAAGACGAATATCGGCCATTTGGAAGCCGCGGCGGGCGTCGCCGGCGTCATCAAGGTGGTGCTGTCGCTGGAGCATGGGCTCCTGCCCAAGCATCTGCATTTCAAGACGCCTTCGCCGCATATTCCGTGGAAGGAGCTGCCGCTTAAAATCGTTTCGGAGGCGCGCCCCTGGCCGCGCTCCGATCGCAAGCGGCGCGCCGGCGTCAGCTCGTTCGGCTTCTCGGGCACCAACGCCCATGTGATCCTCGAGGAAGCGCCGGCTCCCGCCGCGGCTCCGGCGGGCGAGAACGCCGCTCCGGCCGAGCGTCCCTGGCAATTGCTGCCGCTCTCGGCGCGCAGCGCTCCGGCGTTGCAGGCGCTGGCGCAGTCCTATGCCGCGCGCGTCGAGGCGTTGCCCTCTGTGGCCGCCTTCGCCGATATCTGCCACACGGCCGGCGTGGCGCGCTCCCATCTCGAGCATAGGGCGGCGATCGTCGCGCAGGATGGCGCCGACGCCGCGCGGCTGCTGGCGGCGCTCGCCGAGGGGCGTCCTGCGCCGGGACTTCACTCGGGCATTTCGGCGGACCCGCCGAAGACCGCCTGGCTGTTCACCGGACAGGGCAGCCAATATGCCGGCATGGGCCGCGAGCTCTATGAGACGCAGCCGCTCTTCAAGGAGACGCTGGACCAATGCGCCGCGGCGATCGGCGATATTCTGTCGCGCCCGTTGCTGGAGGTGATGTTCGGCGAGGACGGCGCGATCAATCATACATCCTATGCGCAGCCGGCCTTGTTCGCGCTGGAGATGGGCCTCGCGCGCCTGTGGCGCAGCTGGGGGATGACGCCGGACGTCGTGCTCGGCCATAGCGTCGGCCAATATGCGGCCGCCTGCGTCGCCGGCGCCTTTTCATTGGAGCAGGGCGCGCGTCTGCTCGCCGAGCGCGGGCGTCTGTTCGGCGATCTGCCGGCCGGCGGCTCGATGGCGGCGGTCTTCGCCGAGGCCGGCCTCGTCGAGGCGCGGCTCTCGTCCTATCCCCGCGTCTCCGTGGCCGCCTATAATGGCGCGAATATCGTCATCAGCGGTCCGCAGAAGGATGTTCGAGCGTTGGTCGAGGCTTTCCGCGGCGAAGGGCGCCGCACGGAAGAGCTGGAGACCTCGCACGCCTTCCATTCCGAGCTGCTGGAGCCGGCGCTCGACGCTTTCGAGGCCTTCGCCGGAGAAACGCCTTTCGAGACGCTGACGCATACGCTCGTCTGCAATCGTACCGGCCGGGCGCTGGACGCGCAGACGCGATTGGACGCGCAATATTGGCGTCGTCATTCACGCCAGTCGGTGCAATTCGCGCAGAGCGTGCAGACGCTCGCCGATCTGGGCTGCCGCGTGCTGGTGGAGATCGGCCCGCAGCCGGTGCTCGCGGCCATGTCGCTGCGCGCCTGGCCGGATGCGCGGCCCGCGCCGCAAGCGGTCGCCTCGCTGCGCCGGGATTCCTCCGACGCGCGGCAGATAGAGGAGGCCTTGGGCCAGCTCTATGTCGCGGGCGCGCGGCCGGATTTCGCGGCGATCGACGCGCCGTGGAAGCGCAGCAAGGTCGACATTCCGAAATATCCGTTCCAGCGCAAGAAATATTGGCCGCGCGCCATTGTCGCGCGTGGCGGCGGCGCGGCGGGCGCCGGCGCGCTGCTCGGCTCGCTCTGCGATCTCCCCTCGGGCGATACTCTCTATGCGACCTGCTTCAGCGTGAAGCATCTGCCCTGGCTCGAGGACCATGTGATCTATGGCGCCATGGTCGTGCCCGGCGCCACCTACGCCTCCATGGCGCTCGCCGCCGTCGGCGCGCCGGCGCAGCTGCGCGAGGTGTTCTTCTACGAGCCGATCGTCTTCACCGGCGAGGAGCAGCGCGATGTGCAATTGACGCTGCGCGCGAGCGAGGAAGCCTCGCCGGGCCTGCGCAAATTCGAGGTTCACAGCCGTCCGCGCGGCGATCGCGACGCGAGTTGGTCGCTCAACGCCTCCGGCAGCGTGGAGCTCGAGACCGCGATCGGCGTCGAAGCGCCCGAGGCCATAGACACGATCATCGGCCGGCTGTCGCCCATGCCGCCGCAACGTCTCTTCGAGGGCTTCGCGGAGAATGAGCTGCGCTGGGGGCCGAACTGGTCCGGCTCGCTGCGCGCGCTCTGGGCGGAAGGCCCCGAGGCGGTGGGCGAGCTGCAGGCCGGCGAGGAGCTTTCCGAGCATATTTCGAGCGAGCCCATCCATCCGGTGCTGCTCGATCTCTGCACCGGCGTCGCCGGCGCCGTGCTGCTCGCCGCAGCGCCCGAGGCCGCGGCCGACGACGGCAGCCTGTTCCTGCCGCTGCGTTACGAGCGCGTCACTCTGCGCGAGAAGATGCCGCGCCGCTTCTACTGCCATGCGCGCTGGCGCGCCGACGCCGACGAGCGCTCCGAGACGCAGGCTTTCGATCTCGTCTTCGTCGATGGCGAGGGACGCTATCTCGGCGGCATAGACGATTTCGTCGTCAAGCGCGCGCCGCGTCAGGCGCTGCTGCGCGGCCTCGGCGTCGACGCCAGCCGATTGCTGCATCTCTTGAGCTGGCGCGAGCGGCCGCTCGTCGCGGCGCCGGCCGCCGAGGCGACGCCGTCCGAAGTCGCGCTCATCGTCGCGGCGCCCGATCATCCGCGGCTGCCGGCTCTGCGCGCCACGCTCGCCGAGCGTGGACGCCGCATCGTCACGATTGCCCCGGCCGCGGCCTATGAGCGGCGGGACGACGGCTTCACGCTCGATCCGCGCGACGCAGAACATTGGCGCAAGGCCTTTCTCGCTCTCGCCGAAACGGGCGAGAGCGCCTTCGCCCTCGTCTTTCTGGCGACCGGCCATGCCGGGCCGATCGAGACCGAGACGGCCGACTCGCTACGCGCTCGCCTCGCCAATAATCTCGACGGAATCATCGGCGCGACGCGCTATCTCGTCGGTCCGGGCGCGACGGCGCCGGCGCGGGGGCTGTGGCTCGTCACCGAGCGCGCCGTCGCCGCCGATCCGAGCGAGAATGTCGATCCGGCGCAATCGGCGATCTGGGGCCTCGGCCGCACCATTCTCGCCGAGCAGTCCGACGCCCATTGCGCGCTGATCGACACGGATGGGAGCGCCGAAGCGATCCAATCCCTCGCCGATGCGCTGCTCTCCGGCGCGCCGGAGCCCGAATTCGCGCTGCGCCGGAAAAAATGCATGGCTCCACGGCTGATGCCCTGGGCGCGCAGCGGATTGCTCGCGGCGCCGCCGCAGGATTATCGCCTGCAGCCGAGCGAGCGCGGCGCGATCGACAATCTGCGCCTCGCGCCCGAGAGCTTCGCGCCGCCGGGGCCGGGGCATGTCCAGCTGCGTCCGCTCGCGGGCGGCTTGAACTTCCGCGACGTTCTGAACGTCCTCGGCCTCTATCCCGGCGATCCGGGCGAGATCGGCGGCGAGCTGGCCGGCGTGGTGACGGCGGTGGGCGAAGACGCCGAAGGTTTCGCCATCGGCGATCGCGTGTTCGGCTTCGCGCCGGGCGGCGCTTTCGCGACCGCGGTGAACACGCCCTATCCCTTCCTCGCGCATCAGCCGGCGGGCGTCGGCGCGGCGGAGGCGGCGACGCTGCCGGCGGCCATGCTGACCGTCATGCTCGGCTATGAATGGGCGCTGCCGAAAAAGGGCGAGCGCGTGCTGATCCATGCGGCCTCTGGCGGCGTCGGCCTCGCGGCCGTGCAGCTCGCGCAAAAGGCGGGGGCGATCGTCTACGCCACGGCGAGCGCGCCCAAGCAGCAGACGCTGCGCGATCTCGGCGTCGAATATATCTACGACTCGCGCACGCTCGACTTCGCCGACCAGATATTGGCGGACACAGGCGGCGCCGGCGTCGATATCGTGCTGAACAGCCTGACGAGCGAAGGCTTCGTCGCCGCCACGGTGCGCGCGACGGCGCAGGGCGGCCGCTTCATCGAGATCGCCAAGCGCGACATATGGACGGCCGAGGCGATGGCAAAGGCGCGGCCCGACATCGCCTATCACATATTGGCGCTGGACGATGTGATGCGCGACGATCTTCCGCGCATCGAGCGAATGCTGGATTCGCTCGCCGAGGATCTCGGTCGAGGCGAATTGCAGACGCTGCCTTTCATGGCCTATCCGATCACCGAGGCGAAAACGGCCTTCCGCTGCATGCAGCAGGCCCGTCATATCGGCAAGATCGTGCTCACCGTGCCGGAGGCGCCCAAGCCCCGCCGCGATAGAAGCTATCTCGTCACCGGCGGCCTCGGCGCGCTCGGCCTGCGCACGGCGGAATTTCTGGCGCAGCAGGGCGCTGGACGTCTCGTGCTCACGAGCCGCCGGCCGCCGGACGACAGCGCGAAAGAGGCGATCGCGGCGATCGCGGCGCAATATGATTGCCGGGTCGACGCCATCACGGCCGATGTCGGCGACGAGTCGAGCCTTCGCGCGCTGCTCGAGGGCGTGCGGCGCGACGGGCCGCCGCTCGGCGGCGTCTTCCATCTGGCCGGCGTGCTGGACGATGCGCTGATCCCGCAGCAGACGCCGGAAAAAGTGCTGAAGACCCTCGCGCCGAAAGCGCTCGGCGCCTGGTTGCTGCATCTTTTGACGCTCGAGGACGCGCCGGAGCTCTTCGTGATGTTCTCCTCCGCGTCGGCCGTTCTCGGCTCGCCTGGGCAGGCGAATTACGCGGCGGCCAACGCCTTCCTCGACGGCCTCGCGGCGCATCGCCATGCGCTGGGCCTGCCGGCGGCGAGCGTGAATTACGGGCCTTGGGCCGACGCCGGCATGGCGGCGAGCGAGGCCGCGCGCGTCAATCTCGGAAGGCAGGGGCTGACGCCTTTGAAGCCGACGATGGCGCTCTCGGCCATGGCGGAGATGATCCGTCATGGCGCGGCGCAGGCGATCGTCATCGGCGCCCAATGGCAGCGGATCGCCAAGCTGATGGGACCGACCCGCCCGCCCATGCTGGAGCATGTGCTGCCCAAGGCCGCCGCGGCGCAGGCCTTCGACGGCGCCTTTTTGAAGCAGCTCGAAAAAGTGCCGGAGGAGCAGCGCGCCGACTTCCTGACCGAGCATCTGCAAGGGCAATTGCAGCATATTCTGGGGCTCGCGCAGCCGCCCGCGCCGGACAGCCGATTCCTGGAGCTCGGCATGGACTCGCTGATGGCGGTGGAGCTGCGCAATCGCCTGCTCGGGCAATTCGGCGCCTCGGTCTCTATTCCCTCGACCGTCGTCTTCGATCATCCGACGGTGCGCGCGCTGGCCGAATATCTCGCCAGCCAGACGGCGGAAGGCGGCGCCGGCGAATCGGCTCCGCCCGCGACGACGCCGACCGATTCGGAAAAAGAAAAAGAGCTGGAGGGGACGCCGTCCTGACCGCCCGACCACGCCGACCATGCGCGCGCCGCGTGTGAAAACGCAGCGGCGCGCCTTGCTCGCAACCCTATGACGGCGCCCGCGGGCGAAGGAGCTTTCGCAAGCAATTTTTTGCCTTTGCGTGCAATCGGTCGAGACTAGCTTTTCTTGACAGACTTTGTTTCCAAAGCTAGTACGGTAAACCTATCGTCAATTCTGGCTGCACCGGGCAGTAGGCTTATGTCGCGTTAGCAACTCTCGCTCTGAAGGGCGGCTGCCTCGGATGAAAATACATGCATGCTTGATCCTCGGCATGACAGCGGTCGGCGCGATACTCCGGCCCGCCAGCGCCGAGACTTTGCAATCGGCGCTGGCGAGCGCCTATGCCTATAATCCGGATCTCAACCAGCAGCGCGCCGGCGTGCGCGTCCATGACGAGAGCGTCGCCAAGGCCTGGAGCGGGCTGCGGCCCAACGCCTCTGTGATCGCGGGGCTCGGCGCTCAACGGACCGATCTGCTCGTGCCGACGATTCGACTGCCCTTCACGCATGAGCGAATCTACATTCATAACGACGGCAACAGCAATCCGCAGGCCGTGTCCGTCAATGTCTCGCAGACGATTTTCGACGGTGGCCGCACCTTCAACAATGTGAAGAAGGCGGAATCGACGGTCCTCTCGGCGCGCGCCAATCTGCGACTGACGGAGCAGGCGATCCTGCTGAACGCCGCGACCGCCTATATGGACGTGTTGCGCGACACGGCGATCTTGTCTCTGCGCCAGAACAATATTCGCGTGCTCGAGCTGCAATTGCGCAACACGCAGGACAGCGCGGCGGCCGGCTATCTGACCGAGACCGACGTCGCCCAGGCGGATGCGGCCTTGTCGCAGGCGCGCTCCGATCTCTATGGCGCGCAGGCGCGGCTGAAGAAGAGCGCCGCCACCTATCATCGCATCGTCGGCGAGGAGCCCAAGCGGCTGCAGCCGGCGGGCTCGGTCGAGAAGCTGCTGCCACGCAGCGTCGAAGAGGCGGTCGCCATCGCCACCGCGGGGCATCCCGGCGTCGAGGCGGCGCATCATCAGGTCGATGTGGCGCAGTTCGCCGTGCATGCGGCGGAGGCCGATCTCCTCCCCTCGGCTTCCGTGAACGGCCAGCTCTCGCAGCAGAATGATTTCATCTTCGGTCTGCCCGGTTGGCGGCAGTTCAGCTATGGCGTCAATGTGAACTTCCGCGTTCCGCTCTATCAGGGCGGCGGCGATTTCGCCTCGATTCGGCAAGCGAAGGAGCAGGTGGGCCAAGCCCGCTTCGGCGTGGATTCGCAGATGGGCGATGCGCGCGCCAATGTCGTCGGCAGCTACGCCTCGCTGGAGGCGGCCAAGCTGCAGATGAAGTCCGACCGCGCCACGGTGAAAGCGGCTGAACTGGCGCTGAACGGCGTGCGCGAGGAGGCGAAGGTCGGCCTGCGCACGACGCTGGATGTTCTGAACGCGCAGCAGAGCCTGCTCCATGCGCGGGTGAACACGGTCGTCTCACAGCATGACGTCGTCGTCGCCTCTTACGCCGCGCTCTCGGCGATCGGCAGGTTGAGCCGACAGGCGCTGAATCTCGACGCCGAGCAATATGATCCCGAGCTGCACTTCGAGCAGGTGCGCGGAAAATTCTTCGGCATCGACACGCCCTGATCGGCAGTCTTCCCGACGACGCGAAATGCGCCCTCTCAACGAACCGGCTTCCTCAACGAGCCGGTTTGGCGGCGACGAGCTCCCCGAAGAGATAGGCGTCCACTCTGAGCCCGACCGGCAATTTGGCGTCCTCGTCGAGATCGATGAGAACTTGCAGAACCTTGGTGTCGACGCGGTCGGCCGGACGTCCCGTCTGCACGAATTTCGAGCCCATTCGGAACGACACCCAGCTCACCCGGCCCTGAAACCTGCGTCCCGGATAGGCGTCGCTGACCACTTCGACGCGCTGATCCGGCGTCACCTTGCCGATGTCGGTCTCGTCCACCTCGGCGCGCACTTTGAGGCCGCGCAGATCGCCGACGATGGCGACCGCCGTCGGCGGCACATTGGTGACGGTTTCTCCCACTTCATGCGCGCGGCGTAAGACGGTTCCCGCCACCGGAGAGCGAATGAAGGTCTTGTCGAGCATCGCCTTCGCCGAGGCCAGCTCCGCATCGGCGAGCCGCAGCCGCGCGCGCGCTGCGTCTATGTCCTCGGGACGGGCGCCCGTCTCCAATTGCGCGAGCCGCTCGGCGGCGACGGTGTGGCGCGCTTCATTGGCGTCGAGCGTGGCCTTCGCCTGATCGAGCATCGCTTGCGGCGAGACCCCGCGCTTGGCGAGCGGGAGCCTGCGCTCATAATCGCGGCGCGCATATTTGAGCCCCGCATCGGCCTCGGAGAGCGCCGCCTTGGCCTCGCGCAGCTCCTCGACGCGCGCGCCGTGCAGGATTCGGTCGAGCTCGGCCTGGCGGAGCGCGAGCTGCGCCTGGGCGGAGGCGACGCGCGCGCTCTGCTCGGCGTTGTCGATGACGGCGATGATCTGTCCCGCCGTCACTTCGTCGTTTTCCTCGACCTTGAATTCCTTGATGACGCCGACGATCTGCGCGGAGATCTCACGCTCCTTGCTGTTCGGCTCGACGACGCCGGGCGCGGCGGCGACGCGATGTTGCGAGACGAGCTTGGCGCTCGAGGAAAGAGCCTGCTCGGCTCGGCTGCTCATCGTGGATGATGCGGCGGCGAAGCCGACGAGGAGAATGGCCAGCGACGGCCGATCGAATTTCATCACGCGCTCCCTGCGCCGAATGTGTGGGACGACTCCGGAGGCTTGTCGACGATACGGCCGTCCTCCAAATGCAGAACTCGGTTGGCGAACTGAAAAATACGAAAATCATGCGTGACGATGACGACGGCCCGGCGGCTGTGGCGCGCGAGCGCCTGCAGCAGCTCCATCGCTTTCAGACCATTCTCGGAATCGAGCGCGGCGGTGGGCTCGTCGGCGATGAGAATTTCCGGATCGGCGGCGAGCGCGCGGGCGATCGCCACGCGCTGCTTCTGTCCGATGCTGAGCTCTGCGGGAAAAGCGTCGATGCGATGTCCGAGGCCGACGCTGTCGAGCAGCTCATGCGCCCGGACGCGCGCAACATCCTTCTCGACGCCCATGAGATCGAGCGCGACCATCACATTCTCCGTCGCCGTCAGCATAGGGAACAGATTATGCGCCTGAAAGATGAAGCCGAAGTGTTGAAGGCGCAGCGCCGCCAGCCGATCTTCATCGAGGGATTCGGTCGACTTGCCGCAAATGGTGATCGCGCCCGCTGTCGGGCGCAGCAGATGGCCGAGTATATGGACGAGCGTCGTCTTGCCGCTGCCGGAGGGCCCGACGAGCAGCAGAACCTCGCCCGGAAGAATATCGATGTCGATATTCCTCAGAACCTGGACGGCGCTCGGCCCTTCGCCGAAATTGTGAACGAGGCCGCGCGCGCTCAAAATGGGCTGCGTCATCGGAACACCTTCACCGGATCGATCGTCATCACCTTGCCGAGCGAGCCGATCGAGGCGGCGACGCACATCAGCATCGTCGCCACGACGATGCCGAAGGCGAGCCAGAGCGGCACTTCGGGCGCCGAGCTGAGATGGCGGGTGAAGATCACGACGACCCCGATGACACCGAGACCGATCGCCGCGCCGAAAACGCCGCCGAGCACGGCCTGCTGCACGATGATGCGGTAGAGATAGGAGCGCGGGCCGCCCATGGCGCGAATGACCGCATATTCGGGCAGGCGATCCATCGTGCTGGCGTAGAGAGTCTGCGCGACGATGACGACGCCGACGAGCAGCGCCAGAAGAGTCGAGCTGACCAGCGTGATGCCGGCGCCGGTGGTCACGAGCCAATAATATTGGCTGCGCCAGGCGAGCTGTCCCGCCGTCAGCACTTCGACCTCCGACATGCGCGCGGCGAGCGCCTCGGCCACGGCCTCGGGCTTATGGCCCTCGGCGACGCGCACCAGCACATAGGCGATGTCATTGTCCGGCGCATAGAAGAAGGATCGCGCCTTGGCCAGCGACATGAAGACATAAGGCGCCTGGGTGAAGGTCCTTATGCCGTCCGTGAAGCCGACCACGCGAATTCTGTGGCTGTTGATCTCGACTGTCTCGCCGAGCGTGCGAATGCCGAGCTTATCGGCGTAGAGGCGATCGATCACGGCGCCGTCCGGCTCCGCCAGCGCCTCTTTCGCGCTCGGCCCCTCGACCATGGCGAAGGGCAGGCCCATCGTCGCATCGGGATCGATGCCGATGACGATGACGATTTGCCGAACGCCGTCCGGGCGCTTCAAAAAGCCGAAATGGAGCATATAGGGCTCGGCGGCCGCGACCCCCTCGACCGACATCGCCTGAAAGCGCCGCCGCTCCTGCAGAGGCGTCGCGAGATCGACGCTGGGCACGCCTTCCGCCGTGATCCAGAGGTCGGCGCCCGCGTGATCGACGACGGTCGAGATCGTATGGACGAAATTCAGCAGCATGCCGAGCTGAATGCCCATCAATATCGTCGAGAATGCGATGCCGGTGAGGGTGATCGCGAAGCGGATGCGGTCGTGGACGAGATTTCGCCATGCGATGAGCAAAGTCATGCGCGCGCCTTTCGACGCGGCGGCCGAGGCGCTCTCGGCCCGACTTTTCAACGCAAATAGGGTATCGCCGGACACATCGACCCTTTCCACCTCGCCGCCAGCCGCCCCTAGGGGACATTGCGGCGCCCTCGGAAAATACTCAAGCCGAGGCGCATTCCTCGCCTCGGGGCGGAAGAGGGGCGTCCTCCGTCGCACAAGCTATTATAAAGCCCTCGCTTTCTATAGTCTCGACAGCATAGACGAACATGGTTGCCCGATCCTGGATTCGAACGCTCCCCTCTGGCGAAAAATCGACCGCTTCGAGCGATTTCAGCCTTCCGTCGACGCCGGAGCCGAGCAGCTTTCCAACCGCCTCCTTCGCTCCCCAGAGCCGGGTGATCCATTCGGCGCGGCGTGCCCTCCCGAGCGCCTTCACCTTCTCTCGCTCGTCAGGGCCGGCGACAGCGGCGAGAAATCCGTCGTCCCGATCGGCGATCCGCTCTATGTCGACGCCGACGCGCCCGCTATGGGCGGCGGCGATCGCCCGATCCTCGCAATGGGCGATGCTGACATGGGGCAGGGCCTCGCGCCCGTCTTCGCCGGCGACATAGGGGCGGCCGGCCGGGTCGGATCGGATGACGATCGCGGCCGGATGCGCCATTTCGGCCCCCGTACGGTCGCTGATCCAGCGCCGGACGCAATCCTTGGCGACCGTGCGGCCGAGCAGCCATTGACGCTGGCGCGCCGGAAAGCGGGCGTAACTCTCATAGACGGCGGCCTCCTCGAGGCCGAGACAATCGCGCGCGAGCATTCGCGGATCGAATTTGCCGAGATCGGGCTCGGCGAGCAGGAGCGCCAGAGGGCCGGTGGCCGAATTGTCGACGGGCGCCGGGCGGCCGAGCAGAAACTGTCCGGGCGCGCGGCGATGATCGACCAGCCGCCGCTCCCATTGGAATTTCCAGCAGCGCAGATCTGCGATACGCATCCAGACGCCGCCCTCGCCATCCTCGGCCTCGACATCGGCGTGAATGGTCTTGCCGTCCGTTTTCCGCAGCTCGATGCGTACGGGCGCGACGGTTCCCGCCGGCGGCGTCGGTCGGTAGAGCTCGAGCTTGCCGAGCCCCACGGGAAAAGCATAGCGATCGCGCTGCATCGCATAGACGCCGACCATTTGGCAGATCGCGTCCAGCACGCAGGGCTGCAGCAGTAGCTGAGGCTCCACTGTGGAGCGAAACAGGTCGGTGGGCGACGGGACACGCAAATGGCCGGCGATGCGCTGATCCTCGACGAAAACCTCGCCGAAGAGGCAGCGGAAGGCCGGCCCATGGAACAAATGCCGCTCGGCGTAGAGGCTCGCGGCGTCGATCCTGAGCGCCGTTCCCGCGTCGAGCGCGCCGAAATCCGGGAACAGCTCCAACAGATAATGGCGGCCGAACAGCAGCGTCGCCTCGATCGACGGCCCGCTCTGACCTTCCGCGCGAATGGCGGCGCGCACGAATGTGGCCTCGCGCTGCGGGTCATAGCGGTCGAGACGGGCTTCGATCGTCAGAATCGTGGCCTCGACATCGACGAGATCGATCCATCTCGTCGCCTTGATCTCCTCGACGCCGATGAGCCCCTGTCCCGGAACGACACAGGCGGCGACCTCCGCCATCGCCTCTATGCTCATCGTCATCGGCAGCACGGGCAGGCAGGCCGAGAGCGGCTTGACGCCGGGCGCGTGAACAAAGGCGTGGTCGGCGAGATAGAGGTCCTCGTCGAGATGGAGGACGCGCTCGACGAGGACGCTCTCGCCGGGCGTCGCGGCGATGACGCGGCCGACGAAAGGCAGCGCGCCGCCGCGTCTCGATACGATCCGATCCTGAGCTTCGAGCACGGCGTCCATGCGCGCGCTCAGATCTTCTCGAGCACGAGGCCGGTCGCAGTGAGACCGGGGCCAAAGCCCAGCGCCACGACATGCGCGCCGGTGGGAATGGAGCGCTCCTCGACGATCGCCTTCAGAATATGCGGCACGGTGGCCGAGGACATATTGCCATTCTCGAAGAACACATTCTTGCTCATCGCCACTTGATCGTCGTCGAGCTTCAGCTCGGACTGGATATGCTCGACGATCTTGGGTCCGCCGGGATGAATGGCGAAATAGAGCCGGCTGCGCTCACGCTCGAAATCGAGCCCGGCGCGTTGGAGAAGATCCTCGACGAAGCCTTTGACCGCGGCCTTGATGACCACCGGCACCATGATCGACAGGCTCATATGGAAGCGCGTCGGACCCGGTACCCAGGTCATGTCGTCGGCGGAGTCGGGAAGGAGATGCTCATTATAGGCGAGCACTTTGAGGCCGGAGAGACCTTGGTTCCTCAGATAATCCTCGGTGACGGCCGAATATTTGATGAAGCCGTCCGCGAACAGCGTCATGGTGATGATGTTCTGCGCGGTGAGCTCCTCGGCGTCGCGATGCGCGGAGAGAATCTCCGTATGCACGATATCGACGCGCTCCTTGGGCGGCGTGACGCCCATATGAGAGGAGGCGAGAAATCCATGTGCCATGCGTATGGCCGGAAAGGCGCCGTAGCAGCCCATATGATAGCTATGCGTGACGGTCGTGCGCAGCCAGCCCTTTTTCGCGGTCATGCGCTCGACCGGGCTCGGCGCGAGATAGCCCGAGCAGGTGACATGGATGAGATCGTCGGGCGCCTCGAAAGCGTCGGCGTACATTTTCTCGAGGCAATCATCCGCGACGTGGGCGTAGCTCTCGTGCCGCGCCTTCAAATCCTTCGGATTGAGATCGCGGTAATTGTCGAAGAGCCGCATATATTCTTCTTCCGGCTCGTTGACGGAGAATTCCCCGTCGGCGAAGACGATGTCCTTGAGGCGCGGAAAAAAGACGAGCTGTCGCGCTTTCACGACAGCGGGAGACAGGCCGTAGTTCGAGAATTTCTGCCTGATCTCCTGATGCTTGGCGAAAAACGCCTCTTTGTCGGTAAGGCCGTTGCGCGAGCAGAAGGCGCGCGCGAATCCATAGGCGCTGAGCTCCAGCGTCAGCCCCTGCGGCGTCGGATCGGCCATGCGCACCGGAACGAAATCGGTGAGACAACAAGCATTTTTAACGCTGGCGCGCGTCAAGCGCTCGGTAAGTGCAAAAGACATTTCTCAACCCCCTCTTCGACCCGCCCGCTTCGACGCCTTACTGGCGCAGCGCCAATTGCGCTATTTTCTGCATGCTCGCCGCGACGACGATCTCCGGATTTCCGGTTGCGCCGCGCGCCAGCTCGTCCAGGCATTCCTGCCGACCCTGCTCGATCTCGAGCGTGCGAATGTCCTTGGACTCGTAGAGCCGGCGCAATTCGTCGGTGACCATGCCGCCGTTCCACGGCCCCCAATTGATCGCGACGACATGCGTTTTCGGCCATTCGAGGCTCAGCCGCGAGGCGAGCTTGTTCAGCACCTCATTGGCCGCGCTATAGTCGCTCTGGCCGGCGTTGCCGAAACGCCCCGCGATCGACGAGAAGAACAGCAGGAACCGCAGCCCTTCGGGACGCAGCTTCTCGATCAGCGTGAAGGCCGGCGTCGCCTTGGTCGCGAAGACGCGATCGAAGGAGTCGAGCGTCTTGTCGCGGATGAGGCGATCGTCGAGCACGCCGGCGCCATGCAGCACGCCGTCTATGCGGCCGAAGCGCGCGTACACGTCATCGATGAGCCGGCCGAAGGCGTCGGCGTCGGTGATGTCGAGTGAATGATATTCGACGCGCGCGCCGGCAGACGTCATCGCCTCGAGATTGGCGAGGATCTGGCGATCCTTCAGCATGCGCTTCCAGACGCGCTCGATCTCGACCGGCTTGACCTTCGGATTCTCGGCGCGCAGCCTGCCGATCAGAAACTCTTTCAGCTCGCTCGCGGAAAGTCGCCGCGTCTCCTCGGGCTCCGCCGCCGGCGCAGGGCTGCGTCCGACGAGGACGAGCCGCGGACGATAGGCGGAGGCGACTGCTCTCGCTATATCGGCGGTGATGCCATAGGCGCCGCCGGTCGCGAGAACGACGGCCTCGGGATCGAGACGCAGGCTCTCGATCTCGGCCGCCGCGGCGCTCGCCTGGGCGAGATCGAGCGTCCAGCGCCCGTCCTCGGTGAGGCCGATCTCGAGCGGCGAGGCGCGCAGGCCGGCCTCGATCATCAGTTCTCGCGCGATCTTGTCCGCCGCGAGATGCGGATCGACGTCGATGCAGCGCACGCGCAAATCCCGCCATTCCTGCGCGGCGGATTTGGCGACGCCGAGCGAGCCCGCCACAGCAGCGGAAAACCTTTGCTGTCGTCGCAGGCCGAATTGACCGTCGAGCGCCGTCACATTGACGAGCCAGCCGCCGCCGCGGCCCGCGCTGTCCTTCAAATCGCCTTCGAAAGTCTTGAGCAGCTGAAACAGATTGCGCGCGCAGTCGAGCCGGCGCCGATCGTCCACGCACTCGGCGTCGAGCCCGGCGAGGTTGAACAGCGCGCCGACGCGATGGCGGCCCTCGGCGAGACGCGTCGCCAGCGCCTTCACCCCTTCTGGATCGGCGAAGTCGATCGTCATCGCATCCGTCGCAAGCGTCGTCGTCTGGTCGCCAGGCAGCGCCCGCCAGACCTGATAGCCGCGCGCCTTCAGCGCCGCGTCGAGCGCCTCGGCGACAGGCGTCGCCTCGCCGACGACGAGGATCACGCGCTCATAAGGATAGCCGTCCATTTCCGACGCCCGCGCGGCGCGCGGCGCGGGGAGGGGGCTGAGCACATAGCGAAGCGTTTCTTCGGAACCCGCTGACCGACTATTGGACTCCACCGTCCCCAGCGGGGACAGAGACGACGGAGCCGGGGATTTTTTTGCCGGGTCGGTCCCTTCGGTCCCGGCGCGGCGCGCCTGCAGACCGTCGTACCATTCGACGACGGCGTTCAATGTCTTGAGGCCTGCGAGCTCGTCGAAGATCGTCTCTTCGTCCTGCCCCTCCATGAAGGGAAAGCGATCCTTGAGCTGATTGAAAATCTCGATTCGCTTGATCGAGTCGACGCCGAGATCGGCCTCCATATGCGCGTCGAAATCGAGCATTTCCGCAGAATAGCCGGTGCGCTCGATCATGGTCGCGAGAAGCTCGGCCTTGAATTGCGCGGTCGGCGGCATTTCGGTCGGCGCGCCCTCTGCCTTTAGAGCCGCAGCGCCATTGGCGCGCGGCGGCGCTTCGGCGGCGGGCGTGGCGGGGCGGATCGCCGCTCCATCGACCGCGGCGAAAACCGCCTCTGGCAGCACGGGAACCGGCACGCTCGGCGTCAGCAGCCGATGCGGCGCGGTCGGCGCCGGCGCGATGGGCTCGGCGCGCTGCGGCGCTTCGAACCGGGCGAGCTCTGGCGCTTGCTCGACGTAAGACGCGGAGCCGGCGTCGGCGCCGGAGAGGAGCCGCTCCTGCAGCGCGATGTAGCGTTGCAGCGTCACCTGCTGCTCGCGCTGCAATTCGATGAGCTGCGTCAACTCGCTGCGCATCTGCGTCAGCGGCGAGCCTCGTGGACGCGCCGCAGCGGGCGCGGGATCGCCGGATTTCGGCTCGCCTTCATTCACGGTCTCTCTCCTTCGATGCAGGATCGGCGTCGCTGCGACGCCATTCGGCTCGGTCGGCTTTTTGGGCCCGCTCGCGCCATTGACGGCGACGGGCGCCGGCGGCTTCTCGCTCGGAATGCGGATCGGCTCCGGCGCTGGCTCTTTCTCCGCCGTCGAAGCGGGTCGGCGCCAAGGGACCGCCTTGCCGCCGCTGACGCGCCAGACGGAGGCCGGCGGATTGGCGGCGGCCTCGGCCTTTTCGAACAGAGCGTCGAGACGGATCTCCGCGAAGCCCCGATGACGAAACCATTGCGCTACGTCCACCGGCAGGCCGAGCGTGATCGCCTGGGCGAGCAAATGGCCAAATTGCAGCCATCCCGGACGCTCCGGCGCGTCGACGGCGAGCGTCGCATGCGGACGCTTGCCGAGAATGCGGTCGACGAGGCCGCTCAGCGTCATTCCGGGGCCCGCTTCGATGAAGACGCGCGCGCCGGCCTCGTAGAGGCGCTCGATCTCCTCGACGAAGCGCAATGGCTCGGCGATATGGCGCGCGAGCAGCGCCTCTATCTCCGGCGCCTCGCTCGGATAGGGAGAAGCGGTGGTATTGCTGTAGACGGGCAGCTTCGGCGCGGCGAAGGCGATTTTCGACAATTGCGCGGCGAGGCGCGCCTGCGCCGGCGCCATCGCGGCGCAATGAAAGGCCGCGGTCACCGGCAGGCGCTTGGCGCGCAGACCCTGCTCGCGGAAGGCTTCGACCGCTCTGTCGATCGCCGCGCCGCCGCCGGCGACGATCGTCTGATCGGGCGCGTTGAGATTGGCGATCGCGACCTCGAGGCCGAGCGCGCGGATCGCTTGCGCGACGCGCGCCTCGTCTGCGGCGATGGCGGCCATCGTGCCGCCATCCGCCGCGGCGGCCTCGGCGGACAGCAGGCCGCGGATCTGCGACAGGCGCAGCAGATCGTCGCGCGAGATCGCGCCGGCGACGCAGAGCGCGACATATTCGCCGTAGGAGTGGCCGGCGACGAAATCCGGCGCGAGGCCGAATTCGGCGAGAATGTCATAGGCGGTGAGATCGGCGAGACCGAGCGCCGGCTGCGCGATGCGCGTGTCGTCGAGCTCCGCCTTGCGACGCTCTCGCTCCTCCTCGGTGAAGCTCGGGAGCGGGTAGATGTATCGGGAGAGGGGCTGCGGCAGCTCGCCCGCAAAAGCCGAGTCCGCGCGCTCGAAGAGGCCAAAGCTCGATGGCCGCGACAGGACGAGATCGCTCAGCATGTCGAGCTTCTGCGAGCCCTGTCCGGGGAACAGCATGCAGACGCCGCCGCCGGCCTCTTCCGCGCCGCGATCGTGGAAATAGATTCCCTGCGGCGCCTTGATCGTGCGCTTGCCTTTGCCCTGGCGCAGGAAGAATTCGAGCTTGGATTTCAGGTCTTCGACCGAGGTCGCGACGATCGCCAGCCGGCTCACCGGCTCGCCGGCGGGCAGGCGGAGCGCTTGCTCGTCGAGATGCAGCGAATAGGCGAGCTGCCCGAGCGAGAGAAGGTCTGGATGGACGAGCGAGGCCAAAAGACTCTGCGCCGCGCGCTCGACCTCGGCGCCGTCGGCGCGCGTCACCACGATGAGCTCGGCGGCGCGCGGCGTGAAATTCTCGACGTCGCTTTCGCGGTAGCCGCCGGCATATTCCTCGAGGACGGCGTGGAAATTGGTGCCGCCGAAACCGAAGGCGCTGACGCCGCAGCGCCGCGGCTCGTCCGGCGAGCGCGCGAACCAGGGCCGCGCGCGCGTATTGACGTAGAAGGGCGTCTGCGCGAAATCGACGCGCGAGCTGGGCTTGTCGACGCCGAGCGTCGGCGGCAGCACGCGATGCTTCAGCGCCAGCGACGCTTTCACCAAAGCTGCGAGGCCGGCCGTCACTTTGGTGTGGCCGATCATCGATTTCACCGAGCCGACCGCGCAGGACTGGCGCTCCGCGCCGGCCTCGCCGAAGACCTGAGTCATCGACTTGATCTCGCATTTGTCGCCGACGACCGTGCCGGTGCCATGCGCCTCGATGAGCGCGACGCTCGCGGGATCGACGCCGGCTTTCTCATAGGCGCGCTGAAGCGCCAGCGCCTGGCCTCTATTGTCCGGCGCGGTGAGGCTGCGATTGCGGCCGTCGCTCGAGCTGCCGACGCCCTTGACCACCGCATAGATGCGGTCGCCGTCGCGCTCCGCGTCGGAAAGGCGTTTCAACACGATCGCCGCGACGCCTTCGCCGAGCACGATGCCGTCCGCCGTATCGGAGAAGGGGCGGCAGACGCCCGTCGGCGACAGCGCATGAGTCTGGGCGAAGGACATGAAGGCCATGCAGCCATTGGCGCCGTCTATGCCGCCGATCAGAGCCACATCGGCGTCATGCGACTGCAGCTCGCGAATGCCGGCGTCGAGCGCGGCGAGCGAGGAGGAGCAGGCCGCGTCGACGGTGAAATTGGCGCCGCGCAGATCGAGGCGGTTGGAGACGCGGCCCGCCGCCACATTGGCGAGAAAGCCGGGGAAGGAATCCGGCGTCCATTGCGGGAGCTGGCTTCCATAGAGCGAGGAGACGATGTGCGCGCGCGTCTCCTCGGAGAGTCCGGCGACCTTCGGCAGGTAATGCGAGAGCAGCGTGCGGAAGACATAGAGTGTTCCGAGCTCGTTCATCGCGCCGCTGGCGAAGATCGTCGCGGTGCGGTCCTTGGGGAAAGGCCGGCGATCGAAGCCGGCGTCGGCGAGCGCTTTCGTCGCGACATGCAGCGCCAATAGCTGCACCGGCTCGATCGAGGGCAGGCTCGCCGGCGGAATGCCATAGGCGGTCGGATCGAAGGCGATCTCGTCGAGGAAGGCGCCCCATTTCGAATAGATGCGATCCGGCGCGCGGGCCGTGTCGAAGAAATCGCTCGGCCGCCAACGATCCTCGGAGACTTCGCGGAACATGCAGATCGATTGCACGATATTGCGCCAGAAGGCGCGCGCGTCCTCCGCGCCGGGCATGACGCAGGCCATGCCGACGATGGCGATGTCCTCGCCCTTTTCTTTCGCCACGCGCGCGGGCTCGGCGGCGGCGCGATGCTTCGCGAGCAGCTCGGCGGCGCCGCGCGAGACTTCTTCATGCAGCTCGGCGACGCCGAGCGTGGCGCGGCGCAGACGTGCGACCTCGCCCATCATATAGAGGCCGTCGCGACGCTGCGCCTCGACGTCGAGCTCGATATAGCGGCCGGATTCGTCGAGGCCCGTCCGCTCACCCTTATGCGCGAGGCCCTTGGAGGCGATGCGCAGGCGACCGACATTGAGCAGCTCCAGCGTCATCAATATCTGCTCGTCCGATTTCTCCTCGCGAATGAGGCGCCGGCGCGTTTCGTCGAATTCGCCGCAGAAGCTCGTTCGCGCGCAGCGTGTGTAGATGCCGACGCCCGATTGCAGCAGCGCCGTCTCGTCGCAGCGCAGCGCCTGATGCTGGAACTCCTCGAGAATAGCGCCGGCGCTCACCGCCTCATGGGTGAAGAGATAGGCGGTGCCCATCAGCACGCCGATCTTCATGCCGCGCGCCGCGAGCGGCGCGGCGAGGCGCGCGACCATCGCCGCCGAGAGCGCGTCATGCACGCCGCCGGCGAAGAGGATTTGAACGGAGCGCGGATCGGCGATTTTGACGTCGGCCAGAATCTCGATCGCGGACTCCCAAAGGACGAAGCTCGCGCGCGGGCCGGTATGGCCGCCGCATTCGCCGCCCTCGAAAATGAATTTTCGCGCGCCTTCCTTCAAAAAGCCCTCGAGCAGGCCGGGAGAGGGCACATGCAGATAGGTCGAGACGCCGAGCGCCTCGAGCTCGCGCGCCTGGCTCGGACGCCCGCCGGCGATGATCGCGAAAGGCGGCTTCGCCTCGGAAATGGCGTCGATCTGCTCCTGGCGCAGCTCCAATGGCGCGAAGCCCAGCATGCCGACGCCCCAAGGCTTCTCGCCCATGATCGCCTTCGTCTGCGAGAGCAGCGCGTGCGCCTGCGGCCCGCGCAGAACCGACAGAGCGAGAAAGGGTAGCGCGCCGCCGTCCGCGACGGCGCGCGCGAAAGGCGCGACATCGCTGACGCGCGTCATCGGCCCTTGCACGATCGGATAGCGCACGCCATGAATCGTCGCGAGATCGGAGCCCTCGCTCAGAAGATCGTCGAGGCCCGACGGCGCGCCGCTCTCCAGCGCTTCGGCGATGGCGGCGACGGCGCGCCCGGTCGTGCCCCAGCGGCGCGCGAAGGCGCCGGCGAAAGCGATATCCTGACCCAAGAGCGCGACCGGATCGTCGTCGTCCTGCAATGATCGGCGCAGCAGCGCCGGCCAGTCCTCGCCCGCCGCGACGGCGCGTTCCAATGCGCGCAGCTTCTGGCGGCCGTGTCGGCTCGACAGACGCGCCATGGTCGAACGCTCGCCGACGACGACCGTCTCGCCGCCGTCGAGCCGGCTCCACGAGGCGGCGAGAGCCGGCGCCCCATAGGGCCCTTCCTCGGTGAGCCAGAGCTGCTCGGCGAGCACCACGCCCGCCGCGCCGGCGAGGGTCGCCGCCGCGGCGCTGCGCGGACCTATGCCGCCCTGAATCCAGAAAGGGATGCGAAGAGCGCCCGAGAATTCCTGCAAGAGGATGAAAGAAGAGGATTTGCCGATCCGGCCGCCGGTCTCGTTCCCCTTGACGACGACGCCGTCATAGCCCGCGTCCTGCGCTGCGAGCGCGCTCTCGAGATCATGGACCTCGAGAGCGACGAAGCGGACGAATCTGCCGGCGCTCTCGCGGATCGCCGCTGCATCCTCGCGCTGGATTCCGGCGACGATCAGAACGTCGATGCGGCCGTCGACGAGCCGCTCGAGCTCGACGACACTCGTCACGCTCGAAAATTGCGCGTCCCAGCGCAAGCCCCATCCGCCGGCCGCCGCCTTGCCGCGAATATGCGCCAGCGCCGCATTGAGTTTTTCGAGATCGGCGTCCATTCCGATATCGAGAAGCCCCGTGCCGCCGGCCCGGCTGGCCGCGACCACAATCCCGGCGTCCATGTATCGGCTGGGAGAAACAGCCGCGACTCGCTCCATTTTTCAGCCCCGCCCATTCGCGTCCGCAGACGCAACATCCCCGTTTCAAAGGGTGCAAAATCCTTTAATTTATCAAGTTGTTACTTGTCACGTCCCGGAAAGCGGCGCCTAAATTGTGCGCCGCACTCAGAAACCGGGCAATTTGGTCGAATGCGCGGCTTCGAGATGTCGGCGAGCAGTCTGCGCTTCGTCGCGCCGTCGCAATGTCAGCGATTCATTCACGATATTCGTCGTTTCAAATCGATCTCGCCCTCGTTCACGAGCGCTTCGCTTCAATAGCAAGCTCTGCGCCATCCCTTTACGGCACAAGGCGGAATTGCTCGCCGAAGCCGATCCGCGGTTCGCGCGCCCCTTTCGTCGGGGACGCGATCGCCCGCTCGCCGAGCCGGACCATGCAGCATATTTCCGCGAAAACACTGTGACTTGGCGCACATCGCGGTTTCCGATAATGATGATGATGCGGTGCGGGTGACGGAGACCGTCGCTCGATTGCGCGCCGCAGCGAGGCGTCGCCCGGTCGATTCGATAATTTCAATCGAGGAAAGGTCGCCGCGCCCGTGACGTCATGTCCCAAATTCGCAATCGTCACCATCGGGAGCGGGTCGTATCTCGGCTCGACGGTCCATGACGTCACCCTCGCCAATGCGCTGCGACGCCGCGGCTACGAGGTCGTCGTCTATTGGATGCTCGAGGAGACGCCCGAGCTCGTCGCCGACGGCGTCGCGCAGAGAATGCTCTGCCACGGCCCGCGTTATCAATTCGCGCGCCCCTCGGAGTTCATGGATCGGGTCATCGGGCGCATCGCCTTTCGCCTGCCGCGCAAATTACGGCGAGCGGTCGCTCAGGGCGTGCCTGGCTTCGTCGAAAATCTCATGCGCAATCTGGTGCGCTCGCTCTATTGCTACGAGAGGACCGACGTCGCTTTGGCCAAGCGGCTGGCGCGCTTCGTCGAAGCGGACGGCGTCACGCATGTCAAAATGAGTTTCGGCTCGATCGGCGCGCTGGCGCTCGAAGCACAAAAGCACGCGCGAAAGAAATTCGACTATCTGGTGACCTTCCAGGGCGACGAGGAATTCGCCAGCCTCGCCGAGGCGTGCGGTGTGGCGGATGTCTATCGCCGCCGCGTCGACGAGGCCGTGCGAAAGGCGCGCTGGCCGGCGCTCGTTCTCAGTCGCAGCTATGCGACGCGTCTCGTCGAGGATCTCGGCCTGGACGGCTCTCGCCTCGAGATCCTCTATTGCGGGATCGATCTGCCGAGCGAAACGGCGGCTCCCGATTTTTCCATACTGACGGCGACTTTTCCGCGCCTGCGGCGCGATCTTCCCATTCTCGCTTTCGTCGGTCGCCAAGAGAGCGAGAAGGGAATCGATCTGCTTCTCTATGCGACGAAGATGCTCGTCGCCCGCGGCGTTCGCTTCCAGCTCGTCGTCTGCGGCGCGACGGCGAAGGGCCTCGCCTATCGGACTGCGATCAAGGATATCGTCACGCATCTCGGCCTCTATGTCCATCATTCGGGCGCCGTCTCGGTCGCGACGCGGGACGCTCTGTTCGCGCATTGCCGTTGCGTCGCCTGCCCCTCCATCAATGGCGAGCCCTTCGGGCTGGTCGTCGCCGAGGCGATGAGCTTTGGCGCTCCTGCCGTCGTGCCGGATTATGGCGGCGTCGCCGAGGTGGTCGAGGGCGACGACGAAGCGGGCGGATTGATCTTTCGGTGCTGGGACAGCGGGGATCTCGCGCGGCAGCTCGAGCGCCTGCTGACCGACGACGCATTGCATGCGGAGCTCGCCGGAAATGCGCGCCGCTTGGCCGCGCGTTTCTCGACGTCGCGCATGGTCGACGGTTTTCTCGACCATCTCGGCCTGCCGCATAGGGCGCCGGCGCAAGGCGGCCTTCTCGAGACGGCGCCCGAAAAAATCGATATTTGAAGTTCGCCTTCACCCGTTTGCCCTGGCGCCTCGCGTTTGCCCGATAGAGCGCGATAAGTGACCCCGCGCCGAGCTCGAGGATGGCGAGCGCGTCCCACGTCGAGAGCTGACGTTCAATGGAGTGTCGAACTTCCGTGATCGGCCCAGCAGGAGGCCGTTCGATCGCTGATGAACGAGCGTAGAAGCAAGAACGCGGCAGTTTCGATTCGTGTTGGAAATAGTGGCGCTCTACCTTCGCCGGTCGGCGTCTCGCGGCGCATCCGCCGACAGAATCTGTCTTTCGACCGCGAATCGACTCGCGAGCCTTCGGATCGCCCCTATCTGAATGAGACGACCGACTTTGCGGCGGAGTCTTCGTTCCATGTATGCGGCTTCAGGTTTGCTCAGCGCGCCCTTCTCGGCGGTGTGGATCGTGGCGCTCGCCGCGGTCTTGGCTTTTCATTGCCGGCATATCGCTCAGGGGTGCCGGGAGTGCCGCTGGTTCCATTCCACCCATATCGCGATGGCGATCGGCATGGTCTACATGTTCGGCGCCTCCGCTTTTGGCTGGGACTTGGTGTCGTCGTCCGTCTGGACGGCGCTCTATGTCGCGATCGCCGCTGCGATCCTCGTCTTGATCGCATATCAACTTCTCCGACACGGCTCTTTCGACTTCCTATGGGCGCTGGCGCTGATCCAACAAGGCGCGATGATCTACATGTGGGCGCCGATGAATTACTGGAAGCCTTGGGTCAGCTATGGCCTCGCCGTTTATTTCGCGCTGGAGGCGATCGCCTGGCCCTTGGGCCTGTGCAGCGCGCAGAGCCTCGCGCGCGTCGGCGCCGTCGTTTCCGGCGGCGGCGGGTCGCTCGCCATCGCGGGCTTCGAACGTCGATCGCCGCTCGTCGAGAATTTCTGCATGACCGTGATGGCGGCTTCGATGGGCTATATGTTCGTCGGAATGCAGCTCCTGATGTCCATGCCGACGATGTCGACGCCGCCCGCCATGGCGACGGCGGAGCCGGAGAGGCCGTCGATCGCGCCGAAAGAAGCGACGCTGCAGCAAGCGCAACCTCTACAGGCCGCTCCAGAAAGGGCCGCCGCAGATGCGACGAGCTCCTATCGCATCGTCGCAGGCGACACATTGGCGCGCATCGCGCTACGCCACTATGGCGACGCCGGCAAGTGGCGTGACTTGGTGAAAGCCAATCCCGGCCTCGATCCGCGCCGGATGACGGTCGGCGCGACGATAGCGCTACCGAAGATGGGCGCTGTTCCCGCATCGGGCCCTTGAATGCGCGTCAGCACATCGTCAGGCGCCAAAAAGGCGCCGAGGTCATAAAGCGGCGCTTCTTCCGCAGCGAGCCCGCATTGCGAGTCCATTCAGGCGTCAATCGAAAAGAATCCCGCATTCGTGAATTTTCGTGGCGCTTTCAAAGGGGCTCGCACGTCTTATCGGCGAAGACCGAGAGTCCGATCGGAAAGAATGTCGTGTCGCTCTCGGGCGAATCTTTCTCGAGAGACGAGGCGCCGGCGAAACCGATACGCCTTTGCGCGTTCGGCGCGCCGATGCGTCGAGAGTGGGGATTTCGAAGCGTTGTGGAAAGGGGCGGCCGATGAAGCCTGGACAAAATGCTCCGCCATGGGCCGCCGCCGCGCGTCGCAAGCCCGTCTCCCTTCGAGCCGAGGACTTGTCGAGACGCCAAACTTGGCCGACGTTCGGAGAGTCTCTGTGTGTCATCGAGGCCGAGGTCTCTGGCCTTCGGCTCGTCGATTGGACGGCAGGACGGTCTGACCAACTCCAAGAATTGGCGACGCGCCATAGCGCCGTCTTGTTGCGCGTCTCGTTGCGGAGCATCGTATCTGCGTGCGGAGTTTTCAACACATCATTCTCGACGACTGGTATACGTCGCAGCTGATCCTCGATGTTCGTCGGCACTACGCGACGGCGTCGAGAGGCGAGCGCCTCGATCTGCCGGCCGCGCCGCAATTCCGGTGTTACATCGAATGGATCGAAGCAAAGTGGCTGGACGCCGCGGAAAAATTTTGGCGCAATTATCTGGATGGATTCGCCGAGACGACGCCGCTCATAGGCGTGAAACGGTCGCAGAATGACCTCGTCTCGCAGGTCGAGGATATGGTCCTCGATCTTCCCGACGATGTCTATGATCGCGCCAAAGCTCTCGTTCAGCGCAATCGACTGACGCTGAATACTTTTGTCCAGGGAGCGCTTGCTCTCACGCTCGGCCGGGCGGCCGGCGTGGACGAGGTCGTTTTCGGCGTCACGGTCTCCGGTCGACCGACAGATCTCGACGGCGCCGAGGCGACGCTGGGACTCTTCATCAACAGTCTTCCTCTGCGCGTGCGAATAGACCCGCGGAAGCGCGTCGTCGATTGGCTGCGCGACATTTTGTCGGACAATCTCGACATTCGCCAATATGAGTTCGATCGGCGAAATATACGAGCACGGCGCGCCTCGGAGCATCGGGCTCTATAATTCGCGATATTGCTGTTTGGTCGATTGCGCCAGCGACCGCGGCGAGCCGAGTTCGGCGGCGGCGCAGCTCTGCCTCTTGTGGAGTGGCGCGCGTCATCTCGCTGGAGAGATGTGGTGCCGCTTGAGGGATTCGAACCCCCGACCCCATCATTACGAATGATGTGCTCTACCAGCTGAGCTAAAGCGGCATACTCTTTCAGGCTCGCGCCCGAACAATCCCTTACTCACTTGCGCTCGCCTGCGCCAGAGCTTCGATAGAGCGTCGCTTTCAGCGGCTGAGCCGCCAATTGCGAAAATGTGCTCCACCTACCGAGCTGTCGCGGCGAGGACGCAGGCTCGAGGGCCTCGTCGTCGAGGCGTTCCTCTTAGCGGCGCCGAATGGGTTTTTCAAGCGCGATGGCTCTTTTCATCCCAGGTCGTTGCGCAAGGCGCGGTTCGACGCTCCGGGGGCCGGCGAAAGGCTCGCCAGCGCCTGGCCGCGCAGCTGGTCCGCCTCGGAACGCGCCTTTTTTGCGTCGGCGCGCGCGGCCTTGGCGGCGCGGCGATAGCGGCCATGCGCCACCCAGGACGACAGGCCGCCTGCGACGACGCCCAGCGCGATCGCCGCCAGCACCACGAGATAGAGCGGCGCCTCGAATGACGGGCCGCTCTCGCCGGCGCCCGGAAACGGGTCGAGGAAAATCTTCACCGGCCCGCGATTGGCCACGGCGAAATATAAGAATACGAGCCCCAGCGGAACAAAGACGAGGATGCGCAGAACCGATCTCATGTCACCTTCCCAATTCCGCCCACCCAATTCCGCCGGGACGCCCCTGCGGCTGGTCAGCCGTGGTCGGCCTCGTTCAGCCGTTCGCGCATTTCCTTGCCGGTCTTGAAAAAGGGCACGGATTTCTCGTCGACGGACACTTGCTCGCCGGTGCGCGGATTGCGGCCGGTGCGCGCCTCTCGCCGCTTCACGGAGAAGGCGCCGAAGCCGCGCAGCTCGACCCTGTCGCCGCGCGCGAGCGCCAGCGTGATCTCGTCGAGGATCGTGCTGACGATCGTCTCGACGTCGCGTTGATAGAGATGCCCGTTGCGGGCGGCGATTCTTTGAATGAGTTCGGATTTGATCATGCGACGTTCCAGTTTTTACCGACTTGACCGCATCGATCGGAGCCTCAATCGGGCATGGGAGCGTGCCAAATCGCGACCATACCGTCAAGCAGCCCCTGCTGAGCGACGACGCCCGCCCGCTCCAACGCGGCGGCGAACGCCGAAAGCCCGAGCGTCCGCGCAATGGACGCCATCGAATCGACGAGGCCGAATTTCTCCAGCGTGCTCTTGTCTTTCCAGTCGCGCACCGGCAGCTTTTTGGCGACGCCCTTGTTCGTCTCCAGCCATTCGATCGCCTCGCGCTCGCCGCCGAGCTGGTCGACGAGCTTCAGCGGCAGGCCCTGGCGTCCGGTAAAGACGCGGCCGTCGACGACTCTGGCGAGCTCCTCGTCGTCCAGCTTGCGGCGGTCCTTCACCAGCTTCTTGAACCAGTCGTAGGAATCGGCGACGAGCGCGGCGATCGCCTCGCGCGCCGCGTCGCTCGTCGGCTCTAGGCCATTGGGCGCCGCCTTCAAGGGTGAGGATTTCACCTCCTCCACCTTCACGCCCACCGTATCGAGAAGCCGGGAAACATTGGGAAATTGGAACAGCACGCCGATCGAGCCGACGAGCGAATTGCCCTGCGCGAAAATCTCGTCGGAGGCGATGGCGGCGATATAGGCGCCGGACGCCGCGATCGTGCCGACGACGGCGACCATGGGCTTTTTCTCGGCGAGGCGGCGCAGCTCGTCGTGGAGCTTCTCGGAGCCGGTCGTCGTGCCGCCGGGGCTGTCGATATTCACCAGCACGGCGCTCGCATGTGATTCGCCGATCGATTTGATGAGATCGAGCGTCGCTTTGTCCCCGGTGATGATGCCGCCGATCGAGAGGCGGGCGATATGAGGGGAGAGCTTGGCGGCGGGGCCGGGCCCGCCGTCGCCAAATCGCGCAAAAGCCGCGAGTCCGGCGAGGGCGACCGCGACGACGGCCAGAATGCGCCAATAGCCGAGCTTGCGGCGAAGGCGGCGGCGATCGATCAGATATTCATTGGGAAGCGACATGCCGTGGCTCGGGCTCGACAGAAAAGGACGCAACGCGTGCGACACTAGCCTGTTTCGCGCCCGGAGGGAATCGGCCGGCGAGCAGCTTGCGCGAGCTTCGCTTTGGCGGCCTGGCGCGGCTCATCGAGTGAATTGCAAAATCCCATAAAAAATTGCAGTTTCGCCGCAGATCGGAAGTCTCGGGGAGTATAGGGAAATTGGTCTCGCCTCGTCTGCGTCTCGCCGCCGCGCTCACCCTCGTCGGCGCCGCTCTTTCCGCCTCCGCCGCGCGAGCCGCGGGCTGGCATTATTATGATCCCGAATGCCCTGTCGCGCTCGGCGCCGACAAGGCGATGAAATTCGTCGCCATGCAGCCTAAGAAGAACATCGACCGCGTCTGCGACGTGCTGCCGGACACGGGCGCGACGGTGATCGCGCTGGACGCCCCAGACGCAGAATTGCGTGAGATGAATTGGGATATTCGCGTCGTCCGCGACGTCGACGGCGATGGCGAGCCGGCCGAGAGCGACACGGTGCTGCGCCTGCCGTTGCAGAAGTTTCGCAACGGCATGGTGAATTTCGACGTCGATATCCGGACGCCGGGCAAATATGCGCTCTATGCGCGGCT
The DNA here is from genome assembly GCF_015709455.1 of Methylosinus sp. H3A. Classification (NCBI taxonomy): domain Bacteria; kingdom Pseudomonadati; phylum Pseudomonadota; class Alphaproteobacteria; order Hyphomicrobiales; family Methylocystaceae; genus Methylosinus; species Methylosinus sp. H3A. The sequence continues at coordinate 2,334,498 of NZ_JADNQW010000005.1, forward strand.
CTCGAGCGACGACAGCGCGAAGGACTATGTCGGCCGCCACCATTTCACCGTGGGGCTCATCGACAATACGGAACTCTATGCCTACGTCTTCTTCGGCCTGCTGGTTGCGGGCGTCGGCGGACGTTTCGGCTATGTGGCGCTCAAGAAGCGGCAGGTCGCAGCCTGACCGCCGCGCGACGATCCGATGCCGGAAAGGCGTTTCCACCCCCTGAAGGGGAGGGTGGAATTGCCGCTCAGCCTTCCACCACGGTGAATTCCAACGGCACGCCGCCGGCGAGCGGGGTCGCGCCGCCGGCCTTGGCGTCGGCCAGCCTGTCGAGCCGGATCAGCGCCAGCCCTTCGCCGCCGACGGCCGAGCCGGTGACGCCGATCTCCACCTCGCCGGCCTTGATCGTCGTGCCTGGCGACGGCGCTGCGCCCTCGGCGTGGAAGGTGGCGACGCGTTTGCGCACGGGTCCGCGATGCTTCATGCGCGAAACCACCTCCTGGCCGAGGAAGCAGCCCTTTTTGAAGTCGACGCCGGCGAGACGATCCATATTGGCCTCATGCGGGAAGGCGTCGCCATAGACGAAATCGACTCCGCCCTCGGGCGCGGCGGCGGCGATGCGCTTGGCGTCATAGGCGGCGCGCGGCGCTGTGGCGATGGTCGCGGCGATCTCCCGTGTGACGAGGCCGCGCCAGCCGAGATTGGCCGAGCGTGGGTCGGCCGCGAGGGCGATGGCGTCGAGCTCGGGCTTGGCGCTCGCCTCCGGGAAGGCGACGCTGGCGTAATCGGCGCTGCGGTCGGTCAGCGTCACCGCGGCGCGCAGCTTGTAGAATTTCAGCCGGTCGAGCAGCGTCTCGATCATATCGGAGGCGCAGTCCAGCAGCAGGACCAGCCCCTCCTCGCCCGCTCTGGCGAAGATGAAGAAATCGACGATGATCTTGCCCTGCGGCGTGAGCAGCGCCGCAAAGCGCAGATCGCCGGCGGCGATCGACTTCACGTCCTGCGTGAGAATGCCGTGCAGAAATTTGGCGGCGTCGGCGCCGGCGACCTCGACGACGCCCCGGTCCGAGAGAAGTGTGGCGCTGGTCATTGTCCGATGTGCTCCAATGAGGTCGGCGAACCGACAGGCGGCCTCTCGCTGTCGCGCGAGCGGGTTCCGGCCCGCTCCCGGGTTCCGGCCCGCTCCAATGTGCGCTAGATCGTCTAGCGAGGGCGACGCCCCGTTCGCGTCGAAATTTTCACAGTCTCGGCGACACCTGCAAGCGAGGCGCCAGCCATGCCCAAGACCTATGACATCATTCTCGCCGGCGGGACGCTCGTCAATCAGGACGGCGTGGCTCCGCGCGACATCGGACTCCGCGATGGCAAAATCGCCGAGATCGGCGACCTCTCGCTGGCCGCGGCCGGCGAGCGGATCGACTGCTCGGGCCTTCATATTTTGCCCGGCGTCATCGACACGCAGGTGCATTTTCGCGAGCCCGGCCCGACGCATAAGGAAGATCTCGAGACCGGAACGCGGGCCGCCGTCCTCGGCGGCGTCGTGGCGGTGTTCGAAATGCCCAACACCAAGCCGCTGACGACCGGCGCCGCCGAGCTCGCCGACAAGGTGGCGCGCGCCTCGGGCCGCGCCCATTGCGATTTCGCCTTCTGGGTCGGGGGCACGCATGAGAACGCCAAGGACATTCCCGAGCTCGAGCGTCTGCCGGGCGCAGCGGGGATAAAAGTGTTCATGGGCTCGTCCACCGGCTCGCTGCTGGTCGCCGACGACGCCGGGGTCGGCGCGATCCTCTCCAAGACGCGCCGTCGCGCCGCCTTCCACAGCGAGGACGAATATCGGCTCGAGGAGCGCAAATCCTTGCGCGTTCCGGGCGATCCGACCTCGCATCCGGTCTGGCGCGACGAGATCACCGCGCTGCGCTCCACCGAGCGGCTGCTGCGCATCGCGCGCGAAAAAGGCGCGCTCGTCCATGTGCTGCATATATCGACGGCGGAGGAGATCGAGTTTCTCGCTCGTCACAAGGATATAGCGAGCGTCGAAGTGACGCCGCATCATCTCACTTTGACGTCGGAGGATTATCTGCGGCTCGGCACGCTCGTGCAGATGAATCCGCCGGTGCGCGACGCGCGTCATCGCGAGGGGATATGGCGGGGCGTCGCGCAGGGAATCGTCGACGTTCTCGGCTCCGACCACGCGCCGCACACGCTCGAGGAGAAGGCCAAGCCCTATCCGGAGAGCCCTTCGGGCATGACCGGCGTGCAGACTCTGGTTCCGCTGATGCTGGATCATGTGAACGCCGGGCGGTTGACGCTGCAGCGCTTCGTGGACCTCACCAGCGCCGGCCCGGCGCGGCTGTTCGGCCTCGCCGGCAAGGGGCGCGTCGCCGTGGGCTATGACGCCGATCTCACAGTGGTCGATCTGAAGCGCCGCGAGACCATCCGCAACAGCTGGATCGCCTCGCGCTGCGGCTGGACGCCCTATGACGGGGTGGAGGTCACTGGCTGGCCGGTCGGAACTTTCGTGCGCGGCGCGCGGGTGATGTGGGAGGGCGAGCTGGCGGCGCCATCGCGAGGCGCGCCGATACGGTTTCAACAGGCGTTGTGAGCGTTGATTTGAGGATGGCGAGCGCTTAATCTTACGCCATGAGCGCGCTCACCATCGACACTCTCGCCGTTTCTCAGATCGAAATCGGCGGTTCACAACTCATGACGAAAAGCGACCTGAAGGAAGCCGTCGCGGATTTGAAGGTGGACATTCTTCGCTGGTTGGTCGTGACTCAGCTCGCGCTCGGCGGCTTTATTTTCGCCGCGATCAAATTCATGCGCTGATTGCGGCGTCGGGCGCAGGCTCTGAGCTATGTATCTGCCAGACCTATTTCACGAGCAGGATTTCGAGACGATCGCAGCGCTGATCGAGGCGCATCCGCTCGGAGCGCTCACGCATATCGTGAACGGCGCGATCGTCGCCGATCACATTCCCTTTCTCTTCGACGCGAAGACCAATGTGCTCCGAGCGCATATCGCGCGCGCCAATCCGCTGTGGCGGGATTTCGATCCCGCCAGCGAGGCGCTGGCGATCTTCACCGGCCTCGACCATTATGTGACGCCCTCCTGGTATGCGACGAAGCGCGAGACCGGAAAGGTCGTGCCCACTTGGAATTATGAGGCGGTCCACGTCTATGGCCGCCTGCGCGCGATCGATGATCCAAAGTGGATTCGCACGCTGCTGCGCGATCTCACGGCGCGCCACGAGTCGGCGCGGCCGGCGCCTTGGGCGCTCGAAGATGCACCGGATGATTTCATCGACGCTCTGCTGAAGGCGATCGTCGGGATAGAATTGTCGATCACACGGATCGAGGCGAAGCGCAAGCTCAGCCAGAATCGCAAGGCCGCCGATCGCGCCGGCGTGATCGCTGGGCTCGAGGCGGAGGGCGGCGAGGCTGCCGGGCGAATGGCGAAGGTGATAACGGCGCTGGACCCGAAGGCGTCGTGACGCCTCAACGCGCGCGCAGCGCCTCCAGCGTCTTCTTGCCCGCTCTGCCGTCGGCTTTGAGCCCGGCTCGGCCCTGGAAGTCTGCGAGCGCCTCTTTGGTCTTGGTTCCGATCACGCCGTCCGGCTCGCCCACGGCATAGCCCTGGCGGTTGAGCAGGGCCTGCATCTCGCGGCGTTCGGCGCGGGAGAGGCCAGGATCGTCGGTCGGCCAGGGCGCTTGAATGCCGGGCCGTCCGCGCAGCCGATCCGACAGCACGGCGATCGCCAGCGCATAAGACTCGGCGGCGTTGTAGGAATAAATGGCGTCGAAGTTGTGCGTCACCAGAAAGGCGGGGCCGTTGCGGCCGGCCGGCAGCAACAGCGCCGCCTGCCCATCGCCGAGCCCACCGCCATCGAGCCGCGTGATCCCGCGCGAAGCCCAGGCGGATATGGGCTGCCGGCTGGTGCGGCCGGAGGGACCGCTATAGCCTGCGGGCACGCTCACCTCGAAGCCCCAGCGCAGGCCAGGCCGCCAGCCGGCCTTGCGCAGGAAATTCGCCGTGCTGCCGAGCGAATCGGCCGCCGAGCTGGCGATATTGCGCCGCCCGTCGCCGTCGAGATCGACAGCCGTGCCGAGGAAGGTCGAGGGCATGAATTGCGTGTGTCCGAAGGCGCCGGCCCAGGAGCCCATGAACTCTTCCGGCGCTATGTCGCCGCTCTGCAATATCTTCAGCGCGGCGATGAACTCGCCTTTGAAATAGTCGTTGCGGCGCGTGGCCTCACAGGCGAGCGTCGCCAGCGATTGCACCACGCTGCGCTTGCCGAAATTCTTGCCGAAATCCGATTCGACGCCCCAGACCGCGACGACTGTCGCGGGATCGACGCCGTAACGCTGCTCCGCCGCATGCAGGGCGGAGGCGTGCTGCCGCATCATGGCGCGGCCTTCCTCGACGCGCTCCTCGTCGACGAGGCCGGCGATATAGTCCCAGATCGGCGTCTTGAACTCGGGCTGCTTGTCCATGAAGCTCGGAGCGTCATTGGGCTCGAGCCCATTGGTCGCGCTTTCGATGACGCGTTGCGAGACGCCGGCGCCCGCGGCCGCTTGACGCAGGCCCGCGAGGCAGGAGGAGAAATCGGCCCGCGCCGGCGCGGCGCAGAGCAGAAGGGCCAGCAGAGCCGGAAGCTTATGTGCGATCTTCATAATCGGATGCTAGGAACCTATGGTTACTGCTTCGTTGCCGCGATCGTCCGTTGCGGTTCATTTCGGCGTTGAGATCGGCTATTTTGAGGCCCAAGCCCGCATGGAGACGGGCGGCGACGGCGCCCGGCCCGAAATTGGCGCGACACACACCAAAAAAAAGAGGAACCCCATGCTCTCGAGACTGTTCGCGCTGACGCTCGCCGTCGCGCCACTGACCATCGACCGCGCTGCCGCAATCTGCTGGTTCGGCTGCCCCGATCCGACCGAAGCCCATGCGCGCCAGATTTTCGAAAATCTGCTGAAGCAGCGTTTCGACAAGCCCGCGAAAGTGCTCGCCTTCAAGCAGACGATGACCGAGCGGCTGGAGATGCATGCGACCGGCGAGAAGGGCTTCGAGCTCTTCTTCAACGCCTCGGTCGCTTTTCCGGACGGCGCCAATCTCGAATGCAAGCCGGACGACGCCGGCAAGTCTCCCGACGGCTGCTCGGCGAGCAAGCATTATGTGACCGCGCCGCGTAACAGCGATCCCAAGGGCAAGCAATTTGTGGCGCCGGGCGAGACGATCTCATTCGACGAGGAATATCGCTTCTACGCCGACGGCGACGGCTGGAAGGGCCCGGACGGCAACACCTACAAGTAAAAAAGAAGGGGCAGGTGTTTCCTTCTCCCGTTTACGGGAGAAGGTGGCCCCGCAAAGCGGGGTCGGATGAGGGCGCGCCAAGAGGGGGCGGGACTCATCGTAATTCGCGGGAAACTCTTTTGATCGCGGCGAGATTTCAGGCGTCCTGAAGAGCCCTCGTCCGACCCTCGCTGACGCGAGGGCCGCCTTCTCCCGCGAGGGGAGAAGGAGTCGCGCCGTCAGATTTGGAATCAGGCGATCATCGCGCGGGCGGCGCCGCGCTCGTCGCCTAGCGCCTCCAGCGCTTTGGCCACTATGGCGCGGGCGTCGAGGCTGGCGCGGGCGAGCATGATTTCTTGCTTGTCATGGTCGAGATAGGCGTCTGGCAGCGTCATCGAGCGGAATTTGAACGCGCCGCGAGCGCCGTCGAGCGCGCCATGGTCCGACAAAATCTGGAACGCCTGCGATCCGAAGCCGCCGATCGAGCCTTCCTCGACGGTGATGAGGACTTCGTGATTGGCGGCGAGACGCAGCAGCAGGTCGCGGTCGATCGGCTTGGCGAAGCGGGCGTCGGCGACGGTGGTCGAAATGCCGCGCCCGGAGAGCTCCTTGGCCGCCGTGAGCGCATCGGCGAGCCGTGTGCCGAGCGACAGGATCGCCACTTTCGAGCCCTCGCGAATGACGCGGCCGCGGCCGATCTCCAGAATCTCGCCGCGCTCGGGCAGCTCGACGCCGACGCCCTCGCCGCGCGGATAGCGAAAGGCGATCGGCCCTTCGTCGAAAGCCGCGGAGGTCGCGACCATATGGACGAGCTCGGCCTCGTCCGCCGGCGCCATTATCACCATGCCGGGCAGACAGCCGAGATAGGCGATGTCGAAAGCGCCCGCATGGGTCGGCCCGTCGGCGCCGACGAGGCCGGCGCGGTCGATGGCGAAGCGCACGGGCAGATGCTGGATCGCGACGTCATGGACCAGCTGGTCGTAGCCGCGCTGCAGGAAGGTGGAATAGAGCGCGCAGAAGGGCTTGTAGCCTTCGCAGGCGAGGCCGGCGGCGAAGGTCACGGCATGCTGCTCGGCGATGGCGACGTCGAACATGCGCTCCGGGAAGGTCTTCTCGAACAGATCGAGGCCGGTGCCGGCCGGCATAGCCGCGGTGATGGCGACGATCTTGTCGTCGCGCTCGGCCTCCGCCACCAGCGATTTGGCGAAGACGCTGGTGTAGGAGGGCGCATTGGCCTTGGGCTTGTCCTGCGCGCCGGTCAGCACGTCGAAACGGTTGACGCCGTGATAGCGATCCGCGGCGGCCTCGGCCGGGCCATAGCCCTTGCCCTTTTGCGTCACCACATGGACCAGCACCGGGCCGTCGTCCTTGTCGCGCACATTGGTCAGCACGGGCAGGAGATGCTCGAGATTATGCCCGTCGATCGGCCCGACGTAATAGAAGCCGAGCTCCTCGAACAAAGTGCCGCCGGTGATGAAACTGCGGGAGAATTCTTCCGCCTTGCGGGCTTTGTCATAGAGGAAATGCGGCAGATGGCGGGCGAGCTGCTTGGCCGTCTCGCGCAAGGTGCGGAAGGCTCCGCCGGAGACGAGCCGGGCCAGATAGGCCGACATCGCGCCGGTCGGCGGCGCGATCGACATGTCATTGTCGTTGAGGATGACGATGAGCCGCGAATCGAGCGCGCCGGCGTTGTTCATCGCCTCATAGGCCATGCCGGCCGAAATGGCGCTGTCGCCGATGACGGCGACGACATGATTGGAGCCGCCGGCGAGGTCGCGGGCGACGGCCATGCCGAGGCCGGCCGAGATCGAGGTCGAGGAATGGCCGGCGCCGAAGGCGTCATATTCGCTCTCGGCGCGCTTGGTGAAGCCGGCGAGCCCCTTGCCCTGGCGCAGCGTGCGGATGCGGTCGCGGCGGCCGGTCAGGATTTTGTGCGGATAGGTCTGATGGCCGACGTCCCAGACGATTTTGTCGTTCGGCGTGTCGAAGACATAATGCAGGGCGACGGTGAGCTCGACGACCCCGAGCCCGGCGCCCAGATGCCCGCCGGTGACGGAGACGGCGTCTATGGTCTCCCGGCGCAATTCGTCGGCGAGCTGGCGGAGCTGGCTCGGCTGCAGCTTGCGCAGCTCCTGCGGCGTTTCGATCCGGTCGAGAAGGGGGGTCTTCGAAGTCGTCAAAGCGCCTACTCTGGTCTGGACGGGCCGAAAAGGACTCGACCGCAGGTGAACTCATATAGCGGGTCCGCCACATCCGGCAAATGCCGGACCTCGGCAGTGTCACTCTGACACGGGACGAAGCGCACACGCAACCGCGGACGAGCACGGTCGCTCTCCCGATCCCCTTGATCCCCAAATATTTATCTACTCTGTGACAAATTTCCCACAGCCGAGCTCGGTGTGATAGGGCGTCCGCCTTGGCCTCGCTCTTGAAACGCTCTCCGCGGTTCGGCGCGATTCGTCTCGCAATGGCGTGGAACCTGCGCGAAACTGAGAAGCGACGAGGGACGAATCATGGCCACGGCGCCATTTTGGATCAATAGGACGGCGTTCCTGGGAAGTCTTCCCGGCCCTGCGAGAGCCTCCGAACAGAGCGCGGCCGGCCGCGAAGGCGTCATGACGAACGGAGTGCTGGAGACGGAGGCGCTCGGCGTCGAGCGGATGAGCGAGCACATCCGCGATTGGGCCGATCTCGTCGAGCGCTCGGCCGAGCCCAATGGTTTTCTGGAGCCTGGTTTCGCGCTTCCCGCCGCGCGCCATTTTCCGGCGAAGTCGCGCCCGGTCTTCGTCGTGGTCTGGAAGCGGGTCGGAGCGCAGGGCGCGCGCCGCCTCGTCGCGCTGTTCCCGATCGCCGCGCCCGGTTTCTCCTTCGGCGCCGCGACGGCGCGGGGCTGGCTGCACAAGCAGGCCGCGCTGGCGACGCCGCTGCTCGACCGCGATTGCGCCGAGGAGGCGGCCGCGGCGCTGCTCGACTGGTTCGCCGGCAATCGCCGCGCGGGCGCCGTGCTCATCCCCAGGACGCCCATGAGCGGGCCGGTCTTCGCCGCCTTCACCCGCGCCGCGCGGGCCACGGGGCGCGACTGGCGCGTGCTCGACCGCCATGAGCGTGCGGCGTTGCTCGCGGGCGGCGATCCGGAGGAGGTCTGGACCCGCACATCCTCGCGCAAGGCGCTGAGCGAGATGCGCCGCCGCCGTCGTCGTCTGGAGGAGACCGGCGAATTGAAGCGCGTCATCTATTCGACGCCGGCCGACATTCCCCGCGCCACCGAGGATTTTCTCGCCCTCGAGGCGAGCGGCTGGAAGGCCGAGCGCGGCGCGCTGCTCGGCCATCCTTCGCTCGCCACTTTCGTGCGCAGCGCGACGCGCCTCCTGGCGCGCGAGGGTAAAATTCGCATTCACAGCCTGGAGCTCGCGGGCAAGCCGATCGCCATGGGCGTCGTCATAGAGAGCGGCGGCCGCGCCTATTTCTGGAAGATCGCCTATGACGAGAGCCTGCGCGCGCAGGCGCCGGGCGTGCAGCTCGTCTACGCCCTCACCGAGACGCAGTCGGAGCGCGCAGATATCGCGCTCACCGATTCCTGCGCCATCCCCGGCCATGTCATGATCGAGCGCTGCTGGCCGGATCGCCTCGTCGTCTGCGATCTGATGGTGCAGGCGAAGACCGACGGGGTCACGCAATTCGCCGAGGCGCACGCCAAGGAAGTCTGGCGCCGGCGCCTGCGTGAGGCGGCGAAGACCGCCTATCACCGCCTGCTGAACCGCAAGGCGCGCTGAGACGGTCGCCGCTCTCGCGCGCGGCGCGGCGCGTCACTTGCAGATCGCCTTCAGCGCCGTCCAGCGCGCGTCGTCGATGAGCGGCGGACCGCGCTCGCCCTTGTCGGCGGCGGCGAAGGCGGCGAGGCGATCGGCCGTCAGCGGATGGTCGTGCAGCAGGCCGAAGGCGGCGTTCTCCGAGCCGGAGATGCGCGTCAAAAGTTCGCCGAGGGGCTTGGCCGGCCGGCCGAGCCGCGCCATCAGATCGGCGGCGAAACCATCGGCCTCCGCCTCCGCCTCGCGCGAATGGGCCGCGCCGATGAGCGCCTTGCTGGCGAAGACCAGCGCGCCGGCGCCGGTGACGTCGCCGAACAACAGACCGATGAGGTAAGAGGTTCCGCCTGTGGCGATGAGCCGGCGCATCGCGTCGCGATGCTTCAGATGGCCGAGCTCATGGGCGATGACGCCGGCGACTTCGTCCGGCGTCTGCGCGCGCGCGAGCAACGCCGAGAACACATAGATTTTGCCGCCCGGCAGAGCGAGCGCATTGGGCACGGTGGATTTGAGCACCTCGATCCGCGCCGGCTCCTCGAGCGCGGCGTGCGACTGCAGCCGCTCCGACAATTGCGCGAGCGCGGCGGAGCCGTTTTCGTCGCCGCAGGCATTGGCGGAGAAGATCGAGCGCAATTGCGCCTCCGCCGCCTCGCCGAGCCGCCGCTCGAAGGAGGCCGGAACGAGCGGCGCGATGCGGTCGGCGGCGAAGGGAATGCCGAACCAGACCAGAGCGACGAAGCTCGCCGTCGCGGCCAGCGACCAATAGACGAGCGCGCGGTCGGAGCCGGCCGGAGCCAGCCCGCCGAGAAAGCGGCAACGCGCGATGAACTCGTTATGCAGGCGCGGATCGCGCAATTCGAGCCGCGCCAGCTCTCCCGCGCTCGCCGTCTCGCGCCGCAGCGCAAAGCCCGGCGCCTCGATGCGCCGGATGTCGTCATAGGGCCAGGAGGCAAGCGTCGCGCCATCCTGCACGATCTCGAGCGTCGCGCCGAAACGCAGTTGCACGAAGCGTTTGCGACTGCTCCAGCCGTCGAAGAAAATGGCGGCCGCGCCCTCCTCGGGCGGTCCCTCGGTCATCGCTTCGTCCTTTCAGAAGCCGACGACGTCGAGACTGTCGGCGAAGCCCTCGCCAATGGCGTTCTCCGCCGCGCTCGCCCGCGTCGCGACGGCGTCGGCGGCCTCGAGGCCATGGACGGCGAGCGAGCTCGTCACGATCTTCCAGACGCGCTGCGTGAGGAAGATGCGGGAGGCGACGCCGATGGTGAGGAAGGTGGCGAGATAGGCGACGCCGACGAAGATGAGCACGCCGATCGGCAGATTGGTCCCGACGATATTGTTGCGGTTCATCGCGACGACGACGCCGACGGCCGTTCCAATGGCGAGGACGACGCCGATGGAGACGCCGAAAAAGGCGAAATAATTGCCGAGCAGCGAGCCGGTCCTGAGCTTTGTTTCGACGCGTATGTCGCCGAGGCGCAGCCCCTCGAGCCACCAGCGCCATTGCGCGGTCTTGAAGGCGGCGTAGAGCCCCGGCGCTGCGAGCAGAATGATGACGAGGCCGGCGATGAGCAGCGGTCCCCCCGCCTTGCCGAGCGCCGCCGCGAGTCCGAACAGCCCCGCCGAGCCGAACAGCGACACCGCCCAGATCCACCAGCCGCGCTTGAAGAAATCGCCGCCGCGTCCGACGAAGTCGCCCTCCAGCGCGCCATAGAATGTATGGCGCATCTTATAGCGCTCCAGCGCGGCCTCCGCCCAGGGCAGGGCGAGGCCGAGTGTGAGCATGAGCAGAAAGCCCCAGCCGATCGCCCGAAACATATAGGCGAAGCCGGAGCCGCCCATGCCGAAGCGCAAGCCCCGCCAGGACGTCTTGTGCAGCCGGTAGCGCCGCGCGCGATAGATGGCGAATTGGCCGAAGGCGGCGAAGAACAGGCCGAGCGGCAGCGAGGCGAAGGCTCGGGTCCGCTCCGCCTCGAGGCCGATGAGCAGATAAGCGAGATAGACGGGCGCGAGAATGGCGAGCGCGAAGAAGAAGCCGAACAAAAGCTCGCGCGCCTTGCCGACATATTCCAGCGCATCGCCGCCGATGACGGTGCTCGACCACAGATAGCGGCGCATATGGGTGGCGAGCCAGAAGCGATAGAAGCCGGCCGTCACCAATTCGAGCAGCGCGCCGCGCGTGACCAGCCGGCGGAATTCGCCATTGTCGCCGGTGAAGACGATCGGCGCAGCCGCTGGAGCTCGGGAAGGTTGCGTGACGACGCTGTCGTCCGCGAGGGAAATGTCACTCATGCGAACCGCCTTTCGCAATGACTTCGTAATGTAACCGGCTTGCACAGTAAGCAACGGCGCCGGCGGCGGCAAGCCGATTCGAATCTCAGAAGGCGGCAATCTCCGCGGCGACATCCAATTCGGCCGATCCACGCGCCACGCGCAGGATTTTTCGCGCGCCCGGCGCGCCGCGCAGAGCCGTCAGCACGCGCTCGCGCGGCGCCCCATGCGTCGGCTCTCCGTCGATGGCGACGAGAAGGTCGCCGATCTCGAGGCCGTCGACGCTCGCCCGGCCCGCTCTCGCGATGATTCCGCCGATGAAATAATCGCCGCGCTCATAGACGAGCGTCACGCCGACGCGATCGAATTCCCGCGCGTCGGGCTCCGCGCCCTTTCGCCAATAGGAGATGGCGTTGGGATAATCGATCGTCAGCCGATATCGTTTCAGCACGTCGGCGCCGAGCCAGCCGGCGACCGTTTCTCCGGCCTGCTCCTGCCAGACGTTCCAGAAGGCTTCGCCGATGAGCCCGTCCGCCGGGCCGAGCGAGGGGCCGGAGCCCATCAGGCCGACGTCTTTCATCTCGAGAGCCCCGAGCGCGATCTGCGGAACGCGCAGCACATCGCCGTCCTTTTCGAAAGGCAGATCGAGCATGTTGTAATTGGCCGGGCCGAATGCGCCATGGCCGCGCAGCCAATCGGGATGGCGCTCCAGCCATTGCGCGGCGAGCGCGCCACGCATCCAGCTATAGGGGCTGCCGGCGTCGATGACGAAGGCGTGGGATTTACCGTCGATCGTGGCGTCGACGATGGCGAGGCCGCTGCGGCGGTCGATGCGGATCGGGACGGCGACGCCCTCGTGAGGCGCCGCGCCCGGCGCCGTGAAGGCGAGCCGGCGCGCCGGATAGTCGATGACCAGCTCTCCTGCCGCCAAGGCGCCGGATTGCAGGACCATATCGACGCGGCGAGACGGAAAAAACGAACCGAATTGCCTTTCGCCGATCGGCCGGTCCGGCTCGTTGCGCACGGCGCCTGCGGCGATGGCCATTCTCCGCGCGCCGATGCGCAAGCGCAGCGGGCGGCCTGCGCCTATGGCGAGCTCGTCATAGAGGTTCTGTTTCAGGATCGGCGGCGATTGGCCCATATTGAGCAGCGCGAGGCCGCTCCGCCAACTCCCGTTCGGTCTCTGCGCTTCGAACTCGAAGAGAATCTGATCGCCGTCGAGGATCATGGGGACATTGGCGGAGCCGTCAGCGCCGACGCATCCCTCCATATCGACGACGCCAGCGACCATCGCGCAGGCGGCGAGCGAGAAGGCGAGAAGGGCCGCGGCCGCGGCGCGGAGCGACCATGCCGCTGTCTCCGACATGGCGCTCATCCCGCTTTCGCAATGTTTTCGGCGGCCTGGTCCGGCTCATATTCCATGAGATCGCCTGGCTGGCAGCCGAGCTCGCGACAAATGGCGGCGAGCGTCGAGAAGCGCACGCCATTCACCTTGCCGGATTTCAGCAGCGAGAGATTGGCCTCGGTGACGCCAATGGCGCGCGCGAGAGTCTTGGAGCGCATGCGGCGTTTGGCCAGCATGACGTCGAGGCGCATGATTATCGGCATGTCAGACGAATCCGTCCCGCTCGGCCTCGATCTCATGCGCGCATCGCATCACATCGGCGATGACGAAGACGAGCGCGCCGAGAATCGCGGCCTGAATCTCATAGAGGTGAAACCAGCTCGGATCGTTTCCGACGCCGGCGAGGAGCGCGATGCGATTGGCGCAGAAAGGCGCGAACGCATAGGCGAGAAGGCCGAGCCCGACATGTCTGAGGCAAAGCGCATTGCGCGGCGAGAAGACGACTCCTCGGGCATAGAGCCGAAACAGCATGCGCAGGCGCAGGAAGATATAGGCCGCCGGCGCGACGAGCAGCGTCAGCGCGAAAGCGCCGGCGAGCCTCTGCGGCGCGCCGAAGCTGGAAAGCGCGACGCGTCCGGCGGCGGCGTCGGGCCCGCGCCCGAACCAGAGTCCTCCGGGGCCGAAGGAGACGAACTCGCCCTGGTAGAACAGCACGGCCGCGACCAGCGCGATGGCGAAGAGCGCCGCCGTTGCGAGCAGCGCGGAAAACAGCGCGCAGAGGAGCTCGCTGTTGCGTCGAAGCCGCCGGCGCAGCGGCGTTTCGACCGGCGCAGGCTCGGGAGTGTCGAAAAGCAGAATATTCGTCATGGCCAAACCCCGAACTAAAATTATTGTATCACAGTAATTATTTTTCAAATTTGGATAATTTGTGGCGCCTTGGCGTCCCCTCCGCCGCGGGCGCGCTGACGGCGGGGAAACAGGCTCTATATTCTCTCCATCGAATGCGGGAGCGGCCGATGGCGGAGCACTGGTTCATTTCCGGCGCCAATAAGGGCATAGGCCATGGGCTCGCGAGTCTGCTCGCCGCCCGCGGCGACGACGTCACCGCCTCCGTGCGCAGCGAGGAGGCGCGCGCGCGTTTGCAAGACGATGTCGCGCGCCATCGCGCGCGCTTTTCGATCCTGCTCTTCGACACGCGCGACGAGGCGGGGATTCGCGCCGCCGCGCGCGAGCTCGCCGCGCCGCTCGATGTGCTCGTCTGCAACGCCGGCGCCTATGGGCCGCAGAGCCAATCGACGCTGGACATGGATTTTCCGGGGGCGCTCGATCTCTTCGACGTCAATACGCTGGGGCCGCTGCGGCTCGTGCAGGCTTTTCTGCCGGCCATGCTGCGGGCCGACAATCCGCGCATCGCGCTGATGTCGAGCGGGCTCGGCTCCATGGCGACGGAGGGCTCGACCAATATCGCCTATCGCGCGGCCAAGGCGGCGCTGAACAAGATCGCGCAGGGTCTGGCGCATGATCTGAAGCGCGAGAAGGTCACCGTCGTCGCGCTCAGCCCCGGCTGGGTTCGCACCGATATGGGCGGCAAAAACGCCGATCTCTCGGTCGAGGAGAGCGCCGTCGGCATCATCGAGACGATCGACGCGCTGACCCTCGCCGACACGGGCCGCTTCATCGATTATCGCGGCCGCGACGTTCCTTGGTGAGCTTCCGCCTCGGTGAAATCTCCGCCCTGGCGGCCTCTCAGCGTAGCGGCCGCGCGACCACATCGGCGCCGGCCGTCGCCGTATCGCCCATCTGCTCGCCCAGACGCTGCAGCTGATCGCCGAGATTTTCGCGCGTGCGCGGATCGACAACGGCGAAAGGCGTCGAGACGGCGACGCTCGCCGCCGCGCCCACAGCCGAGGCCGCGCCCGTCGCCACCTGGCCGAGCCGCTCGCCGACGCCGCTCTGACTATCCGCCAGCGTCTGGCCTTCGGCGAGACGCGCGCCGATCGAGCGCACGATCTCGGGCGATTGCGCGAAAGTGCCATGGCCGAGCGGATCGGATGATTTCACAGTGGTCAGATCGACGACGGTGAAGCGGCGTTCCGCCAGCGTGTCCTTGAAGGGCTCGCGCTGCGGATCGATCGCGCCGAGCCGCACCTTGTCGCCCCATACGCGGCGGGAGGCGGCGAGCGCCTCGTCCTCGCGCGAGACGAAGAGGGTGAAAATGGCGCGATGCTCGTCGATCTCGGCGATCTGCCGCGAGAAGACGTCGTAGTCGACATCGGGCGCGGCGAGCATGACATTTTTGATCTTGGGCGCGAGGCCGCGGTCGCGGATCGCCATCTGGCGCAGCGCTTCCAGCGTCACCCAATTGCCCATGGAATGCGCGAGGATCGAAATCTCGCCGACGGACGGATCCTTGGCGAGCGTGCGCAGCAAATGCTCCAGCGCATCGCGCGAATAGCTCGCGCTCTCATGATCATAGCCATAGTCGAGCAGCTTGCCGCGCGAGGGCCAGGTGAACAGCACCGGCAGCGCGTTCGTGCCCGAATCATGGACGATTTGCGCGAAGCGAAAGACCGCCTCGGCGAAGAGCGTGTTGAAGCCGTGGACGAAGACCAGCGCCTGACGCTTGGGCGTCTTCACGATGCGCGCGTCGAAACGGCGCACCGCCTCCTGCTGGCCGAGCGGATCGGCGCGCAGCGTGACGAATTCGCGGGCGGGGTCGCCGGGCGAAGCGCTCGGCCATTGCACCTCGCCGATCTGGCGCGCGCCATCCGGCGGAATGGAGATGGCGATATCGGCGAAGGCGAGGCTGCGGCCGCGCTCGCCGGTGAAGAGATCGCCGGGCGCGGCGCCCTCGGGGCTGCGCGTCGTGGCGACGAGCAATTCGACCGGGGTCGTCCCGGCCACTCGCGGCTGAGGGGTCAGCACGCCATGCGGACGTCCGCCGCAGCCGCCCATCGCGACGGCGAGACAAAGGGCGAGAATCGGCAGACGCAATCGCCTCGACACATCGTTCATTCGGCAAAGCTCCCGATCTCCGAATAAACCGCCGACGGATGCGAGTCACGCGCTTCCCGCGTTCCGCCGCCGGCGGCGCCGAAAATCTCGGCGCCGATTGCCGACAATCGAGGCGAGGAAAGCGCGGCGCCGAAAGGGGTTGGTAACCGTTATGTAGCGATATTATGCACGCAATTTCAGACTGATAGCGGGGCCGCATGGCGGACGATTCGGCCGTGAAACTTTCCGGTTTTTCCCTCCTGGCGGCGAGCGTCTCGGCCGCCTTCGCGCCTCTCGTCGTCGGCTGGGCGAGCGGCGATCGGCTCGGCGCCTGCGCGGCCGCGGCGATCGCCGCAGTCGCTATGGCTCTCTATGTCGAGCGGCGCCTCTCGCCGCAGATCGCGGCGCTGGAAATGATCGCGGCGGGCGACCGCTACGCCTGCTTTCCGCGTGAGGGCGGCCCTCTGTCGGCGCGGCTCGAGCGCGTCGCCGAAGAAATGCGCCGCGCGCTCGTCGTCGCCGACGCGCTCTCCGCCGCCGAGCGCAGCCGCGAGGCGGAGCTGACGATACGCGAGGCGGGCCGCTCCTTCTTCACGCAGCGGCTGCGCGATTGCGCCGCCGAGGCCGATGGCGCGCTGGACGCCGTGAGCGCGAAGGCGCGGGCCGCCGCCGGCGATCTTTCCGCCTGCAATGGCGACATGCTCCGTCGCGTGTCCGAGGCGACATCGGCGGCCACCACGGCCGCGCAGGATGTCGACGGCCTCGCTCTGGCGGCGCGCAACGCCATCGCCGATCTCGTCGCGCGCTCCTCGCGTCAGGTGGAGGCGGCGCGCGAGGCGGCCGACCGCACCGTGACCGATCTCGCGCGCGCGGAGGAGATCGTGCGCGGCCTCGCCGCCGCCGCGGGGCGCATCGACGCGGTGAGCAAGCTCATCCAGTCGATCGCCGGCCAGACCTCGCTGCTCGCCCTCAACGCGACGATCGAGGCGGCGCGCGCGGGCGAGAGCGGACGCGGCTTCGCCGTGGTGGCGAGCGAAGTGAAGACGCTCGCCAATCAGACGTCGAGCGCCGCCGCCGAAATAGAGACGCAGATCGACGCCATTCACTTCGCGGTGGAGGAGACGGTCGGCGCGATCGCCGAAGTGTCGTCGAGCGTCGAGGCGGTCGCCGGCGTCAACCGCGACCTCGCCGACACTCTGGGCCGGGAGGCGGCCGAGCTCGACCGTATCGGCGCGCGCGCGGCGGTCGTCGCCCGCGGCGTCGGCGAGGCGCTGCCCGATGTCGGCGACGTCGTGGCGCAGGTGGAGACGGCCGGCCGTTCCGCGCTCTCGGCCACCGACGCGCTGCTCGATCATTCGCGATCGCTCATCGGCGCGGTCGACCGCTATTTCGCCGATCTCGAGAATGGCGCGATCCGCATCGGAATATTGCACTCCCTCTCCGGCACGATGACGAGCAGCGAACGCCCGCTGCAGGAGATTTTGGCGATGCTCATCGAGCGCTGCAATGCGCAGGGCGGCCTGCTCGGACGCCCGCTCGAAGCGGTGATCATGGACCCGCGCTCCGATCCGAAACTCTATGCGGAGCAGGCGCAAATCCTCTTAGGGGAGCGCGGCGTCGCGGCGATCTTCGGCTGCTGGACCTCCGCCTCGCGCAAGGCCGCGCTTCCAGTGGTCGAAAACGCGAGGGGGCTTCTCTTCTATCCGAGCCAATATGAGGGCGAGGAGCGCTCCCCCAATGTCGTCTATGCCGGCGGCACGCCGAGCCAGACGGCGATTCCGGCCGTCGATTTTCTGAGCAGTCTCGGCGCGCGGCGTTTTCTGCTGATCGGCAATGACGACGTCTATCCGCGCGTCACCAACGCCATTCTGAGGGCCTATCTCGCAGCCAAAGGCGTCGGCGGGGAGGATATCGTCGAAATCTACGCGCCGCTCGGCCTCGAGGATTGGCGCGCGATCGCGAGGGATATTCGCCGCTTCGCCGCGCGTCCCGGCGCTGCGATCGTCTCGACGGTGAGCGGCGACGCCAATCTGCGCTTCTTCAGCGCGCTGGCGGGCCTGGCTTCCGACACGCCGATCATGTCGTTGTCGATCGGCGAGGCCGAGCTGCCGGCGCTCGCCCATTGCGAGATCGACGGCCTATATGTCGCCTGGAACTATCTCCATGCGATCGATTGCGCGGAGAATTGGAGCTTCGTGGAGCAATGGCGCCGCTACAAGAATTCGCCCGACGCCACGACCAATGACGCGATGGAGGCGACCTATCTCGGCTTCGAGCTCTGGCGCGCCGCCGTCGCCGCGGCCGGCTGCGTCGATGTCGCGGCGGTGCGCCGCGCGCTCGGCCTGCATATGATCCGCGCGCCGAGCGGCTTCGCGCTGCGGCTGGACGCGGAGACGCAGCATTTGCACAAGCCGGCCTTCGTCGGCCGCGTCGCGCGCGGGCGCATATTGCCGGTCTGGGTCGGGGCGGAATTGATCGCGCCGCAGCCCTGGAGCCCTTGGCTCACCAAGAACGGAGCCGGAAAGGCGAAGGCCGCGTGACGATCGGAGGAGGTTTCGAAAGAACGGCTCGATCACCGGCGTCGATGCGAGCCTGAAGGCTCGCGGTCCAAAGCGCGCCGAGAATAGCGAGCCTTCGGAACGCGAGCCTTCAGGCTCGCGTTCCACCTGTCGGAAATCAGGGCGTGGCGGCCGTCTTCAGCTTGGAGAGGGCGCGAATTTTCACGCGCACGCTCGCCGGCTTGGCGGCGGCCTTGACCATCTCGCCGGTGGCGGGATTGCGCACCAGAGTGCCGGCCTTGCGCGCCGGAACCTTGCGCAGCGACACCTTCAGCAGGCCGGGCAGGGTGAACTCGCCGACGCCGCGCGGATGCACGGAGCCGAGGAACACTTCCTCGAGCGTGGCGTAGACCGCCGCGGCGGTCTTGCGCGGCAGCTCGTTCTGCTCGGCGAGAAGATTGATCAGGGCAGACTTGGTCAAGCTCTCCTTCACCGGACGAACCGTGGCGGCTTCGGGCTTCTTGGCCTTCCTGGCCACCGCCGCAGGCTTGTCGCTCTTCGCCTTGGCCATCGCAAATCTCCCTCGAATCGATAAAGAGGCGCGTCGCATCGAACGCGTCACGTGAGTATTCGTTTGCTAACGCTTCGAGAGGTGATTCGCAATCGGCGCAACGCTCGATTTTTGCAATGCCGGCTGCGCAAAATCACTCGTCGAACACGCCTTCCAGTGCATAATGCGTCACCGTCTTGCGATTGGCGATGAGCTCGTCGATCGTCGGTTCGCCCTTCAAAGCGCGGGAAATCGCCAGCTTCGTCGCCTCGTAATTGGTGCGATAGAGGTCGCGCCGGTCGAGGTTCGGATCGGTCGCGCACCGCGGATCGAGCCAGATCATGATGATCATGACCAAATCATTCACCTGATCTTTCGGAATGATTCCTTCCGAAACCGCATCGACGATGGCGTCGCCCGTGGCCGCCTGCACGACGCCGCCGAGCAGCTCCACATAATCATTCGAGCGCACGGTCATCTTGGTCGTCATCATGGTGGCGGGGCGCACCTGCTGATTGAGATCGCGAATGACGAACATGCGCGGATGCCCCGCGACCTGTCCCGTCATCGACGCGAAAGCCGTCCCCACAGGGCCTTTCACATTGCCGATCAGCACTTCCGGCATGGCGTCCGTATATTGCCCATCCG
The DNA here is from genome assembly GCF_015709455.1 of Methylosinus sp. H3A. Classification (NCBI taxonomy): domain Bacteria; kingdom Pseudomonadati; phylum Pseudomonadota; class Alphaproteobacteria; order Hyphomicrobiales; family Methylocystaceae; genus Methylosinus; species Methylosinus sp. H3A. Next base: position 2,353,882 of record NZ_JADNQW010000005.1, read on the forward strand.
CCGCCAGAACCGTCGCCTCGCCCGTCGCCAGCCAGATCTCGCTCATATCGCTTTTCCTTCCATTCGTCGGAGGCGGTCGAATAGCACCGGCCGAAGGCCGCAGGAAGGGGCGTCCCGAGAGCGCGCAAATGGCGCCGGATGACATCTTTTAATTCTATCTTCTAAATATGATTTAGCCGAGCTAGAGTGCGGTCTTGTTTCGAAAGAGGCCGCCAATGAAGACATTCGCCCCGACCCTTCTCCTCACCGGCGCCTTCGCCGGTCTCGCCTTCGCGCAATCGGAGCCGGCGCGTCGCCTCGCCGGCCCGACCGCCTTCAGCGATTGGCGCCAGGATGCGCCCGGAACCTGGCGCAAGATCGCGCCGCCGGATTTGCCGGCTCCGCTCGCCAGCGAGCCCACCGCCGCGCGCTCGCAGGTCGTCGCGCGGCCGGACGGCGCCGCGCCCAAGACGCTGGAAGGCTTTTCGGCAGAGGTTTTCGCCTCCGGCCTCGAGGGCCCGCGCGTCATTCGCCATGCGCCCAATGGCGATATTTTCGTCACTGAGAGCGTCGGCGGCCGCGTGCGCGTTTTCCGCCTCGAGGATGGGAAGGTCGCGCCCGCCGCTTCGCATGTCTTCGCTTCCGAACTCGAGCGCCCCTATGGGATAGCATTCTATCCGCCGGGGCCGGAGCCGCGCTTCGTCTATATCGGCACGCCGACGAAATTGCTGCGATTCCCCTATAGGAACGGCGATCTGAAAGCCTCCGGCCCCGCCGAGACGATCGCTTCGCTGCCCGGCGCCGACGGCGGCCATTGGACGCGCGATCTCGTCTTCTCGCGCGACGGCAAGACGCTCTATGTCGCCGTCGGCTCCAAGACCAATGTCGCCGAAGGCCATCCGCGTCCCGCCACGCAAGAGGTCGCGCAGCTCGAGGCGGCGCGTGGAGTCGGCGCGAGCGCGGGCGTCGAATTCGAGCGCGCCGTGGTGCTCGCCATCGATCCGGATGGCAAGAACCGGCGCACAGTGGCCAATGGGCTGCGCAATTGCTCCGGCCTGCAATTGCGGCCCAAGACCGACGAGCTCTGGTGCGTCGTCAATGAGCGCGACATGCTCGGCGACGATCTGCCGCCGGATTACGCGACGCATGTGACGGAGGGCGGCTTCTACGGCTGGCCTTGGTGGTATATCGGCGCCCATGAGGATCCCCGCCACGCTGGCGAGCGGCCCGATCTCGCCGGCAAGATCACGACGCCGGATGTGCTGTTCCAGCCCCATTCCGCGCCGCTCGGCATCGCCTTCTACGAGGGCGGCCAGTTCTCGGCGGACTATCAGGGCGACGCCTTCGTCGCGCTGCATGGCTCCTGGAACCGCGCCAAGCGCACCGGCTACAAGATCGTGCGCCTCTCCTTCAAAAATGGCGTTCCGACCGGCGAATATCAGGATTTTCTCACAGGTTTCGTCGTCGACGACACGCGCGTCTGGGGCCGCCCCGTCGATGTCGCCGTGGCGCGCGACGGCTCGCTTCTGGTGAGCGAGGACGGCAATGGGACGATCTGGCGCGTGTCCTATAGCGGCGCGACCAAGCCGGTGCAGACCTCAGTGAAGTGAATCGAGAAGGCTGCGCCGAGGAGGCCGCGCCATTCTGGCGAAGCCTCCTCTGGCTGCTCGACGTCGCGTCGTCAGTGCTGGGCGCGTTCCTTGTGTCCGGCCCGGGCGCGAGCCTGGGCTTCCACGGGCAGGCTGGTCCTGTCGATGTAACCGGGCTGGTATTCGCCACACCAATCTTCTGAGGCCACGAGGGGCCAGGCCGTATCCATGGTTCCTTGCTGGCCGCGCATCGGCAACGGGGCGTTTCGGCGGCATTGGTTGTCCGGCTGGCGCCAAAAACGACAATCTCCGCAGTGCATCAGCTTCTCCTGTCAGAACTCGTCGCCCGAGCTGTTCAATCTGCGGTCCTTCAAAAAGTTCCAAAAAAGCGGGTCGCTCTTGTTCCGTGACGGCGCGGCCCTCCACAGCCCGAGGACGCCGAGCGTCGCCGGCTTTGGTGTAGACCTCGCGGCTGGACGCGGCGGGCGTCTTTGGCCTATTTCTTGGGAAAAATGCCGGGAGGCGATCACGTCCCCAGGCCCATCCCGGAAACGCCGAGGCTTCGCGCAATGTCCCTCCCACTCGCCACGCCGGGCCGCAAGCTCGGCTCGATCGCCCTCTGGACCGCCGTCACCGCTATCGGCGTCTTCGCGCTCTTCACGCTGGCGACGGCGCGGGGCGAGACGGTCAACGCCATGTGGCTGGTGGCGGCGGCGATCTGCGTCTATCTCGTCGCCTATCGCTTCTATTCGCTGTTCATCGCGGAGCGCGTGCTGGGCCTCGATCCGGAGCGCAAGACGCCGGCGCATCGCCGCAATGACGGGCTCGATTATGTGCCGACCGACAAATATGTGCTGTTCGGCCATCATTTCGCGGCCATAGCCGGGGCGGGGCCGCTGGTCGGCCCGGTGCTGGCGGCGCAAATGGGCTATCTGCCCGGCACGCTCTGGCTGCTCACCGGGGTCGTCTTCGCCGGAGCGGTGCAGGATTTCGTCGTGCTGTTCATCTCGACTCGGCGCGACGGGCGCTCGCTCGGCGATCTCATCAAGACCGAGCTCGGCCCGGCCGCCGGCCTCGTCGCCATGATCGGCATATTGACGATCATGGTCATATTGCTCGCCGTGCTGGCGCTCATCGTCGTCAAGGCGCTGGCCGACAGCCCATGGGGCTTCTTCACCGTCTTCGCCACTTTGCCCATCGCCGTGCTGATGGGCGTCTATGGCCGCTATTTGCGGCCGGGTCGCATTTTCGAAATGTCGGCGATCGGCTTCGTGCTGCTCATCGCCTCCATCGCGCTCGGCCGCACGGTCGCGGAAACGCCGGCGCTCGCCGCGCTGTTTTCCTTCAAGGGCGAGGCGCTGGCCTTCATGCTGATCGGCTATGGCTTCGTCGCCTCCGTGCTGCCGGTGTGGTTCCTGCTCGCGCCGCGCGATTACCTCTCCACCTTCCTCAAGATCGGCACCATCGCCTCTCTCGCGCTCGGCATTTTCTATGTGGCGCCGGAGCTGAAAATGCCGGCGGTCAGCCGCTTCATCGACGGGACCGGCCCGGTCTTCGCGGGCAGCGTCTTTCCCTTCCTGTTCATCACTCTGGCCTGCGGCGCCATCTCCGGCTTTCACGCGCTGGTCTCTTCCGGCACGACGCCCAAGATGATCGGCGACGAGACGCAGATTCGCTTCATCGGTTATGGCGCCATGCTGATGGAGTCCTTCGTCGCCATAATGGCGCTGGTCGCGGCGAGCGTGATCGAGCCGGGCGTCTATTTCGCGATGAACAGCGCGCCCGCCGTCATCGGCGCCAGCGCCGATACGGCGGCGCAGACCATCTCCGCCTGGGGCTTCGCCATCACGCCGGAGGCGCTGAATCAGGCCGCCGCCGAGGTCGGCGAGAAGACGGTGCTCTCGCGCGCCGGCGGCGCGCCGACGCTCGCCGTCGGCATGGCGAAAATCCTGTCGGGGGCGATCGGCGGCGCGTCGATGACCGCCTTCTGGTATCATTTCGCCATTCTCTTCGAGGCGCTGTTCATCCTCACCACGGTCGACGCCGGCACGCGCGTCGCACGCTTCATGATCCAGGATCTCGTCGGGACTTTCTGGCCGCGCTTCAAGCATACGCGCGCCTGGGCGCCCAATCTTATGGCCACGGGGCTCGCCGTCTCCGGCTGGGGCTGGTTCCTCTATCAGGGCGTCGTCGATCCTCTGGGCGGCATCAACACGCTCTGGCCCATGTTCGGCATCGCCAATCAAATGCTGGCGGCCATCGCGCTCACCCTCTGCACCGTCGTGCTGTTCCGCATGAAGCGGGAGCGTTACGCCGTCGTCGTCGCGACGCCGGCCGCCTGGCTCTATATCTGCACGCTGACGGCGGGCGCCGAGAAAATCTTCCATCCCGATCCCAAGATCGGCTTCCTCGCCCATGCGGCGCGCTATTCCGCCGCCGCGGCGGAGGGCAGGCTGATGGCCCCGGCCAAGACGGTCGCGGAAATGAGCCGCATCATCTTCAACGATTATGTGAACACGACGCTCTGCGCCGTCTTCGTCGCGCTCGTTCTGTCCATGCTGTTCTTCGGCGTGAGAGCGATCCGCGAAGCGCGGCGGGCGACGAGCGTCACCACCAGAGAGACCAGCGATGAGCTGCACGATCTGCGGATTGCCCGCGCTTGACCTCGTCAAGCTCGGCCAGAAGCTGCGCGAGGGCGCGCTGCTGATGATCGGCCAGGGCGATTATGACGCCTATGTCGCGCATCGGCGGGCCAACCATCCCGACGAGCCGCCGATGACGCGCGAGGAGTTCTTCCTCGAGCGTCAGGCGAGCCGCTTCGGCGAGGGCGGCCGGCGCGCAATGCGCTGTTGTTGAGCGGCGCGTCTTCAGCATTCGGCCCGTCCGAGCGCCCGATAGGCGAGTAGCGCGGCGGCTTCCGAAGTGTTGAGCGCATAGGCCATATAGAGAAATCCGAGACGCGTTTGCCGCGTTTCACGAATTTTCTCGACGAGCTCCGCGGTCTCGACGGGGGCGAGGGAGGCGAATTCGTGCAACACGTCTTCCGCGGCGTGACGAAACGCCTCGCGCTCGGCGAGCGACGCCTCGTCCCAATGTTCCCGCTTGGACCCTAATCTCCCGAACAACGCTCTAGCGACGTTTTCGATCAGGTCGATCATGTGAAGTTCTCTGATGTGAGGGATGATTTGGAGAACGCCTGTTTCCACCTTCGGCACATTCTTGATTGTGGCCAGCCTATGTCCGACGCAGGGCGCGGCGTAGATCGATAATCTACGCAGTCGCGCCGATGAGTGAAGGACGGTCATGCTCCCCATCGGGGCAATCGGAGGAATGGCGATCGCCCTCGCCCTCGCCCGCTGGAAAGGCTCCGAGCCGGAGGAAGCCTTCGCCCCATCGGAAGCCTTCACCTTTGTCGAAGCCTGCTCTAATCTCTCGCCATGTCCGCTGACGCCGATCTCGCTCCGGAGCCGGGCCTCGCCGCGCTCGTCGACTGGTATCTGTCGGTCGGCGTCGACATAGCCGTCGACGAGACGCCGCATGATCGCTTTGCCGAGAGCGCTGCGCCGCCGGCGCGCGCCGCTGCGCCGGCCCCTGCGGCTGCGGCCTCTCCGCGCGCCGCCGCGCCCACCCGGGAGACGCGTCCTGTCCGCAGCGCTCCCATCTTTCCGGAGGAGGCCTCCCGCGCGGCGCGCGAGGCCGCCGCCGCGGCCTCGACGATCAACGAGCTGCAGGCGCGGCTCGAGGCTTTCGACGGCTGCGCGTTGAAGGCGACCGCCGGCCATTTTCTCTTTTCGGCGGGAACGCCCGGCGCGCCGCTCATGGTGCTGGATTTCGCGCCCGGCGAGGAGGAGGAGCGCGGCGGAGAGGCTTTCGTCGGGCCGGAGGCGCGCCTGCTCGACAATATGCTGCGGGCGATTCGGCGCGATCGCTCCAGCGCCTATCTCGCCTATGCGACGCCCTGGCGGCCGCCCGGCGCGCGCGAGCTCAACGCCGTGGAGGTGGCGGCGCTGCTGCCCTTCCTGCGCCGTCATGTGGAGCTGGCCGCGCCGCGCGCGCTGCTGATCCTCGGCGATTTCGCCGCCCGCGCGGCGCTGGGCGCGCCGGATGTCGCGCGTTATCGCGGCGCCTGCTTCGATTATGATTGCGGCGGCGGGACGCTGCTCGCGCTGCTCGCGCCGTCGCTCGCCAGCCTGCTGAGGACGCCGGCGTTGAAGCGTCGCGCCTGGCGTGACCTGCGCGTGCTCGCGGCGGCGCTCGGTTGATTATTCCGCCGCTTCGCCCTTCGCGCCGCCGCTGAAACGGCGGGCGACATAATCCTCGACGATGCGGGTGAATTCCTCGGCTATGCCCTCGCCGCGCAAGGTCATCGCCTTCTTGCCGTCGATGAAGACGGGCGCCGTCGGCGCCTCGCCCGTGCCGGGAAGCGAAATGCCGATGTCGGCGTGCTTCGACTCGCCCGGCCCGTTGACGATGCAGCCCATCACCGCGACATTCAGCGTCTCGACGCCCGGATAATCCTGCCGCCAGACGGCCATGCGGTCGCGAATATGCGCCTGAATATCGCGCGCCAGCTCTTGAAACACGGTGGAGGTGGTGCGGCCGCAGCCGGGGCAGGCGGCGACGAGCGGGACGAAGGTGCGGAAGCCCATCGTCTGCAAAATCTCTTGCGCGACGCGCACCTCATTGGCGCGGTCGCCGCCGGGCTCGGGCGTCAGCGAGACGCGGATGGTGTCGCCGACGCCGTCCTGCAGCAGCACGCCGAGCGCGGCCGCCGAGGCGACGACGCCCTTGGAGCCCATGCCCGCCTCGGTGAGGCCGAGATGCAGCGCATAATCGCTGCGCAGCGCCAGCATGCGATAGACGGCGATGAGGTCTTGCACCGCGGAGACCTTGGCCGAGATGACGATGCGGTCGCGCGAGAGGCCGATCTCCTCGGCGCGCTCGGCGGAGATCAGCGCCGAGCGGGCCAGCGCCTCGCGCGTCACCGCGCGCATGTCGAGCGGCGCCGCGGAATTGGCGTTGATGTCCATCAAATGGGTCAGCAGCTCCTGGTCGAGCGAGCCCCAATTGGCGCCGATGCGCACCGCCTTGCCATGCTTTATGGCCAGCTCGACGATGGCGCCGAATTGCCGGTCCTTCTTCTCCTTGAAGCCGACATTGCCGGGGTTGATGCGATATTTATCGAGCGCCTCGCCGCAGGCCGGATGATCGGCGAGCAGCTTGTGGCCGATGTAGTGAAAATCGCCGATCAGCGGGACGTCTACGCCCTTTTGCGCGAGACGATCGCGAATATGCGGCACGGCGGCGGCGGCCTCGTCGCGGTCGACGGTGATGCGGACCAACTCCGAGCCGGCGCGGACCAGCGATTCGATCTGGGCGACGGTGGAGTCGACATCCGCCGTGTCGGTATTGGTCATGGACTGCACGACGATGGGGGCGCCGCCGCCGATCGTCACCGCGCGTGGCCCGCCGCCGATCGTGACCGCACATGTTCTGTGGCGCGGCGCGGGTTCGGCGGTGATGGGGTCGGGAAGGCGGGTCTCGATTTCGTCGGTCATCGTCGGTCTTGTCCCCTCGATGGGATTTGGATCGTTTCGCGTGAGGTCTGCCGCCTTCCTTCTCCCCGCGAGCGGGGAGAAGGTGAGGATGTGGGGCTTGGGCGTTTTCCGCTGGGGCTCGAGCCCCGAGCCCCTCACCCCGACTCTCTCCCCGCTCGCGGGGAGAGGGGGAAATACGGCGAACCCATCACCGGGAATCTATCGAGCCTTGGTGGGCCGGAACGTGTCCCGCGTCAAGCCGGCGGCAGCAGCCCCATTCGCTTGGCGAGGATGCGGTCCACCTGCCGCGCCGGCAGCAGGCGCGGCAGCAGCCAGTCCAATAGATAGTTCGGCACCACGCGAATGCGCGCCGGGGGCCGCTTCTCGGTCAGCGCGCGCAGCACGGCGGCGGCGACGCGCTCCGGCGGGGGCCCGAGCCGGCCCTTCTCCACCGCCCATTTTTGGAGCCTGCGGGCCGAAGGGCCGTAGACGGTGGAATCATAGCGGCCGAAATCGGCGCTCTCGGCCTTGTCCCATATGGGCGTGGCGATCACGCCCGGCTCTATCACCACCACATCGACGCCGAAAATCATCAGCTCGCGCCGCAGCGCATCGGAAAATCCTTCGAGTGCATGTTTCGAGGCGGCATAGGCGCCGAGAAAGGGCGAGGCGAGGCTTCCCGCCACCGAGCTCATATTGACGATGCGGCCCGGCGGCCCGCGGCGCTTTTCCGGGCTCGCGCCGAGCAATGGCGCGAATGCCTGGGTCACGGCGATCTGGCCGATCACATTGACCTCGAGCTGAAGGCGGACCTCGTCTATCGGCTGATAGAGCAGCGGCGCCGGAAAAGCCGCCCCGGCGTTGTTGACGAGCCCGGTGAGACCGGCGCCGTCGAGCCGCCGCTCGGTTTCCCGCGCCGCCTGCGCCACTGCGGCGGCGTCGGTCACGTCGAAGAGGAGCGGGGTGAAGCTCGCCGCGCCGAAGCGCGCTTGCAGCCGCTCCCCGTCGGCCGGAGTGCGGACGGAGCCGAAAACGTGAAAGCCCTCGCGGGTCAGCGACTCCAGCACCGCATAGCCTATGCCGGTGGAGACGCCGGTGACGACGACGGATCGCTGCTCGCTCAAGCGCCTATGCCCTCCGTGAGCGCGCGCAGCGTCGCGATCGTCGAGGAATCGGCGCGGCCGTCGACGAGGGTGGGGCGGAAATGCCGCTGAAAGGCCGCCACCACGCCCTCCGAAGCCGCGTCATATGCGCCGGAGACGTCGATCCGATAGCCGTAATCGGCGAGGGCGCGTTGCAGCTCGGTCACTTGCTCGCCGCTCGCGCCCGCCTCCAGCGCGGCGCCTCCGACGATCGGCGCGGGGGCGACATAATGTCCGACGCCTTGCTCCGCCAAAGCCTTCCATGGGAAGAACTCGCCGGGGTCGATCTTACGTCCGATGGCGATGTCCGAATGGCCGAGCACGCGCCGCGACGCAATGCCCTGCCGCCCGCAAATATCGCGGCAGAGCGCGGCGACGGCCTCGATCTGCCGATCGGGGAAGGGGCGCGGATCGTCATGGCCTGGATGGACGATCTCTATGCCGATGGAGGCGGAGTTCAGATCGGTCTCGCCAGCCCAGAAACTGCGGCCCGCGTGCCAGGCGCGGCGCGCCTCGGGCACGAGCTGGAGAATGGTCCCGTCCTCATCGACGAAATAATGCGAGGAGACCTGCGACTCGGCGCTGGTGAGCAGCGCCAGCGCCGCCGCCGCCGTCGGCATGCCGGTGTAATGCAGGATCAGCGAGGAGATCGGCCGCAGCCGCTCGCCATGATTGGGCGAGGCGCGGAAATCGGCGGCGTGCGGCGTGTCGGGTGAGGGCATTGCGATTCCGGTGATCTCCGCCGCTCCTCTGCGAGAAGGGCCTCGGCCGTGAGGAGTGTCATCCTCGGCGTTTGCGGAAGGCCTTGTATACTCCCGACCAGCCGCCGGCGACCAGCGCCGTCGCAATGACATAGGCCAGCGCCTTCGGTTCCGGCGTCGCGAAGCGGAACAGTTCCGCCACCGCAGGAAGATAGACGATCAGCGCGAGCGCGAGCGTCGTGATCGTCGCTATGATCCAGAAGGCGACGCGCCGCTTGTCGAAAAGAGCGGTTCCGGGTTCGGCGGCGGAGGCGAAGGCCATGGCCAGATTGCCGATGACGAGGCCGACGAAGACCAGCGCGCGCGTCTCCCCTTCGCCCTCGCCGACCCGCATCGAGACGAAATAGACGCCGAGCAGCGCCGCGAGCAGCACCGCGCCGTCGAGAAAGCCGGCGCCGATCTGGCGCAGGCCGAACAAAGGCTCGGCGGGGGAGCGCGGCGGCTCCTCCATCATATGGCGTTCGGCCGGCTCGTTCTCGAAGACGAGCGCGCAAATGGGGTCGATGACGAGCTCCAGCGCCACCACATGCACAGGATAGAACACCGGCGGCAGCAGGAACAGAATGGGCGTGAGCGCGAGGCCGGCGATGGGCACGTGGATGGCGGTCACGAAGATCAGCGCCTTGCGCAGATTGGCGAAGATGCGCCGCCCACTGCGCACGCCCGCGACGATGGAGGCGAAACGATCGTCGAGCAGCACGATCGAAGCCGCCTCGCGCGCGACGTCGGTTCCGCGCTGGCCCATGGCGACGCCGACATGCGCGGCGCGCAGCGCCGGGCCATCGTTCACCCCGTCGCCGGTCATGGCGACGATATGGCCATTGCGCTTGAAAGCCTCCACCAGAGCGAGCTTCTGCTCCGGGCGGATGCGCGCGAAGACGCGCGTGGTCTCGACGGCTTCGTCCAGCGCGGCCTCGTCCAAAGTGGCGATCTCGGCTCCGCTCAGCGCGCCGCCCTGCGCCTCTATCCCGGCCTGGCGCGCGATCGCCAGCGCCGTCGCCGGATAATCGCCGGTGATCATCACCACATGAATGCCGGCGCGCGCCGCCAGCGCGACCGCTTCTGGAACATCCTCGCGCAGCGGATCGAGAAAGCCGACGAGCCCTTCGAGCGCAAAGACGCCGGAGCCGGGATCGTCCTCGCGCGGCAGCGGCCCCTCATATGTGGCGACGGCGAGAACGCGCAGCCCATGCGTCGCCATGGTCGCGACCTCGGCGGTCAGAAGGCGCAGCGCATCGCCGTCCAGGCGGCAGAGGCCGGCGATCGCCTCGGGCGCGCCTTTGGCGAAGGAGGCGACGCCTTCATCGGCCGCGCGCCATGTCTGCACGAAGGCGAGCGTCTCCGGCCGCAGCGGAAAGCTGCGCGTGATCGCCGCGCTCGCGGGCGGATCGCTGGCGAGGCGATGCAGCGCGCGATCCATCGGATCGGAGGGATCGGCGGCGCTGGCGCGCAAAGCGGCGTCCAGCAATGGCGCGATCTCGTCGGGCATAGCGTCCTCGCCCGGCCGCCACATGTCCGAGCCGCGCAGGAAAAACGCCGCCTCCATGCGGTTCTGCGTCAGCGTGCCGGTCTTGTCGACGCAGAGCACGTCGGTCGCGCCCAGAGTCTCTATGACGGCTGAGCGGCGCGCCAGCACATTGCGTCGCGCCAGACGATAGGAGCCGAGCGCCAGAAACACCGCCAGCACCATGGGGAATTCTTCGGGCGTCAGCGATATTGCGAGGGTGATGCCGGTGAGGCCCGCTTGAATCCAATTGCCGAAGGCGAGGCCAAAGGCGAGCGCCACGAGAAGGCAGAAGCCTATGCCGAGCGCGCCGAAGATCGCGACGATGCGGCCGGTGCTCTTTTGCAGCGGCGTCTCCTCCGGCTCGATCGATTCGAGCGAGCGGCCGATGCGGCCGAGCCGCGTCGCGCGTCCGGTGCGCGTCGCCAGCATCGCGCCTTGTCCGAGCGTCACCAGCGTTCCGGCGAAGAGAAAAGGCGCCGCCTCGCCGGGCTCGGGATCGAGCAGCGGGTCCACCAGCGTCGCAGGGGCTTTCCAGACCGGCGCCGATTCGCCGGTCAGCGTCGATTCGTCGACGGAGAGGACGTCGCCGCGCAGCAGCGCGCCATCGGCCGGGGCGCGCTCGCCCTCGCCGACGAGCACAATGTCGCCGGGGACGATCTCGCGCGCCGGAATGCGGCGCTCGCCCTCGGCGCGCAACACGCGGGCGCTGGGCGCGGCGAGGCTGCGCAGAGCCGCGAGCGCATTCTCGTTGCGCGTCTCCTGCGCCACCACCAGGCCGACGGAGAGAAAGGCGCCGGCGGTGAGCAGCAGGCCTTCGTGAATGTCGCCGAGCGCGAGATAGAGCAGCGCCGCGACGATGAGCAGCGCGAACATGGGCTCGCGCAGCGCGGCGAAGGCGATCAGCAGCCAGGAGCGGCGCGCGGGCTGCTCCAGCTCATTGGGGCCGAAATGGGCGAGGCGCGCCGTAGCCTCGCGCTCGCCGAGCGGCGCGAAATCGCCCGCCGGCCGGGGCTCGGGTCGTGATGCGCGGAGCCCCATTCGATTCCCTTGCCTTCCGGCTGCCCACCCCGGACCGCTTCACGATCCGACCCTCTCCCTCGAGGGGAGGGTGAAGACGCCTCACGCCGCCAGGGCGGCGAGGACGCGGACCCAGGAGCGGGAGCCCTTCTTGAACGAGCTATAGGCGTATTTTTCGTTGGGCGAATGAATGCGGTCGTCCTCGAGCGCGAAGCCGATCATCAGCGTGTCCATGCCGAGATCGCGCTTGAAGGCGCCGACGATCGGGATGGAGCCGCCGCAGCCGACGAGCGCCGCCTCCTTGTCCCATTCCTCCTGCAAGGCCCGCCGCGCGCGCGTGAGCGCCTCGGAGCCGAAGGGCAGCTGCAGCGCGCGAGAGGCGCCATGGGGAACGAATTCCGCGCGCACGTCGACCGGCAGACGCTCGCGCACGAAAGCGCGGAACGACTCCAGCACCTTCTCCGGGTCCTGCGTCCCGACGAGGCGGAAAGAGATTTTCGCGCTCGCCTTGGCCGGCAGCACCGTCTTGGCGCCGGGGCCGGTGTAGCCGCCGATGATTCCGTTCACGTCGCAGGTCGGGCGCGACCACACTTGCTCGATGACGCTGCGCCCGCGCTCGCCGGCCGGGCGCGCGACGCCGACGCTCTTCAAAAACGCGGTCTCGTCGAACTCCAGCCCGCGCCATTGCGCGGCAATCTCCTCCGGCAGCTCGGCGACGCCGTCATAGAAACCGGGCAGCGTCACGCGGCCTTCGGCGTCGTGGAGATCGCCGATGATCTTGGCGAGCACATGGATCGGATTGACGACCGGCCCGCCGAATATGCCGGAATGCAGATCGCGGTCGGAGGCTTTGAGGATCACCTCCTCCTGCGCGAGGCCGCGCAGCATCGTAGTGATGGCGGGCGTCTTGGCGTTCCACATTCCGGTGTCGCAGACGAGCGCCAGCGCCGGCTCGGACAGCTCCTCGTGATTGGCGGCGAAGAAATCCGGCAGGGATGGGGAGCCGGTCTCCTCCTCGCCCTCGAAGAGGAAAGTGATGTGGCAGGGAAGCCCGCCATTGCGCTGAAAAGCGCGGCAGGCCTCGAGGAAGGTCATCAGCTGGCCCTTGTCGTCCGAGGCGCCGCGAGCGACGATCTCCTCGCCCTTGTCCCCCTGCACGAGGCGCGGATCGAAAGGATCGCTGACCCAGAGATCGAGCGGGTCCGGCGGCTGCACGTCGTAATGGCCGTAGAACAGCACATGCGGCGCATCCGGCCGCTTGGCCTTGGCGTGGCCGACGACGATCGGATGCCCGAGCGTGTCGCGCACGCTCGCCGTAAAGCCGAGCTCGCGCAGCTGGCCGGCGAGCCAGTCGGCGGCGTGGCGGCATTCGCCGGCGAAGGCCGGATCGGTGGAGACGGATTTGATGCGCAGAAAATCGAAGAGGCGATCCGTGGCGGCTGGCAGATCGGCGTCCAAGGAGTCGAGAATGGTTTCGGTCGACATGAAAGGGGCTCCGCTGCGGGTCGCGCCGCGCGCGTTACGGGATGGCGCGAGTCGCGACGAAAACTGCAAGTTGGTCTCGAAGCTAGTGCGAATGGAGTGTCATGAAAAGAGCGGCGTCTGCTCGGCTGGATTCATCGCTTCCGTAGGCAATGGCTTGGGTTGAAATTCCCGCGATGCCAGAAGCGGTCATTGCGGTCGTCGCAAGACTCTCTATTCTGCGACGTTGCGAAAATCGGAAAACAAGTGTTGACCCAATTGGGGAGTATCGCGACAAAAAAGCTGGAGACGTGATGCAAGACGATATCACCGTATCTCTTTCGCCAGTCACTTCGAACGATCTGAGCGAAATAGACGATGTATTCGATGATCTCACCAACTACTCTCTGCGTGTCGACGGTGTCTCGAAACGCAGTAATGCGGCCTATGAGTTCTTGAATGCACTCCCGCCCGGATTCGAAGCGCGCCACAAATATGCATTTTTGGCAAAGCGTGGAGGGGTGGCTGTCGGGCTTCTAGATATCCTCGACGGTTATCCTTCACTCGGGACGGCGTTCATCGGACTTCTAGCAGTTCGAGAAACCGCGCAAGGCCTGGGCGTTGGTGGAGCGATTTTTCGGGAAGGAGAACGGATCGCCCTCCACAGCCTCAAGGCGAGAACGCTAAGATTGGCCGTGGTAGAAACCAATCCGGTCATCGGTTTTTGGATGAAGATGGGATTCGGTCTGACAGGAGAAGTTAAACCCTTTGAAGGGCAGACGATCAGATCGCATTCCGTCCTGATGGAAAAACGATTGCGCAATTTATAGTATAACTCCTAAGATTCACGACAAATGGGCGACGCGGAATTGCACCGTGAATTTCTGTCGCAAAAACTCCCTGCAAAATGGCCCGTTTTGCTTCAGACTTTTGTAACGGTCCAATGACTGCTTCGGGTAACAAGCCAAAATCCAAACCGACCCACCACTCGTCCCCCTTCCGGCGTCGCCCGCACTTCCCAACCCCTCATGCGGAGCCTAAGTATCAGGCGCGCTCCGTTCGGTGGGGCGGATGACGTCATGAGGAGACTTTCGGATGAATTTTTCCTTCCGCTGGCCGTCTCTGCTGGCCGCTCTCTTCCTCGCGCTCTCCCTCTCGGGCTGCGGCTACAACACGATTCCGACTCAAGAGGAGGAAGCCAAGGCCAAATGGGCCGAGGTGGAGGCGCAATATCAGCGCCGCGCCGATCTCATCCCCAATCTCGTCGCCACCGTGCAGGGCTACGCCAAGCATGAGAAGGACGTGCTCACCGCGGTGACGGAGGCGCGCGCTCACGCCTCGCAGGCCAAGGTCGATGTCTCGCAGCTCACCGATCCCGAAAAATTGAAGCAGTTTCAGGAGGCGCAGGCGCAGCTCTCCGGCGCGCTGGGGCGGCTGCTCGCGGTCAGCGAGGCTTATCCCGATCTGAAATCCAACACCAACTTCCTGGCCTTGCAGTCGCAGCTCGAAGGCACGGAGAACCGCATCAATGTGGCGCGGCGCGATTACATTCAGGCGGCGCGGGAGTTCAACACATCGCTGCGCACCTTCCCGACGCTGCTCTGGGCCAAGACCGTCTTCGCCGGAACCAAGCCGCTCGCCGAATTCACCGCCAACGCCGGCGCGGAGCAGGCGCCCACGGTGAAGTTCTGACGGAGTTGCTTCTCATGCCGCCGCTTCCGTCTTGTCCTTCGCGTCGTGGCCCCTCGCCCGCGATGCGAGGGGCGCGAAGCCTCGCTCTGCTGGTCTTTCTCCTTTTGCCGGCGCTCGCTTTCGCAGCGCTCGATTTTCCTGCGCTCACCGGCCGCGTCGTCGACGACGCCCATATTCTTCCTCCGGCCGCGCGGCAGGATGTCGAGACGAAATCGAAAGAGCTGGAGGAGAAGTCCGGCATTCAGCTCGTCGTCGCCACAGTGCCGTCGCTTCAGGACACGGATATAGAGACTTTCGCCAATGGCCTGTTCCGTTTCTGGAAGCTCGGCGAGGCCAAGGTGAACAATGGCGTCTTGTTCCTCATCGCGCCCAATGAGCGCAAGATGCGCATAGAGGTCGGCTATGGCCTCGAGGGCACGCTCACCGACGCGCTTTCGAAGATCATCATCGCCACCGCCGTCACGCCGAAATTCAAGGCCGGAGATTTCGGCGCCGGAGTCGAGCGCGGCGTCGATGGAATCATAGAGGTGCTGAGCGGCGATTCGGCCGAATGGGAGAAGCGCATCAAGGTCCGCGCCGAGCATCAGGAGCCGGGTTTCGATCAGATCGTGCCCTTCATCGTCTTCGCGCTGTTTTTGTTTGTCTTCTTCTCCATGCTCGCCAATGCGCGCGGCGGCGGGCGGCGCATTTATCGCGGCGGACGCGGGCCGATCATCTATTTCCCGCCGTCGAACGACAGCTGGTCCGGCGGCTCCTCCTGGGGCGGCGGCGGGTCTTCTTGGGGCGGCGATGGCGGCGGCGGATTTTCAGGCGGCGGCGGCTCGTCGGGCGGCGGCGGAGCCTCGGGGGATTGGTGATGCCCATTTCAGACGCGGATCAGGCGCGCATAGCGGCGGCGATAGCGGCCGCCGAGCGGCGCACGGCGGGGGAGATCGTCTGTGTGCTGGCGCGTCGCTCCTCGGATTACGCCTATGTGCCGCCGCTGCTCGCCGCTCTCGTCGCGCTCGTCGCGCCCTGGCCGCTGGTGATTTTCACCGAGCTCGGCGTGCGGCTCATTCTCGCCATTCAGATTCTCGTCTTCATCGGCGCGGCGCTGCTCTTTTCGTTGCCGCCGCTGCGGCTCGCGCTGACGCCGGGCTTCGTGAAGCGCGAGCGCGCTCATCGCGCAGCGATCGAGCAATTTTTCACGCGCGGCGTCTCGGCGACGAAGGATCGCACCGGCGTGCTGATCTTCGTCTCGCTGGGCGAGCGCTATGCGCGCATCGTCGCGGACGAGGGGATAGCGGCGAAAATTCCGGAGGAGGATTGGCGCGCCGCGCTCGATCTGCTGCTCGCGCGCGTGCGCGAGGGCCGCATCGCCGATGGTTTCGTCGACGCGATCGGCGAATGCGCGCGGCTGCTGTCGAAACATGTGCCGCCCGGCGGCCATGAGGAGTTGGCGGACAGAATCTATGTGATCTGAAAATAGCCGCGTCGATTCAGAAAAATCCCGGAGGCGCCGCGGGGACGCTCCGGGAAGTCGCGCGAGGAGAAGGCTCTCAGCCGAGCAGGCGGGTGAGCTGGTGAATGACGACGATGAAGAAGGCGAGCGCGCCGATGATGCCGGCGACTGCTTTGACGAGCTCCGCATTGCTGTGCATGACGATTCTCCCTCAGTGAAATTTTTTTGTGTCGACGACGCATCGCATCGTCGACGATAAAACTGCTCCGTCGAGACGCCGCCGGCAATTGCGCGCGCGTGCGGCAGAATGGCGCGGAATTTCCAGAGCGATTTGAATTCGCGGCGAAAATCTCGTCGAGGCGGCTTCGCTACAAAAGGTCGCGCCCTGCAAATTGCGAGACGGACGCGCGATAGCCGCAACTCGACTCTGCGGCCTGCTCGCCGTTAATGAAAAAGCAATCTTCGGGAGGTCGCGGTGCGCGAAGCTTATTCCAAGCATTAACTCGTTTACGTTAATATCCGTAGAGCGCGAGTCGGGCGGCGGGGGTCGCGCGAGCATTGTTCGGGAAGCGGGCGTGGCCAGATGGCGGCGCCGCCGAAGTGGCGTGAGGCAGAAGAGCATGGTGTTCCGCGGCAGTTTCACGCGCAAGTCTGGACGTTTCGCGCGCACGTCTGGTTTGGCGTTCGCAGTCGGGCTCGGTTCGTCCTTCGTCGCCGCGGCGCCGGCGCCACGCGCGCCGTTCCGCGCGCCGCTGGCCGTTGCGCCGCCGCCGCTCGTCCAGCAGCTCGAGGTGTCCTGGCTGCATGTGGGCGAGCCGCCGGCGGAGCTCTTCGCACAGGCGGAGACCTCTGCTCTGCTTCCTGTCGCCAATTCCATTTCGATCGCCGTTCCGCCCGCTTCTGGCGGCTTCGATGTCGCCGAGGCGCTGATCGGCGAGGAGCAGCGCGCTTTCGCCGCGGCGCTCGACGCCTGGACCGGGGCGGCGCGCGGCGCCGAGCAACGCGCGCGCCGCAAGGCGGTCGCCGGTTTTTATGCGCAGCGCGCCTATGCGCCGCTGTGGCGAGAGGGCGCGACGCTGTTGCGAGAGGGCGCGACTTGGCGCGTCTCGGCGCCCGCCGCGATAGAGCGGCTCAGCCGCGCGCGCGACGATGGTCTCGATCTGCGCGGCCTCGTCTATCCCTCCGAGGCGAAGCCTTCGGGCGACACGGATGAATTCGCGCTTTCGGAGGCCGTCGTCGCCTATGCGACGCAGGCGGCCGGCGGGCGCATCGATCCGCGCCATCTGTCGCGGCTCATCGGCGCGCATCCCGCGCTGCCGGAGGCGGACGCCGTGCTCGGGGCGATCGCCGCCGCGGGGCCGCGCGCCGGTGACGTGCTGCAGGATTACAATCCGCCGCATGAAGGCTATCGCGCTTTGCGCGGCAAGCTGATGGAGCTGCGCAGCGCCGGCTTGCCGGAGCTCGACAGGCGCTTCGCCGAGGCGTCGCATTCCGTCGCGCGCGACGCGGCGCCGGGCGCGCAGGCGCTGGGCGCGCCGGCGCGCCGCTCCAATGCGCAGGTGGAAGCCGAGATCATCGCCAATATGGAGCGCTGGCGCTGGCTGCCGCGCAATCTCGGCGAGAGCCGCATAGAGGTGAATATTCCGGATTTCGAGCTCGCTCTGGTGCGCGAGGGCAGGGTCGCGCATCGCGCTCGCGTCATCGTCGGCAAGGAGGGCACGCCGACGCCGGTGTTCTCCGACAAGATGCAATTCATCATCGTCAATCCTTATTGGAATGTGCCGCCCTCGATTCTGACGAAGGAGATGCTGCCCAAATATGGCGGCGACCTCGGCGCGATAGCGGCGAGCGGCTATGAGGTGATCTCCCGCAAGGGGCAGACCTTCGTGCGGCAGAAGCCGGGCGAATCCAATGCGCTCGGGCGCATCAAATTCATGTTCCCGAATGACTTCTCCGTCTATCTGCACGACACGCCAAATCATGGGCTGTTCGCTTCGGCGCATCGCGCCTTGAGCCATGGCTGCGTGCGCGTGGACCAGCCCTTCCGCCTCGCGGAGGCGGTGCTCGGTCCGGGCAGCGGCTGGCCGGAGGAGCGCGTGCGCAAGCTCGTCGGCGCGAGCGAGCGCTACATCAATCTTTCGCGTCCGCTGCCGATCCACATCGAATATTTCACCGCTTTCGTGGATGAGAACGGTCGGCTGCAATTGCGCGGCGATCTCTATGGCTATTCCGCCAAAGTGCGTCAGGCGCTGGGGCTCGAGGGATAATCTCGGCTTCGCGCAGCGCCGGTCGCCTCCTTCTCCCCGCTCGCGGGGAGAAGGAAAACGCGTCACAAAGTCGGCGCGTAGCCGAAGGCTTGATTGAGCCGCGACAGCGCGACGCCGAGATCGATCGCCGCGCTCGCCCGCGCTCGCTGCGCGTCGAGCTGCAATTGGCGCACGCGATAGAGATCGAAAGCGTTGATCTCGCCGAGCCGGAAGGAGCGCCTCGCCAGATCGAATTGCTCGCTGGCGACAGAAAGACGCTTCGCCGCGAGGCCGTCGGCGCGGCGCGCGGCGGCGACGGCGGCGCGGGCGGCGTTGATCTCGGCGGCGACGAGCCGCTGCGCGCGGGCGAATTCGGCGGTGGCGCGATCGACCTCCGCCTGCGCCTCGGCGATGCGCGGAATATTGCGGCCCGGCGTCGGCAGCGGAATGCGGAAGCGCACGCCCACCGTATTATTGTTGGAGCGGAGCGGATTTTCCGTGGCGGGCTCGGTGCCCTGCTCGTTGCGGCCGAAGACGGCGATCTCCGGATTGTCGATGAAGCCGGTCTCGATGAGCCGCATCTGCGTCTGCGCCTTGCCGAGCGCCGCGACCGGCGTGCGCAGCGCGGGATGATCCTCGGGCGGGCGCGCCGGCAGCGGCGCCTCCAGCGTTCCGTCCGGCGTCGCGCCGCCGGTCAGCACCTCATAGGCGACGCGCGCGGCCTTGGCGGCGGCGTCGGTCTGCGCGACTTCCGTCTCGGCGGCGAGCGTCTCGTTGCGGGCGAGCAATTCGTCCTGCCCGGCGTTCTCGCCGAGCTCGACGCGCCGCTTCATGTCATTGCCGATATCGCGCGCCGTCGCCAGCCGATCGCGCGCGATCGACGCGTCCTTGGCGGTGCGCTGCGCCGTCCACCAGGCGTCGCGGACCAGCGCCGCCACATCGAGCCGTCGCAGCGCCAGGCGCTCGTCGAGCTCGACGACGCCGGCGTTGACGTTCAGCTCATAGGCCTCGCGCTCGCCGGGTAGCCAGATCGGCATGCCGATCTCGAGCTCCGATTCGCGATAGCCCTGCACATTGCCTTTGACGCGCTCCTGCCGCGAGCCGCCGAAATAGGGCGAGCCGGGCGTGAAGGAATTGGCCTGCGCATAGCGCGCCGCCACCGCGCGGCGCTGCGCGTCGAGCGCTGCGCTCTGCGCGTCTATGCCGATCGCCTGATCGAGATGGCGCGCCAGCACGAGGCCGAAGGGTTTTCCCGGCGGCTTGGCTCTGGGCTTTGCTTTCGTCTCCGGGGGAAGAGGCGAGACCGAGAGCTTTGGCTTGGTCTCGCCGGCCGCGCCCGAGGCGTAGAGAAGGACGAGCAGAAGGGAGAGGAGCGGACGTGCGCCGCCGCGCGAGTGTGTCATCGACGCAGGATCCGCCAGCGGGAGTCCGGCGTCGCGGAGGAGGGCGCCTGTGTCGAGGCGCGCACGCGCAGCAGGCGCTTGAAGTCGAAGCGGTCGTAGAGAATGGGCAGCAGCAGCAGTGTGAGCGCCGTCGCGGTGACGAGGCCGCCGATGACGACGATGGCGAGCGGCCGCTGAATTTCCGCGCCGGGGCCGGTGGCGAAGAGGAAGGGCGCGAGGCCGAGCGCGGCGATCGTCGCGGTGAGCAGCACCGGCCGCATGCGGCGGCGCGCGCCTTCGCGCACGGCGTCGTGAACGCTGCGGCCCTCGGCGACGAGCTTGTTGATATAGGAGATGAGCACCACGCCATTGAGCACGGCGATGCCGATGAGCGCGATGAAGCCGACGGAGGCCGGGACGGAGAGGAACTCGCCGGAGAGCCACAGGCCGATCACGCCGCCGATCGCCGCGAAAGGCACGTTGCAGAAGACGAGCAGGGCCTGCGACGCCGAATTGAAGGTGAGATAGAGCAGAAGGAAGATGAGCCCGAGCGCCAGCGGCACGACGATGGCGAGCCGGGCCGAGGCGCGCTGCTGATTCTCGAACTGCCCGCCCCAGACGAGCTGATAGCCGGGCGGCGTATGGACATCCTTGGCGACGGCGGCCTTGGCCTCGTCGACGAAGCCGACGAGATCGCGGCCGGTGACATTGGAGAGCACGGTCGCGTAGCGGCGCGCCTCCTCGCGGATCACCTGAATGGGGCCGTTCTCGGCGCGTATGTCGGCGAGCTGCGACAATTCCACCACTTTGCCGTCGGCGGAGACGACCGGCACGCGCGCGAAATCCACCGGCGAGCGGCGCGAGACGGGAGCGCCGCGGATGACGAGCGGCGTGCGCACCGGCCCCTCGAGCACGAGGCCGACTTGGGTTCCGTCCACCCAAATGCGCAAGCCGTCTTGAATCTCGCTGGCGTTGAGGCCGAAGCGGCCCGCGGCGAGGCGATCGATGCGGGCGGTCAGATAGCGCATTCCGTCATTCTGCAGTGCGAAGACGTCGCGCGAGCCGTCTATTTTGCGCAAGCTCGCGGCGATCTCGCGGGCGAGGCGGTTCAATTCGTCGATGTCGTCGCCGAAGACCTTCACCACCACATCGCCGCGCGCGCCGATGATCATCTCCTGCACGCGCATGTCGATCGGCTGCGAGAATGCGTAGGAGATGCCGGGGAAACTGTCCAGCACCTGACGGATTTCGCCGAGCAGCCAGTCCAGATTCTTGCCGCGCCATGTCGCCTGCGGCGCGAGCGTCAGGAACATGTCGGTCTCGTTGAGGCCGACGGGGTCGATGCCGAGCTCGTCCGCGCCGGCGCGCGCCATCATGCCCTTCACCTCCGGCACGCGCGCCATGATCGCGCGCTCGATGCGCATGTCGGTCTCGGCGGTCATGTCGACGCTGATCGTCGGATGCTTGCGCACGGTGATGACGGGCGTGCCTTCGTCCATCACCGGCATGAAGGTCTGGCCGATGTGATTGGAGGCGAGCAGCGCCAGAGCGAGGCCGACCGTCACCGCGGCGCCGACGACGACCGGCCGGCGCAGCGCGCGCTCGAGCAGCGGATCGTAGAAGGCGGAGATTTTACGCACGAGCCAGGGCTCGTCGCTGCCGCCGGCGCGCAGCAGAGTGGCGGCGAGCGCCGGCACCACGGTGAGCGAGAGGATGAGCGCCGAGGCCATCGCGAAGGCGATGGTGAGCGCGACGGGCGCGAACAGCCGTCCCTCGAGACCCTCGAGCGAGAGCAGCGGCAGGAAGACGGTGATGATGATGACGGCGCCGGAGACCAGCGGCCCGGCGACCTCGCGCGTCGCTTCATAGGTCACGCGGATGCGGTCCTGAAGGTCGGCCTTTTCCATTCCGGCGAGGCGATGCTCGACATTCTCGACGACGACGACGGCGCAGTCGACCAATATGCCGATGGCGATGGCGAGGCCGCCGAGCGACATGATATTGGCCGAGAGCCCCCAGAGCCGCATGATGGCGAAAGTGGAGAGCGCGGCGAGCGGCAGGATCAGCGAGACGACGATCGCCGCGCGCATGTTGCCGAGGAAGAGCACGAGCAGAATGACGACGAGGACGATGGCCTCGATCAGCACTTTCTGCACCGTCCACACGGCTTTGCCGATGAGCTCGCTGCGGTCGTAGAAAACCTCGATCTTGACGCCCTCCGGCAGATTCGGCTTCAGCTCGGCGAGCTTGGCCTTCACGCCCGAGACGACCGTGCTGGCGTCGGCGCCGCGCAGGCCGAGCACCAGCGCCCAGACCGCCTCGTCCTCGCCATTGCGCGTGGTGACGCCATTGCGCGCCAGCGCGCCATTGCGCACCTCGGCGACATCGGCGACGCGCACGACGCCGGCCGGCCGCGCCGCGACGACGACGGAGCGAATGTCCTCGAGCGTGCGCAGCCGTCCCTCGGCGCGCACCAGCAGGGCCTCCTCGCCGTCGCGCACGCGGCCGGCGCCGTCGTTGCGGTTGTTCTCCTCCAGCGCGTCCTTCAGCATTTTCACGGTGATGCCGCGCGCCGCCATGGCCGGCGGCGAGGGCGCGACCTCGAATGTGCGCACGAAGCCGCCGAGCACATTGACGTCGGCGACGCCGGGCAGGCCGCGCAGCGCCGGGCGGAGCGTCCAGTCGACGAGGCTGCGCTGCTCGGTGGGGGTGAGGCCGCCGCCGACGATGGTGAACATCAGCATTTCGGCGAGCGGCGTGACGATGGGCGCGAGGCCGCCCGAGGCGCCCGCTGGCAGCTGGTCGGCGACCGAGGCCAAACGCTCGTTCACCTGGGTGCGCGCCCAGAAAATGTCGGTGCCTTCGGCGAATTCGAAAGTGAGCAGCGCCACCGAATAGCGCGTCGTCGAGCGCATGCGGACGAGATTGGGAATGCCGCGCGCGGCGATCTCGATCGGCGCGGTGACTCTGTTCTCCAGCTCCTCGGGCGTCAGGCCCGGCGCGCGCATGGAGACGAGCACCTGCACCGGCGCGACATCCGGGAAGGCGTCGATCGGCAGCTTGGTGTAGGCGTGCGCGCCCCAGACGGCGAGAGCGATCGCCGCGAGAAAGACGAGGAGCCTCTGGCCGAGAGCCGCTTGGATGAGTTTATCGAGCATGTCGCCTTTCGCTCACTTAGCGCTCGGATCCTTGGCCGCCAGCTCGGCGAGCAAGGTCAGCATGCCGCGCGTCGCGACCTGGTCCGAAGCGGTCAGCGGACCTTGAATCGACGCATATTGCGGCGTCTCCGAGACGAGCCCGACGGGCACGGCGCGGAAGCCGTCCGGCGAGCGCAGGAACACCCAGTCCTTGTCGCGAAAATGGACGACGGCGTCGGCCGGCACGCGCCAGAGCGTTCCTCCCGTTCCTTTGAGTCGCAGAATGGCCTGGACTGCCTGTCCCGGTCGAATCGGGGTTTTGCCGGGCGAGAATTCCGCGACGGCGCTGACGGATTGCGTCGCCGGATCGGCCGTGCGGCCGATGCGGATGAGCCTGCCCTCGACGCCGAGGCTCGGCAGCACGACCTTATCCGTGCGGTCGAGCCCGGAGGCGCGGCCGATGGGGATTTGCAGATTGACCCAGATCGGGTTCAGCCGCGCGATGGTGACGAGCGGCGCCGAGGCCATCACGCGGTCACCGACCGTGGCGTGGCGGGTGAGAATCACGCCGGACATCGGCGCGCGCACGGTGAGCGCGGCGGCGAGCTTACGCTCCTTGCGCAAGGCCTCGATCGCCGGCTCGGTCATGCCGTCGAGCGCCAGCAGCTGTCCGCGCTCGTCGAGCAGCGAGCGCGCCTGGGCGGCCTCGGCGCGCGTCACCAGCAGGCGGCGCTCGGCGATGATGCGCTCCTTATAGAGCTGCTCGTCGCGGCGAAGCTTTTCATTGGCGAGCGCGGCGTCGGCTGCGGCCTGGAGAAAGGCGCGCTGCGCCTCGATCAGCTCGGAGGATTTCAAGGTGGCGATGGCGTCGCCCTCCCTCACCTCCTCGTCCGGGGAAACCAGCAGCGTCTCGACGAGGCCGGCTGCGGGAGCGGCCACCATGCGCAATTGCTGCGGCGGGACCGTGACCGCGCCCGGCACGACGAGCTCGTCGGAGCCCGTGCCCTTCTCGACCGGCTTCGTCTCTATGCCCGCGGCCTGAATATCCTGCTCGCGCAGCGGAATGGAGACGTCCTCCGCGGCCAGGGCCACGCGGGCGCCGAGCGCGCCGGCGAGCCCGAGGGCGAGAGCAAGGTACTGAAACTGTTTTCTTTTCATTCCGCCTGGAACCGGGTCTTTGCGTCGGGGCGCAATTTCGCTTATCGAAGCTGACCAAAAGCTGACGAGCTCGAACTCGACGCTGACGCGACGGCCGCCGCCCACACGAATCATAGCACTGCAGCTCTGCATTATGCGAATTTTGCTGGTGGAAGACGACGAGCGCATTTCCCGCGACGTGGCGAAGGCGCTGCGCGCGGCCGGCTATGTCGTCGACACCGTCGCCAATGGCGAGGACGCCTGGTTTCTCGGCGACACCGAGAATTTCGCCGCGGTCATTCTCGATCTCGGCCTGCCGGGGCTGGACGGGCTCGCCGTGCTCGAGCGCTGGCGCGAGCAGGGCCGGCGCACGCCCGTGCTGGCGCTCAGCGCGCGCGGCTCCTGGAGCGAGCGCGTCGCCGGAATAGACGCCGGCGCGGATGATTATCTGCCCAAGCCTTTCCAGCCGGAGGAGCTTCTCGCGCGGCTGCGCTCCATCATCCGCCGTTCGGCCGGCCACGCCTCCTCGGTGACGCGCAATGGCGCGCTCTCGCTCGACGAGCGCAGCATGACGATCAAGATCGAAGATGCGCCGGTCGAGCTCACGGCGATCGAATATCGGCTGGTCGCCTATCTTCTGCACCGCCGCGGGCAGGTGGTGGCGCAATCCGAGCTCGCCGAGCATGTCTATGGCAATGACCAGCAGAGCTCCAACGCCGTCGAGGTGCTCATCGGCCGCGTGCGCAAAAAACTCGGCGCCGAGGCGATCGAGACCAAGCGCGGCTTCGGCTATCTGATGCCCGATCTCGACGCATGAGGACGCGCTCGCTGCGCCTGCGGCTGTTCCTCGCCGGGGCCGCCGCCATCGCCGCCGCCCTCGCGCTCGCCGGCTTCGGCCTCGTGCTGTTGTTCGAGCATCATGTCGAGCGCACGATGGACGACGACATAGAAACCTATGTCCGCCAGCTCGTCTCCGATCTCGCCGTCGATGCGGACGGCCGCCTGCGAGTCATCACCGCCGCGCCGGACCCGCGTTTTGCGCGGTTCCGCTCCGGCTTCTATTGGCAGGTGGCCAGCGACGACAGCCGCGACGTCGAGCGTTCTCTCTCGCTCGGCGAGGAGGCGCTGGAGCTCGCGGCCGGCTGCGCAGGCGGGGACCGTATTTTGTATCGTCGGCTCCGCGGGCCCTGGGGCAATGCGCTGCTCGGCGGGCAGCGCTGCATCGCGCTCGGCGGCGCGGCGCCGCTGCGCATCCGGGTGCTGGTGGCGCTCGATCTCGCCGGCGTCGCCCGCGCGCGCGACGCTTTCGCCGCGGAGCTGGTCGCGGCTTTGTTGCTCATCGCGGTCGGGCTGACTTTCGCCACCTGGATTCAGGTCGGGCTCGGTCTCGCGCCGCTCGCCGGGCTCGGCGTGGCGGTGGGCGAGATCGCCAAGGGCCGCCGCCGTCGGCTCGATTCGCCGGCGCCGCCGGAGGTGCAACCGCTCATCGACGAGGTCAATGGCCTGCTCGACGAGCGCGACAAGGCGATCGAGCGTGCGCGCAATCGCGCCGCCGACCTCGCCCATGGGCTGAAGACGCCGCTCACCGCGCTCGCCGCCGACGCCCGCCTCTTGCGCGAGAAGGGCGAGACGGAGATCGCGCGCTCGCTCGATCGCATCGGCGACGCCATGCATCGTCATGTGGCGCGCGAGCTGGCGCGGGCGCGCAGCCGCGGCGTTTCGCGCGGCGGCGAGCAGACCCCGGTCGCCGAGGTGGTGGACGCGCTGGCGCGCACGCTCGCCTCGGCCGGGACAGAGGCGAGCTTCGACATGCGGATCGCGCCCGACGCGCGCGTCGCCGTCGATCGCGTCGATCTGATGGAGATTCTCGGCAATCTCATGGAGAACGCTTCGCGCCACGCCCGCGCGCGCATTCGCATCTCCGCCGTGGCGGGGCGTTTCGTCGTCGAGGACGACGGGCCCGGCCTGCCGGAGGGGAGCGAGGCGCTCATCCGCCGTCGCGGAGGGCGGCTGGACGAGACCGGCGGCGCCGGCCTCGGCCTCGCCATCGTGCAGGACGTTCTCGACGCCTATGGCGCCGATATGCGTTTCTCGCGCTCCGAGCTGGGCGGATTGCGCGTGGAGGTCGATCTCTCGGCCGCTGCCGGGCTGCAGACGGCGGGTTGAACGCGGCTCAGGCGCCGGACCCGAATTTCAGCCCCGAGTCGATCGTCAGCCCGACGCCGACGCTGGCGAATTTATCGCCGCGCACGATCTTCGCCTGCGGCGTATGGACGAGGCAGGCGCGCTCGATCGCCGGAATGAAAGTGCTGCCGCCGGTGAAGAACACCGTATCCACCTCCGCGGCCGCGACGCCGGCCGTTTTCAGGCAATGGGCGACGCAATCGGAGAGCTTGCGGCATTCATTCGCGATCGTCTCCTCGAAGAGACGCCGCGACGTCTCTATGTGCAGCGTCTCGTCGATATAAGCGAGGTCGATCATCGCGGTCGCCGCGTCCGAGAGAATGATCTTCGCTCCCTCCACATCGCCCGCCACGCGATGGCCGGCGCGATCGTCGATCGCTCGCACGAAGCGATCGACCTTTTCCGGCTCATCGGCGACGGCGCGCAGCTGCTTCAGCTCCTCGAGGGTCTTGTTGTTGTAGAGGAAGGCGATGCGATGCCATTGCGCGAGATCGTGGAAATAGCCATTGGGCAGATCGAGCTCGGGGCGTTTGCGCTGCCGCGTCTGATAGCCGAACAAGGGCATCACTTGTTTGAGGCTCAGCCGATAATCGAGGTCGGTGCCGCCGACATGGACGCCGGCATTGGCGAGAATATCGTCCTTGCGCTCGATCTTGCGCCGGTTCTTCGGCGAGACCTTCACGATGGAAAAGTCGGAGGTGCCGCCGCCTATGTCGGCGATGAGGGCGATCTCCTCCCGCTCGATGCGCCGCTCATAGTCGAGCGCGGCGGCGATGGGCTCATATTGGAAGAGGACATTTTTGAAGCCCTGCGCATGGGCGGCCGCGGCGAGCTGATCCTGCGCGACGCGATCGGCCGCCTCATTGTCGTCGACGAAGAACACCGGACGGCCGAGCACGGCGCTTTCGACGGAGCGGCCGGCGCGAAGCTCGGTCTTCTCCTTCAAATGGTGCAGAAAGCGTCCCAATATTGCGGTGAAGGCGACGCGCCTGCCGCCGGCGGCGGTGGTCTCATGGATCAGCGAGCCGCCCAAAATGCTCTTGATCGCGCGGAACAGCCGGCCGTTCTCGCGGTCGATATAAAGTCCGACCGCGGCGCGGCCGAAGCTGAGCGAGCCGCCATAGGCCGGATAGAAGATCGCGCTCGGCATGGCGACGCTCTCGCCCTCGAGCGGGACGAGCGTCGGCTCGCCGTCGGCCATGAAGCCGACGGAGGAGTTGGAGGTTCCGAAATCGATCCCGCAAGCGAGGCTCACGCGATTGTCTCCTTCTTGTCCATTGCGCGCGATCGCAGAGCGAAAAGCGCGCCGCCGCTCCGACGAGCGTCGGTCGGATGACGGACGGATGGGGGTTCTGGGCTTTGGGACGAGGCCGCGGGGAGGGCAGGCCGTCCGAATCTCGCGCGAAACTGCAATTTTTCGCGCGATTTTGCAAATTCGAGGGGCGCGATCCGGCGGAGAACAGAAGCATGCGACGTCTTGGCGTTCCTACCTCCCCCTCGAGGGGGGAGGTCGAGCGCCGAAGGCGCTCGGGAGGGGGTGACGCCCCGAGTCTTGGGGAGAACCCCACCCTGTCCGGCCGTAGGGCGTTCTATTAAGAACGCCCGTCGCAAGCGCCAGGCTATGGCCGGCCGACCCTCCCCCTGAAGGGGAGGGTCTCGCGGCCTCACTGCTTCTTCAGCACGCAGCCTTCGTTGCAGGTGTCGCGGAAAACGCCGACCTCGTGGATCGCCGGCAGCGAGGACTCGATATCCTTCCATATATAGACGCACAAATTCTCGAGCGTCGGCTTGCCGAGGCCTTCCAGCTCGTTGAGGAAGGAATGGTCCAGCCGCTCGCGCAGCTCTTGCAGCCGCGCGCCGAGCTTGCCGAGGTCCATGACCCACTCCTCGCCCGCTTGCCGCGGCCCGCGCAGCGTCACCCGCACGCGGAAGGAATGCCCGTGCAGATTGCGGTATTTGCCGCCGGTCGGGTGCTCCGGATCATAGAGGGCGTGCGCCGCCTCGAAGCAGAACTCCCGATAGACTTCGAACTGGATGGTCATTTCACTCCGATAGCCTTGTGCGTCTGGTGCGAGAACCGCCACAGCGGATGCGCCAGGCAATAGTCGATCGCCGCCCTCGTATTGCGCAATACGTCCGGCCCGTCCATGGGTTGCAGCAGGAAATGGTCGAAGGAGAGCCCCTCGAACAGCTCCGGCTCGGCGCCCTTCTGCGGATAGACGAGCTTGAGCTCGTCCCCCGTCGTCTGGACCAGCGGCGCGCCCGCCTTGGGGCTGACGCAGATCCAGTCGACCGCAGTCGGGACTGCGAGCGTCCCATTGGTCTCGACCGCGATCTCGAAGCCCTCGGCATGGAGCGCGTCGAGCAGCGCGGCGTCGATTTGCAACATGGGCTCGCCGCCGGTCAAGACGGCGAAACGCCGCTCGCGGCTTTCACCCCACAGAAGCGCCAGATGGGCGGCGAGGGCTTCGGCGCCCGAGAATTTGTCGCCATTCTCGCCGTCGACGCCGATGAAATCCGTGTCGCAGAAGCGGCAGGTCGCCGCCGCGCGGTCGGCCTCGCGGCCGCTCCACAGATTGCAGCCGGCAAAACGGCAGAAGACGGCGGCCCGCCCGGCATGGCGACCCTCCCCCTGCAGCGTCTTGAAGGCTTCTTTGACCGCATAGGCCATGGTTTTTGTCCCGTGGAGCGATCGGGACTGATTACGGCCTCGCGCGGCGGGGGTCCAGCGGGGCGGCGCTCACCCGTTCTTCGGCCGCTCATAGCGGTCGAGCTGCTGCTCGGGCGGGCGCGGGCGGGGGTCGAGGCTGCGAATATAGGCGACGATATCGTCGATCTCGCGCCGCGACAGATGCATGTCCGGCATTTTCGGATGCGGATCGACCAGGAAATTGGCCAGAGCCTTGGCGTCGGCGCGGCGCTGGGCGACGTCGGCGAAGGAGGGCGCGTCCGCCAAAGCGGATTTCTGGGCGCTCGTCACCACATGGCAGGACGCGCACCAGCGCTCGGCGATGCGCTTGCCATGGGCGGCGTCGGCGGCGACGGCCGGCGTGCAAAAACCCGCGAGAAGGGCGAGCGACTGAAAGAGGCGGCGCGGAAAGTTCATGCGAGGCTCCTCGTCGGCTTTTTAGCGAGCGTGGCGGCGGAATGCGCCGCCCGACTCGCAGAAGAGACATGAGACCATGAATCCGCGTCGGCGAGAATCGCGGGTCGCGCCGAGGGGCCGCGACCAGACAGCGCAGGCGGGGCGGGGCTCAGGCCGCCGCCACCTCCGCTGTCGCCTTTTCGGCCGGGCGCAGCGTCACGCGGGCGACGAGCCCATGCGGCTCGCGATCGAGCAGCCGCAGCGTGCCGCCCGCCTCCTCGACGAGGGCGCGCACGATGGAGAGGCCGAGGCCGAAGCCGCCATGCTCGTTGAGGTTGCGCCCCGGCTGACCGCGCACGAAAGGCTCGACGACCTGCGCCTTCTCCGCGTCGGGAATGCCCGGCCCATCGTCGGCGACGTCGATCTGGACGCCATCCTCGGCTGTCTGGGCCACCGAGATGACGATGCTGCGTCCATGGGCGACGGCGTTCTCGACGAGATTGGCGAACACGCGCTGCAGATCGGTGAGCGAGCCGATCACCATCCGCCGCCCGTCGCCCTCATAGGCGACGTCATGGCCGAGATCGGCGAATTGATCGGCCACGGTCTGCAGCACGCTGTCGAGATCGACGATCTCCTGCGTGTGGCGGTAGCGCTCCTCGCGCAGGAAGAGAAGGTTCTTGTAGAGCATCGAATCCATGAGGTCGACGTCGTGCAGCATTTTGGCGCGCAAGGGCTCGTCGTCGATGAATTCGGCGCGCAGACGCATGCGCGTGATGATGGTGCGCAGATCATGGCTGATCGCCGCCAAGACGCGCGAGCGCGCCGCGATCATCGAATAGATGCGCGCCTGCATCCGGTTGAGCGAGCGCGTCAGATCGCGAACCTCCTGCGGTCCTTTCTCGACCAGCAGCTCGCATTCGCCCGAATCGCTCGGGAATTTCTCGGCCTGGCGCGCGAGCGCGACGAGCGGCGCGACGACGGCGCTCGAGGTCCAGAAGGTCAGTATTGCGGCGCAGATCAGGAAGAGCAGCGCCGAGCCGAGCCAGATGCCCGTCAAGGGCGGCAGGTCGGGGGGCGGCGCCAGGCTGCTCTGTGGCGGAGGCTGTGCGCCGGGGAAATCGCCCCCCGGCGGCGGGCCGCGCGGGCCGCCATCGCGGAAGCCCTCGCGTCGCATTTCCCGCGGCGGCGGGGTGAGCGTCAGATAGCCGCCCTTGCGCAGCGCGACGGTGACGGAATGGCCGTCGGGCGCGGATGCGAAGATTTCGGCGCCCGGCCACAGACGCGTGCGCAAAGCGCCGGGCGAGGGCTCGGCGCGGGCCGTCTGCGCCGCGGGCGGACGCTCCGCGGCGAGCTCCGGCCGCGGTCCGCGCGATAGATCGCCGAGCGTGGCGAGAAGCTGCTCGCGCTCGTCCACAGGCGCGAGATCGAAGGCCCAGGCGAGGGCGGCCGCCGTCTCGATCGACGCGCCGTGAGAGTGCGGCGCGCGCTCCTCGCGATACACGCGGTCTTCTCGAAACGTGCGCTCATAGTGGAAAAGCTGCACCACGATCGTCACGCAGACGTGGAACAGCACGATGGAGGCGAGCACTAGAATGGCGATCTGCCCACCCAGATGATCGGGCCGCAGCCCGCGCCAAAAACGTCTCACGCGCGCACCACCTGCGGCGTGAACAAATAGCCCTCCGAGCGAATGGTCTGGATGTAGCGCGGGTTCTTCGGGTCGCCCTCCATCTTCTGGCGCAGCCGGCTGATGAGCACGTCTATGCTGCGCTGGAAGGGGCCGGCGGTCGGGCCATGCGTCAGATCGATGAGCTGGTCGCGCGTCAGCACGCGGTTGGGTCTTTCGCACAGCGCGTAGAGGAGATCGAATTCGGCGCTGGTCAGCGCCACTTTGGTGCCCGCCGGCGTCGTCACCTGATGCGCCATTATGTCGACGCGCCATCCCTCGAAGAGATAGTAGCGAGAGCTGGCTTCGTCCCGGCTGGTGAAAGCGGCGCGCGCCCGGCGCAGCACGGAGCGGATGCGGGCGAGCAATTCGCGCGGATTGAAGGGTTTCACCAGATAATCGTCCGCGCCCATCTCGAGGCCGAGAATGCGGTCGACGTCCTCGCCCTGCGCGGTGACGATGACGATCGGCAGATTGCGGTCGGCGCGCAGCCGGCGGCAGATGGAGAGGCCGTTCTCGCCCGGCAGATTGAGATCGAGGATCACGAGATCGAACTCGCGCCGCGAGAGCGCCGTGTCCATCGCGCCGCCATCGGCGACGACGACGACGTCGATCTGATGGGTCTGCAGATAGCGAGAGATCAATTCGCCGATTTCGGCGTCGTCTTCGACCAGGAGGATCGCATCTGTCTTCGTCACGTCGAGCGCACCCGCGGGAATTCGCGCGGCGGCGTTTCCGTCGCGTCCATTCGAGACCTATCCCGCTAATATGTCCCGATCGTTTCCAGGTCGAAACTTGGGCGGGCGCGAGCAAGGCGTTTTTTCGCCATTTTTGGGACGAGAGGCCTTCTTTCGCAAATCTGCGCCGCGGAGCGGAAAAACGGTGGAAATGCGGAATCCTCCGTGCAGATGCGCGGATTTGCGTCGGAGCCGGCCCCGGCCCATAGTCCTCGCGGTAATGAGCGTGAGGCGAGGGCGGTTTTGCCGGAGACGAGCGAGGGGCTGACGGACGTCGAAGACGAGAGCCTCGCGGAGGCGGCGCGCCGGTTGAAGGCGATCGTCGTCGGCTCGCTCGGCAATCTGGTCGAATGGTATGATTTCTACGTTTATTCGGCCTTCTCGCTCTATTTCGCCAATTCCTTCTTCCCCGGCGACGATCCGGTCGCGCAAATGCTGTCGAGCGCCGGCGTGTTCGCGCTCGGCTTCTTCATGCGGCCGATCGGCGGCGCATTGTTCGGGGAGATCGGCGATCGTTTCGGGCGCCGGCGCGCGCTGACTCTGTCCGTGCTGCTGATGTGTCTCGGCTCGCTCATCGTCGCCGCGACGCCGAGCTATGCGACGATCGGCGAGGCGGCGCCGGCGCTGCTCTTGTTCGCGCGGCTGCTGCAGGGCCTCAGCCTCGGCGGCGAATATGGATCTTCGGCCACCTATCTCTGCGAGATGGCGGCCTCGCGCCGGCGCGGATTCTATTCGAGCTTCCAATATGTCACGCTCATCGGCGGCCAGCTGACGGCGCTTCTCGTGCTGCTCGTCCTGCAAAATCTCGTCTTCACGCCGGAGGAGTTGCGGGCCTATGGCTGGCGCACTCCTTTCGCGATCGGCGCAGGGCTGGCGCTGTTCGCGCTGATCATGCGGCGCGATCTCGAGGAGACGCAGGCTTTTGCCGCGGAGGCTTCGCGGCGGCGGCGCAGCTCCTTGCGCGCGCTTTTATCCTATCCGCGCGAGGCGGCGACGGTCGTCGGGCTGACGATGGGCGGCACGCTCGCCTTCTATGTCTACACCACCTACATTCAGAAATTCCTGAAGCTCTCCGCCGGGCTCAGCGACGCGCAGACGACATGGATCAGCGCCGGCTCGCTCACCTTCGCCATGGCGTTGCAGCCGGCCTATGGCGCGCTGTCGGATCGCATCGGCAGGCGTCCGCTGCTCATCGCCTTCGGCGTTCTCGGAAGCCTGTTCACCGTGCCGCTGATGACGGCGATCCAGACCGCGCGCGATCCTTGGACGGCTTTTGCGCTGGTGCTGGCGGGCTGGCTCATCGTCGGCGCCTATACGTCGATCAATGCGCTGGTGAAGGCGGAGCTGTTTCCCGCCTCGGTGCGGGTGACGGGCGTCGCCGTGCCTTATGCGATCGCCGTTTCGTTGTTCGGCGGTACGGCGGAATATGTCGCGCTCTGGTTCAAGCGCGAGGGGCATGAGAGCTGGTTCTATTATTATGTCAGCGCGGCGATCTTCTGCTCGCTGATCGTCTATGCGCGGATGCCGGAGACGCGCTCCGCCTCGCGAATCGATGCGGAGCGCGCCCGCTGACGATCTTCTCCCCGCGAGCGGGGAGAAGGAAGGCGGCGAAGGCTGCGCGAAACGATAATCCGACCGATCGCCTATCAGGCGGCGGCGCCGCCGGCGAGCCGAGGCGCGAAGGGCGAGGCGGTCGCGGGGACGGCGAGGCCCGCCGCTTCGCGAATGGCCTGCACCGGCGTGTGCGAGAAGGATTCGACGCAGAGCGCGATCTTGGAGGTCGAGGCGGCGTCGAGCAGAGTGGCGAGGCCGGCGTGATCGAGCGGGGCCTCGTCCCAATAGGCGACGGCGAGGCTCTGCGGAACGATCTCATGCGCCGCCATCAGCCGCGGCGAATGGCGCACGAACTGGCCATAGAGCAGATATTCCGAAAAGGCGCGCGTGCGGCACAGGGCCAGGAACCAGTCGACCCCGGTCGCCTCCGCTATCGCCCGCGTCATGGCGCGCACGGCGTCCTTGTCCCAGACGATGAGATTGCCGATGTAATCATCGGCCGGGAAGCTGCTCGGCGGCAGGCCCAGCAGGCGGTCGCTATTGGCGATCCATTTGGAATGCAGCGGCGCATCGGCGGAGATCGCCCCGCGCGCGACATAGAGCGGCGAGCGCGCGCCGCCGGCATAGGCGCCGATGTCGAAGCGGCGGATGATCACATTGTCCGAATCGACGATGCAGAAACGCTGCTCCGGCAATTGCAGCACGGCGGCGATCTTCAGCATCTGCTGAATGTGCCAGCCATGCACCGGCCGCGAGCGGAACGACCACCACACGCGCCGTCCGTTGCGCAGCAGGATGCGCGGCGCCGGCCGCAGCCAGCGCGGAAGAAAACGCGAGCAGGGCAGGATGACGCGGCGCGGGCCGGCATATTGCGCGAACAGCTCCATATCGTCGTCATTGACGATGACATAGTGCCGCTCATAGCCGGACAGACGTTGGTCGACGCTCTCGCAGAGCAGCGCGAAGCGCTCGCGGTCGGCGCGATGAGTGGGCGTGATGAGCGCGATCGGTCGTTCCATAGGCGTTCCCCGATGTCGTTGGAGCAGGCCGCCGCCGTGCCAGAATGGGACAATTTCCCGGTTTCTCATTCGAGGTCGCAAGGCTGGGGCCGGTCAGCGCCGAATCTTGAATTCGGCGAGGTAGCGAATGCCGAAAAGGGCGAAGAGCAATCCGATCCAGCTCGGATTTGCGCGCTCGAACAAAAAGCTCTCGAGCGAGTTGAGATAGAGGCTGAACATCCAAATCTGTAGGAAAAGCAATGAGACCGCCGGCTCGTCGCCGCGCCTGCAGACGCTCCGAATATCGCGCGCCGGCTGCACGATCAGCGCCGCGAAGGCGAGCGCCAGACCCGGCAGGCCCATCGCCAGCACAGTGTCGAGATAGCCATTATGGGCATGGGCGGCGTTGCCGGCCCAGATCGTCGTGTCCTCGCCGCCGAAGCGCAGCGCGGCGGTGTTCCAGAATGCGCCGAGGCCGTGGCCGAAGATCGGCGTCTCGCCGGCCTTCGGAATCGCGAAAGTCCATATGTCGGTGCGGCCGGTGAAGGAGGCGTCGAGCGGCAGGGAGCCGGCGATGGCCCCGATCTGCGGAAAGAGGATCGAGCCTATGCCGAAGAAATTCAGCAGCGCCAGCGGCGAGAAGACGATGATCGACCACAAGACGACATTGCGCGTGCGTTCGGCGAGGAAGGAGAGAATGATCGTCGTCAGACAGATGGCGGTCGAGCTCTTGCCGCCCGAGCAGAGCACGAAGAGCAGCGAGAGGACGAAAATCGTCCATCCCTCGACGGTTCGTCCGGCGCGCAGCACGAAAATGCCGATGAAGGTCAGCATGGAGAAGATCGCGCTGGCGATGTTCTTGTGGCCGAACACGCCGCGCCAGTCGCCGGCCAGCTGCGGCTCGCCTATGTCGGTCGCCTGATGGATCGTGAAATGCGGCAGGAAGATCAGGCCGAAATAGGAGAGGCCGACGATGATGAGCGCGACGATGCTCAATAATTTGGCGAGATCGTCGCGGCCGCGCGGCAGCAGGAAGAGCGAGAGGCAGCAGGTTCCGACGCAGGCGAGCATCACCACGCGCTTCAGCGAGTTGGAGATTTCCTGCGAGGTGACCAGCGTCACGCCGATCCAGGCCGCGAGCGCCAGATTGGTGGGCGTGGCGAGGCTGGCGAGCGCCTGCCGGTCGGTCCGCCAGACATAGAAGAACGACGCCGCGGCCATCAGGCCGAAGGCTGCGTAGAGCTGAACGTCGCGCCCTTCCGCCAGCTCCAGCGTTTCCGGCGAAGCGAGATCGGCGAAAGGCGAAAAAGTGATCCAGCCGACGAGCAGAATGGCGCAGAACACCACTCCGCGGCCGTCGAGCTCGTCCAGCGCCCCGGCGGATGACGCTTCCGCATCCGTCATGAGGAATAGCGATAGGGTTGCGGCATCAGCCCCACCGAGGCGAGCAGCCGGCCGACAGCGATGCCGATCGGATGGGTGGCGGCGAGCGGATGCCTGGACTCTCTCAACATGCGCCATGCGCGCTGCAGCGAGACCGGCGCCAGAGCGAAATTCTTGGCGACGAGCACGAAGCGCTCGCGCAGGCTGTGCGCGGCGAGGCGGTCTATGCTGTAATTGATCGCGCCGGTGGCGAGGCTGCGGCGCAGCACCCAGCCGAGCGCGAGCCGGCCGGGCGTCACCTGCTCATAGATTTGCGCCTCCTGGCGCCAGAAGAAGGTGAAGCCGGCGCGACGGCAGCGCGTGAAGAACTCCGTATCGCCGCCGCCGAGAAAATTGAAGCTCGGATCGAGCGAGGGCGCCGCGAGCCCGTCGAACACCTCGCGCCGCAGCAGGCAATTGCCGGTGCCATAGATGATCGGCACCGGGCCGGTCTCGCCGAAAGCGGGCCAGAACACTGGATGATCGCGAAAAGCGGGGCTCGCCTCCTCGGGGAAGATGGGCGTCACCGGGCCGCCGACGATATCGGCGCCCTGCAGACGCGCGCAGGCGACCATTTCGTCGAGCCATTGCGGCTCGGCGCGCTCGTCGTCGTCGATCATCAGAAAATATTGCGCGGCGGGATAGCGCTCGCGCGCCAGACGAAAGGCCGCGTTGATCGCATGGACATTGCCCTGACGCGGCTCGACCGTCGCGACGCCGGAAAGACGTCCATCGCGAAAGAAGGACTGCGCGACCTCGAGGCCGACCGGCGCGGCGGCGTCATTGTCCACGACGACGACGGCGAAGGCGACTTTCGTCGCCTGCGCTTCGATCGACTCCAGCGTCGTCGCGAGCATGTCGGGACGACGGAAGGTCGGAATGCAGACGACCGCTTCGACGGAAGAGGCGTCGAAGACAGGCGCCGCGGCGGGTTCGGGGAGGCGTCGCGAAGTTTGGGTCATTCCACATTCGTCGTGAGGGTGAAGGCGCCGAG
This sequence comes from Methylosinus sp. H3A, assembly GCF_015709455.1. Lineage (NCBI taxonomy): Bacteria > Pseudomonadati > Pseudomonadota > Alphaproteobacteria > Hyphomicrobiales > Methylocystaceae > Methylosinus > Methylosinus sp. H3A. The sequence continues at coordinate 2,390,553 of NZ_JADNQW010000005.1, forward strand.
GGTCGCCATGGTCAGAGCGCCGGCCGTCGCTCTGCGATTGTCGCGGCCAGGGTCCGCGTCGCGGTCGGCCGCCTGGAGAAAAAAAGTCATCTTCTCCAGCAGCGCCTCGCGCGAGAGCGCGGAGGAGAGCGCATGATCGGCGCCGTCGATGACGTCGATCGCGACATTGGGCAGGCTCCTCAAATAGCGGGCGTCGGGTCCGAAGCAGACGTCGAGCTCCTCGCGGCCGACGTCATGATCGCCGTGCAGCACGAGGATGCGGACGCCGCGCGCCGACAATTTCGTGAAATTGGCGCGCGCCTCGCGCGCCTTGCCATGCGCGACGCCGAGGCGTTGGGCGAGCGCGCCGGCGAATGCCGACGCTTTGCGGCGCAGCAGCGCGGACGCGATGTCGACGAGCTTGCCGACCGAGACTTCGCCATTGACGACGCGCGCCCAGGCGCGGGCGCTCATCGCCTTGGAGACATAAGTGGCGGTCGCGGCAAAGCCCATTTCGAGCAGCTTGTCGCGGTCCTCGCCGGCGACATGGCCGAAGACCTGGAGATTGGCGAGCGCCAGAGCCTTCACGCGCTCATCGGCGAGGCCGGCGTAGAGCGCGAGCGCGGCGCCGCTGCACACGCCATAGATCGTCACCTCCTCGAGCCCGCGCATCTCGAGGAAATCCAGCGCCGCCGAGACATCCGCGGCGCGCTCCTTCGCATAGAGAGCCGTGCGCGGGCCGCCCTCGACGACGGCGGAATCGCCGATGCCGAGCGTGTCCATGCGCAGCGAGGCGAATCCCTGACGCGCCAGCGAACGAGCGAAATCGACAGCGGAGCGGCCGCAGCCTATGTGGTGATTGGCGCCGGTGTCGAGTATCAGCACCGTCATCTTCGGCTTGCCGCGCGGAAGGCACAGCACGCCGGCGAGTTGTCGATGCTCGCCGAAGAGAGCCGCGCGCTCGATGAAATGCTCCGAGGCCAGCGCGCCCTGCGGCGGCCGCGACGTCAGCGCGCGCCCCGCGCCTTCGCTGGCGAAGGCGACGACGGCGTCGAGATCGGCGAGCGGCGGTGGCGGCGGCATGGGCGCCGGCGTCAGCGCGCGATAGTCGAGCAGCTCGCGCGTCGTGACGCGCGCGCCGAGCGATTCGAGCCGCTGGACGAATTCCGGCGCCGGCTTCGCCGCGGGATCATGCAGCAGCAGCACGCGTTCGGCGGGCGCGGCCTCGAGGCGCGTCAGATCGATGCGCTTTATGGCCGCGGCCATGGATTGCGTGATCGTGAAGCCTTCGAGATGAATGTCGTCGCCGGCGGTCGCTGTGGCGACGCTCGCCTCGGGCGTTGCTCCGCTCGCCGCGAGCACGCGCGCCATCATCTTGAGCTCGCGCAAATAGCTAGAGCCCTTCACCACGGGCGCGATCTGGACCAGACGCTCGACGCCGCCGACCTCGGCCGCCAACGCCGCGCCGAGGCGCAGGCCGACGAGCGTCACCTCGCGCACGCCGATCGCCTCGCGCATCCAGCGCACGGCGGCGCGGATCTGGTCGCGCCAACCATCGACGAGCGCCGGATCGGCGGGATCGCCGAGCGAGTCGCCCTCGCCCGGATAGTCGAAGCGCAGAGTCGGCAGGCCGGCGGCGGCCAGACGGTCGGCGAGGATGCGCCAGGACTGATGCGCGCAAAGTCCTTCATAGCCGATGGAGGCGCACATGATGACGCCGCGGTCCCCGTCGGCGTGATGAAGCCAGCCGAAGCTCTCGCCAATCGCGACCGGGGTGGAATTCATGTCTTCAACTCGCTCACGCTCACGCATAATCACACCATGCTCGGTTTAAGGCTTTCTTCCCGGAGCTGCGATCTATTCCTCGGCTCAGGCTTTCCATTCGGTTCAAATCGGCGCAAAAAACCGCCGCCTGCCGAAACGAAGAAGAATCCATGCCAGCGCGCCTCGGCGGTCGGCTGGCACGATTCTTCGAGATTTTGCCGCGCCCGCCGCTCGTGCGTCCCCGAATGGCACAGTGGCTTCAGCTTCTCGACAAGGACAGCAGCGCTCATGCTCGCCAGGCAGACCGTCGTCTATTTCGCGGCCAATGTGTTCTCCGCAATCTTCGGCCTGCTCAACACCATCGTGTTCACGCGCGTCTTCGCCGTCGCCGCCTATGGCGATTATCTGCTGGGCTTCGCCTTCGCCACTCTGCTCGCCACATTCCTCGCCAGCGCGCTGAAGCTCGCGATATTGCGCGAGCAGGCCAAGGGCGACGGCGCCGATATTCGCGGCGCGATCCTCGCCGCAATGGCGCTGTTCGCCCCCATGGCTCCATTGTTCTTCATGGCGGCGCGGCTGACCGGGCTGTCCACGCCGGTGGCGGCGGCCTCGGTGCTGCTGGCCTTCGCCGTCACGCTCTATGAGACGAGCCAGGAGTCGCTGCGCGCCGCGCAGAGGCCGCTCGATTATTTGCGCGGCACGGTCTATCGCGCGCTGCTCGTTTCGGCCCTTGGCGTCGGCGTGGCTCTCGCTTCGGCGAGCGGCGCGGCGCTGCTCGCCTCTTCGTCAGCGGCGCTGGTCGTGGCGACGGCGCTGTTCTGGCGCGCCGCCTGGGGCGACGCTCGGCCGCGGCTGGATCGCGCGCGTCTGCTCGACATCGCCAAGGCCGGGCTGCCCTTCACTTTCTCCATGTCGCTGATGGCGCTGGCGACGGTCGCCGACCGCTTTCTGCTCGCCGAGCTCGCGGGCGTCGCCGACGCCGGGCGCTATGGCGCGAGTCTCGATCTCGTGCGGCAGGCGTTGATCATTCCGGCGATCAGCGTCTCCACCGCCTTCGTGCCCATGGCCGTGCGGCTCTTCGCCGAGCGCGGCGAGGCCGAGGCGCGCCGCCATCTCGCGAAATCGGCGGAGCTGCTGCTCGCCGTCGCTTTGCCCGCCTGCGTCGGCTTCGCTCTGGTCTCGCCGCAGATCGCCGATCTCGTGCTCGGCCCGGAGTTTCGCGAGACGGGACGCTGGGCCATGCCCATTCTGGCGATGGCGGTGGTGTTCCAAATTCTGACGCAGCAATATCTGCACACGAGCTTTCTGCTGTCCAACCGCAATAGTTTCTATCTGGTGAACACGGGCTCGATCCTCGTCTTCAATCTCATCGTCTCGGCGCTGCTGATCTATCGCTTCGGCCTCGCCGGCGCGGTGTGGGGCCGGCTGGCGGCGGAGATGTTCGGCTGCGCCCAGGCCTATGCTCTGAGCCGTATCGCCTTCGCCATGCCATTGCCGCTGGGCCGGATCGCTCTCGTCGGCGCGGCCACGGCGGCGATGGCGCTCGCGGTCCACGCCTTCTCGTCCGAGGCCGCGACGCTGCCGCCGGCGCTCGCGCTCGCGCTTTTGGTCAGCGCCGGCGTCGGCGTCTATGCGCCCATCGCCTTCGCGCTCGATCTCGCGGAAATGCGCGGGCTCGTCGGCGGCTTGGCTCGGCGGCGCGGCGCGCGCGCCTGCCAGAGCCCTGTCGGCTAGAACACGAAATTGGCGAACAGCCGCACATTGGCGCCCGGCATCGGAACCTCGTCTTTCTTATAAGAAACGCTGTTGCGAATATTGGCGTTGAGCAGATTGTCGCCGACGATTCCGACGCTCACCTCGCGCGCCGGGAATTCGCCCTTGGGCAGCGCGATTCTGTAGCTGATCTCGGCCTTCAGCAGATTATAGCCCTTGGTCCGCGTCTCGGCGATCGAGGCGATATTATTCTGCGGAAAGGCGTGCAGCAGATTGACGCGCGCCAGCCAATTGGCGTCGCGCCAGACGAGGCCGCCGCCGAGGCGCACCGGCGGAATGCGCGGCACATTGGTCCCGTCCGCGAAAGTCGCGCGCACGACGTCGATCTGATTCTCGACGCCGAGCAGTCCGCTCGCCAGTGGGAGGACATCCCATTGGCTCTGGAACTCGCCGCCGCGGAAGGTCGCGTCCCGCTGCGAATAGAGCGCTTGATTGAGCGCGCCGCCGGCGCCGGCCGGCGAGCAGCTGTCGAAATCATCCGCGCAGGTCTCGCCGGAGAGGCGGCGATAGATGAAACCGTCGAAATGCGTGTAGAAAAATGTCGCCTCGAAGCGGAATGGCCCTTTGGCGCGACGCAGGCCGATCTCGACAGTATCGGCCGCCTCGATTCCGAGCAGCGGATTGCCGATGTCGAAGGTTCCCGTCGCGTCATGGACGCCATGCGAGAAGAGCTCGGGCCCGCGCGGCGCGCGCTCGACATGCTGCGCCGTCACGCTGCCGACCGTGTCGAAAGGCAAGTCCTGCAGCAGGCCGACGGCAACGCTCTTCGGCGTGAAATTGCGGGCGTATTTGAAGGAGATCGTCGGATCGACGAACAAATCCGGCGTCTGCCCCGTCGTCTCGACGTTTTCGATGCGGCCGGCGACCTGCAGGCGCAAGGAATCGGTGAGCTTGAATTCGTTGAACAGATAGAAGGCGATGCTGCGCGACTCATTGGGGTCGAACAGATTGCCGCCGGCGCCGGGCGCGGTGAGGCGCTGATGCGATCCCTGCACGCCGAGCGCCGTGGTCAGCGAGGCGAAGCGCAGATCGAAGGGGGCGAGCTGGACCTCGAGGCGGCCCTCCTGCTCCTGATTGGTGAAAGTCTGCTGTATGCCGTCGAAGCCGCCCTCGAAGCCGACTTCATGATGCTTATAGTCGCTGGCGCCGGCCCAGACGCGAATGGCGTCGATGAAGGAGGCGGGCGGCCGATATTCGCCCTTGGCGGTCACTTTCGTCTGCCGCAATTCTATGCGCGTGCGGCTCTCCGTCGAATCCATGCCGGGGATGCGATAGACGCTCTCGAATTGCGTGACCGAGGCGCCGAAGAATCCGCGATCGAAGATGTAGGAGCCGCCGGCGGACCAGCCGCCCGAGCGCATATAGGAATTGGGTTGCCGGCCATAGACCAGCGGCGCCGGATCGGTCGGCGTGAGATAGGGGTAGGAGGGGATGGCGTAATCGCTCGTGCGGCGGCCATGCGCGTCGGCGTGCAGAGCAAAATTGCCCTGGCCGACATCGACGAGCGCCGCCTGCTCCAGCCCGGCGTCGACGGTGGAGACGGCGCTGCGCGTCTCCAGCCGCATGCAGGGGCCGGGAGACTGCTCGTCGCCGCGGCAGGGCAGGGCCTCCGGGATGCGGTTGTTGGTGGCGTTGACGACTCCGCCGATCGCCTGCGAGCCCCAGCGCAGCGTGGCCGGGCCGCGCACCACCTCGACGCGGCCGACGCCGAGCGGATCGAGCGGAACGCCATGATCCTCGCCGAGCTCGGAAACGCCGCTCGAGCCGACGCCATTCTCTTGTATGCGAACGCGATGGGCGTCGAGGCCGCGCACGATCGGCCGGCTGGCGGCGCCCGGAACGAAGCTCGAGCCGGTGATTCCGGGCTTGGAGAATAAGAGATCGCCGAGCGTCGCGCCGCCGGAGCGGCGAATCTCGTCGGAATCGACGACTGTCACAGTGGCGAATTGATCCGCGACTATGGGGAGAACGCCGCGCGTCTCGGGCGCGGCCGTCGCTTGCGGCGTCGCTGGCGCGCGCCGCTGGATCGGGCTCGACGCCGCGATCTCGATATCTGGCAGGGACTCCTGCGCCCACGACGGGCCGGGGCCGAGCGCCGCGACGAGAATTCCGCCCGAAATGACGAAGCGGATAGAAGGTTTTTCCATGAATCTCGCCCCCGAGAGCATATGTTATAACATAACATAGATAATGCGCCGGAGGCTCGGCCGCTGTCAATCTGCTGCGGCGCGGCGAGCGACGGATGAGCCCGATTTCACAAAAAATGCGACGCGCTTATTCGACAAAAACCCCGCCTTTTGCCGGCGTGGCGGCGGAGGGCTTGATCGCGGACGCGAAATCGGGCATAGGCTGCGGCCACGAGGCGCTGGGCGTTCACCCCGGCTGTTAAGACCTTTTGCCCGGGGATCGACCGATGAAAGTCCGCAATTCGCTGAAGTCTCTGCGTTCGCGCCATCGCGCCAACCAGCTCGTGCGCCGCAAGGGCCGCGTCTACGTCATCAATAAGGTGCAGAAGCGCTTCAAAGCCCGCCAGGGCTGAGCCTTCGCCTCCTGTCATGATGGCGCGCCGCCTCGCAGCGGCGCGTTTTTCGTCCGTGAAGCTAGCCCGTGAAGCGCCGCTCGTCCGTCAGGCGCCCATCAGCGCGAGCACATGCGCCGCCGCCGAGCGGCCCAGCGCGTCGAGATCATAGCCGCCCTCGAGCAGCGAAATGACGCGCCCGTCGGCGTTGCGCAGCGCGGCGTCGATGATGCGCTTGGTCGCCTCGCTATAGTCTCGCTCGAGGAAACGAAGCCCACCCAGCGGATCGTCCCTATGGCCGTCGAAACCGGCCGAGATCAGCACGAGATCGGGAGCGAAATCTTTGAGCCGCGGCAGAATGCGGCTCGTCAGCGCCTCTAGAAAATCGTCGCCCGTCGCGCCCGCAAAGAGCGGGGCGTTGACGATCTGGTCGAATTCGCCGGTCTCGCTCGTCGCCCCCGTGCCCGGATAATAGGGCGCCTGATGGGTGGAGCAGAACATGACCTGTCGATCCGCCCAGAAGATCTCCTGCGTCCCATTGCCGTGATGGACGTCGAAATCGACGATGGCGACGCGCTCCGCGGCATGGGCGGCGATCGCATGCCGCGCGGCGACCGCGACATTGTTGAAGATGCAAAAGCCCATGGGCGTCGTCGTCCCGGCGTGATGGCCGGGCGGCCGCACACTGACGAAGGCCGTGTCCGCGGTCCCCGTCATCACCTCGTCCACGGCGGCGACCGCGCCGCCGGCGGCGTGCAGGGCGGCCGTGAGCGAATCGGGACACATCATCGTGTCGGAGTCGAGCGCGACGAGGCCCTCGCGCGGCGCCGCGGCCTCGATCGCGCGCAAATGGCGCTCGGGATGGACGCGCAGCAACGCCTCGCGCGCAACGGCAGGCGCGGAAATGCGGATGAGATGCTGGAAGCGCTCGCCCTCGAGCTCGCGTTCTATCGCGCGCAGCCGATCGGGCTGCTCGGGATGGCCCGCGCCCATTTTATGCGCGAGGCCGCTCTCATGTGTGATGAACAGGGTCCTCGTCATGGCCAGCCGCTCAACGCCCCTGCCAAAGAAGTCGCCGCTCTTTTAGCACGCCGGCGCGCCGGAAGGGCGCCGGAAAAATTCTCAAAAAAGGCGCCGTCTTCCATCCCGCGGCCGTTGCGTCGCGGACACAGGTCGGGAATTATTCGGAGCCGATGTTTTCCTTCAGTAAGATTATGGTAAGCAAATTCCTAAATAGCTTCTCCGGGCGTTGAGAAAGGGCGCGTTCATGGATTCGAGGCATGGTTTCGTCGCGGCGGTTCTCGCTCTGTCGCTCGCCGGCTGCAACGCCGTCGGGGGGCCTCGCCTGCCCGATCCGCAGCTCAGCGGGCGCGACGCGCAATTCATGGCGCTGGTGCCGACGGCCGACGTCGGCGCGGTCTATGAGCGCTATCTCGTCGACTTCAAAACGAGCGAGCCGCCGGGCTCCATCGTCGTCGATACGAAGAACAAATTCCTCTATTTCGTCGAGCCGAACGGCAAAGCGATCCGCTACGGCGTCGCCACCGGGCAGGAGGCCTATGGCTGGGCCGGCCGCGCCGTTATCGGCGGCATGCAGGAATGGCCTCGCTGGATTCCGCCCAAGGACATGCTGGAGCGCTGGCCGCATCTGCAGCCGACCGCCGACGCCGGCGGCCTGCCCGGCGGCCCGGACAATCCGCTCGGCGCCCGCGCGCTCTATCTGTTCGAGAACGGCAAGGACACGCTGTACCGCATCCACGGCACCAATGAGCCGGAGAAGATCGGCCAGAGCGTCTCCTCCGGCTGCATCCGCATGCGCGACATAGACGCGATCGACCTCTACGGTCGGGTGAAGGTCGGCGCGAATGTCGTGGTGATCTGAGGGATGATTTCTCCCTCTCCCCGCGAGCGGGGAGAGGGAGCGTTTCCGTCAGTCCAGCGGCTCCACGGCGAGAATCTCTATGCCGAAGCCCGAGAGCCCCACATAGGTGCGGGGCTTGGGCTTGGAGGTGCGCAGGCGGATCGAACTCACGCCCAAATCTTTCAGAATCTGCGCGCCGAGGCCGACATCCAGCCATTGCGCGGCGCGCGCCTCCTGCGAATTGCGACTGTCCGAGACGATCGGATTGACCGGAACGCCGGCCGCGCCGTCGCGCAGATAGACCAGCACGCCGCGCCCCTCCGCCGCGAAACGCTCGAGCGTGCGGCGGATGGCGTCCGCGCCGCCGAACACATCGGCGATGATGTCGGCGCGATGGAGCCGCGCCGGCACGCCCCTGCCGTCGCCGATCTGGCCGACGACAAAGGCGAAATGCTGGACGCTGTCGAAGGCGCTGACATAGGCGTAGCAGGTCGCGTCGCCGGCGAAGGTCTTGACCGGAAAGCTCGCGACGCGCTCCACCAGCTTCTCGCGCGCCTGCCGATAGGCGATGAGATCGGCGGTGGAGACGAGCTTCAGCCCATGGGCGGCGGCGAAATCGACGATCTGCTGGCCGGCCATCACCGTGCCGTCGTCATTGGCGAGCTCGCAAATGACGCCGACGGCCGGAAGACCCGCGAGGCGGCAGAGATCGACCGCGGCCTCGGTATGGCCGGAGCGCATGAGCACGCCGCCTTCCTTGGCGATGAGCGGAAAGACATGCCCGGGCCGCACGAAATCATGCGGGCCGCGATTGCCATTGGCGAGCGCCCGCACCGTATTGCAGCGCTGCTCGGCGGAAATTCCGGTGGTGAGCCCCTCGCGCGCGTCCACGGTGACGGTGAAAGCCGTGCCGAGAGGCGCGTCATTGGCGGCGACCATGGGCGCGAGATGCAGGCGGCGGGCGTCCTCCAGCGTCAGCGGCGCGCAGACGATGCCGCAGCAATGGCGGATGATGAAGGCCATTTTCTCGGGCGTGCAGAGCGAGGCGGCGACAATGAGGTCGCCCTCGTTCTCGCGGTCGTCGTCATCGGTGACGACGACGATCTCGCCGCGCCCGATCGCCTCTATGGCCTCGGTGACGGAATGGGACAAGATGGGCTCCGCTGTTTCCGGCGCAGGGGCCGGCGCGGCTGTTCTACTCCCCCGCCCGAGCGGATTCAAACATTCGTGGCGGCTCGCGGCGATCGGCGCCGGCTCAATCGTGGCGTAACGCAAAAAGCCTGCCCGAGTCGCCTCGGGCAGGGAAGTCGGGAGCCCCGCTCGGCGAGCGCGGCCGAGCGAAGACGGGAACCAGGCGCGGGATCAGCCGCTCGCCAGGAATTTCTCGAGATAGACCTGCTCCTTGGGGACGCCCGCCGTCGCCGCGGCGTCGAAGGCCGCCTCGATCATGCCGGGCGGACCGCAGAGATAGATGTCCGGCTTGCCGCGCAGCTTCTCGAGCTCGGCGCGCATGAGATCGATGACCGTTCCCTTGGCGACGCCATTGCCCTCTGGCGCATTGACCACGGCGACCTGCACATCGAGGCTCGGCATGGCGCTCTTCAGCGCCTCGAGCTCCTCGACATAGAACAGCTCCTCGTAATTGGTGACGCCGAAGAACAATGTCGCGGGCTGCGGATCGCTCTCCTTCTTCAGCTGCCGGATCATCGACAGCACCGGCGACAGCCCAGTGCCGCCGGCGACGAAGAAGCGCGGCCGCTCGCTCTTGTGCAGCATGAAGGAGCCCGCCGGTCCGCGCAGCGCGACGCGCAGGCCGACCTTCGCCTGCGTCTGCAGGAATTTCGAGAAGGCGCCGTCCGGCAGCAGTCGAATGAAGAATTCGAGCCGACCATCCTCCGCGACCGAGGCCATGGAATAGGAGCGGCGCGTATGCGTCCCCGGAATCTCGATGTCGACGAATTGCCCGGGGGCGAAGTTCAGCGCGATCGGCGCCGCGCCGTCCGCGGTCAGAGGCTGCAGAACGAGCCGCACGACATTCGACGACACGCGATCGCATTCGACGATCTCGGCGAGCCAATTGGTCTGGATCGCCTCGAAGGAGATGCGATCATAGGTGTAGGGCACGATGACGTGCAGATCGCTGCGCGGAAAGGTGCGGCACAGCAGAACCTTGCCGTCCTCCTCCTCGTCCGGCGGCAGCGCCTGGACCTTGACGTCGATCAGCTCATAGTCGCCATCCGTGCAGTCGCCCTTGCAGGTCGCGCAGCCGCCGGCGCGGCAGGACGCGAGAAGGATCACGCTCTGACGAAGGCCTGCGGAAATGACGTCCTCGCTCGGTCCGCATTCGAATGAACAGGTTTCTCCGTCCTCTGTCTCAATGACGATCTGGTACATACGTCTTCCGCCCTATGCTACTCTGGCTGCGCCAGTTCGTTTTTGGTCGCGTCTGTCGTGTCGTTGATCGGCTCCGGCGTGCCGAGCGCGCGCAGCAGCCGCCGGATCTCTTCGCTATTGTCGCCCGGCGTGCCGGCGGCCGCGTCCTGTCGAGCGAAGAAGCGCAGCACATGAGCGACCGCCTCGCGCGCCGAATCCTTCGACAGCGAGCATCCCTCCTGAACGAATTCGCCGTCGCGCAGGATTTCCCAGCGCCACATGTAATCGAGGTCCATCGTATAGGCGACGTAGCGCGAATCCGAGTGAATCAGAATCCGCTGCTCCTCCGCCGCTTGTTCCGCCGAATGCGCCATGGCTTCTCTCCTCTTCAAGAGACGACGTTCGGGCGGAAATCCGCCCGAACGCACGTTCTTTTTTGTTGGGGTCGCCGTTGTCAGGCCTGCAGATGCAGAACCTTGACGCCGCGCTCCTTGCGCAGGCCCTCGAGAGGCGTGGCGTAATAGTCGGTGTTGCGCAGCTCCATCAGAACAGTGCCGAGCGCCGCATCCGTGCGCAGGAACACGTTCACCGGCAGGACCGGCGGCTTGTAGAGCTGACGGAACTCGACATGAATGCGCTCCGCCTCATATTTGGTCTTCGCGGATTTGATCTTGGCGACCCAGGCCGCCTCCACCGCAGCGGCGTCCTCGCCGGTCGTCGCCTTGGTGACGAGATCCGCGACGGAGAGCTTCTCGGTCTTGAGGACCGAAAGCCGCTCCTCGATCTTGCGTTCGATATACAGATAATCGACGTCGAGATCGTAGCTCTTGCGGAACGGCGAGGAATTGGCGACGCGGAAGTCCTGAATGAACTTCGTCGCCTGGTCCACACTGTTCAGCTTCGCGATCTTTCCTTCCCACTCGGTGCGAGTGGAATTGTCGTGGATCGCTTCTCTTTTCGCCATTGTGGCAATCCTTGTCGTCGACCGATCAAATATCGGTCAGGGCGCGATCGAGGCCCATGAGTTCCGAGGTGATGGTGAATTTCGTGCCGAGCGTGTAGGCGCGGCCGACGGTCGACGACACATTGATGAGAAGGTCGTAGACCGAGAACGGCTTGCCGAGCAGCTCGCCGGCCTCCGCCGCGTCGATCTCGATCGCGCCGTCGGCCTTGATCCACCAGAAGCCCGCTTTATCCTCGACGACGATAGACGGATTCTTCGCCTTGCCGCCCTTGAGGATGATATCCTCGATGATGGCGTCGATCTCGTCGCTCTTCATCAGCACCAGAACCACGGCGTTGGACTCGTGGACGACCTGATTCTCCTCCGCGAAGAACTCGTCCGCGAAGGCCTTGCCGGACTTCTGCATGATGCCGGCGTTGTAATTGTTATGTGCGCTGGACATAGGTGCGTTTCCTTTAGTTCTTGTAGCCGGCGAGAACGGCGTCGACCTTCTGGTCCACGTCGATCTTGAAGCCGATCTTGTCGGCGTAATCGACCTTCCAATCGCCGAAGACGCGCTGCAGCGCCTCGGAGACGCCGGCGCGATCGGTCGCGCCCGAGACCTTCTCGACCTTGGCGTAGATGCCGATGAAATCCTTCAGCGCCGTAACCGAACGAGCGAGATAATGCTCGGTCCAAGCGTTGAGGAAGGTGCGATTATGCGCGCCGAACTCCGGATCATTCGCCAGGCTGTAGACGAACAGATCGTCGATCGCCCCGCGCGTGATCTGGAAGTAGGTCTGCGACTGCGCCGTGAAGAAGGGCGTCAGCGTGTCGCCATAGACCGTCGCCAGACGCTGGAAGAACTCGCGGCGGGCGAACTGGCCGAAAGTCGCGTCATAAACGGCGTGACCGGCCCACAGGATCTCGTTCCAGTCCTGAATGCCCTGCCAGATTTCTTCCACCGCGCCGCGGGCGCCGGCGTAGATCGGATCGGTCGTCCAGATCTTCTTCGGCACGTCCGTCGAAGCGTCGAAGCCCGGAACGAGCTTGGCGATGAACAGACGCTCCATCTGGATCATCTGCGCATTGTCCACCTTGTCGAGAGCCGCGAAAATGGCCGTCTGGCGGATCGTGTCCGACAGCGAGTCGCGGCCGACCGACGAATGCGAGTTGAACAACCCATATTCGTTGTAGAGCAGCGCGCCGTAATATTTGTTGAGGATTTCATCGCGCCAATAGGCGTCGACGGTACGGATCGAGCCCTCGGACGAATAGGCCGCCAGGAAGCGTTGAGTATAGCGCGCCTCTTCCGACTTGTCCTTCACATAGGGAGCGTGCCAGCGACGGGCCGGATCGCGATGACGATACCAGTCGGTCGTGCGCAGCTCGGTGCTCTCATTTCCCCAGGACGGACGGCCGCCGTGGAACTTCTGAGTCCAGTCGCCCCAATCGAGGCCGCCGGCGATCCAGTCAGGATTGGGCTGCGCATAGCAGGACAGCTGCTCATATTCCGACAGGCGCTTCCAGCGCGGCTGGATGAAATAATGATACTTGCGCTGCGTGTCGAGCGCGTGATCCGGAATCGCGGCTGCGATGATCGCCGCTCGTTCCGGATCGGTGAGACCTCGCTTCGTAACCTGAGAGCTCTGAGGCTGTGACATTTCAGACGTCCTCCACTAAGGGATTTTTCGTGCTTCGTGCTTGTCGGACGGCGCAATCGACCGTCCGATCTCCCGGCGCGAGCATGAGCCCGCGCCGGGAAACCGCTGCGAAAGTTCGAAACTTCGAACCTCGATCAGAATTTGGCGAGCGGATCGGGGAAGACGCATCCGGCGCGCTTGATGTCCTCGAGCGTCCAGAGATTGTCGCCGCGCACGTGAGGCTGGGCGATCAGCGTCTTGCCGTCGGAGCGAACGCCATGGCCCTCGGCGATCACCTCGGACAATTCGCGTCCTTCATACTGTTCGAAGATGCTGTGGCACTCGTAGCGCTCCGGCTCCGACAGCCACATACGCTCACCCCAATCATCCGTGAGCGAATGCTTCTTGCCGTTGTACTCATGCACGCGCAGCGAGCCGGAGCCCTTGGCGAGCGACGGGATGAACGGCACCTGCGAGACGCGGTCGATATAGACGTCGTGACCGTTGGCGAGCAGCCAGGCGTAGGGGATGAACCCGCTCTTGGGATCCTCGTAGCCGAGCTTCTTCCACTCGTTGTAGATCTTGCCGTAGTGATCGGCCCAACCCGGATAATTCGCCTCGAACCAAGCCTGATCTTCTTCGTCCGGCAGAGCCAGACGCGCGAAGCCGAGCGGCCACAGAGCGTAGGCGGCCAGCGCCAGATCGTGATGGGCCCAATAGGCGTCCGTCTTGGCGTCGCGCAGCGAGCGGGGGCTCTCCACGCCATATTTGCCGAGGCGACCGATCCAGATTCCACCCCAATCCTCGTAGACCCAACGGTTCCAGGTCTTGACCCAGGGCTCGACCTTGAACTTGGAGCCATACTCGAACAGATAGCCGAGCGCCGGCGTGAAATACTTCTGCTGCGTCCAGAAGGCGTTGTTCAGATCGGTGTTGAGATATTTCGCCGCCGCCGGATCATTGGCGATGGACACCACCGTCTGATAGCCGTTCGCCATATGGCGCAGCTCGTCGGTCTCCACCGACAGGAACACCGTCGGCGTGATCTCGTCACCATTGGCCGAGGCCCATTCGGTGACGGCGACGATCAGCGGATTGGTGAAGCAAGCTTCGCCGACCAGCTGCAGATTGACCGAGCATTCCACGGCGTCGCCGGAGATGAATCCGTCGGCGAAGACGCGCTTCATGCCCTTCCACAGCGGGCCGATCGCGCGGGTGCGACGGGCGTCATTGTGGCCGGCCGGGTCGTGATAGTGCTTGGAATAATAGTGATTGATGAAAGCGCACTGATGCGTATGACGAATTTCGTCGAGCACCTGGGCGAGATAGCCGTTCTTCTGCTCGGCGGCGGTGGCGCTGTCCCACAGCATGGCCGAAGCGGCGATGGCGTTATACTCGCCGACCTCGAGGAAGTTCGAGATCACCTTCATGGTCTCGCCCCAGCGGGGATGGACCTTATTGCCGGCGCCGAGACGGGTCAGACCATCGAGCAGAGTGCCGAATTGGCGCTCGTCCTTGGCCGCCTCCATGCGGGCGTATTCCTTGGCGATGACCTTGAATTGCTCCTTGGTCTGGTTCGCCATGTGGTATTTTGTGGCGTATTTGGTGCGGTTTTCGTTGAAGTCCCAGTTGAAGCTCTGCAGCCACTTGTGGACCTCCTGCGGCTCGACGCCGACCGGAGCGCGGTTGACCTTCAGAGCATCGGTCGCCGCTTTTGTCGCGAGACTGATCGCCATGCTTCTTCCTCCTCACAGACTTTTTGTTTCTCGGATTCGCGACCTGGTCTGTGGTCGAAAAATCCGAACGTGAGCGCCGCTTTCCAAACTTTCGAAGTTGAAACTTTCGATGTCGTCTGCAATTCACCGATTGCGGAAGCGCCGACACATAGTAGTTATGGCAAGCCTCGTGCCAGTGATCGAAACTTCGTAGAATCGTAGGTTTTGCAAGGGATTCGCAAGGTTCTGGGAAGTCTTGCGACGTGAGCGCGGCATTATTCGCGGATGGCGCTCGATACAGCTGTCAAATAAGCATACGCACGATATTCGTCGCTTGTTTCGATCGCCGCGATCTTGTGATCGCGGCGATCGAGCCTGCGCTCAAGCGCGCGGGTCTTCTCGCGTCTGCGCTGCGACATTCGGATCGAATCCGAAAGTCGGATCGCTCGGCGGAATATTGGTGACCGCGCATTCCACCGTCATCAGCGAAGCGGCTGTCGCGACGGAGTTGCGCAGCGCTAGTCGCGTCACGCGCACGGGATCGATGACGCCTGCGGAAAAGAGATCGCCGCATACGCCGCTGCGCATGTCCATTCCCCAGAAATCATCATTCGATCGACGCAGTTCGAACAGGAATTCATCGGCGTCGATTCCGGCGTTGGCGGCGATGCGCCTGATCGGCTCGTCGAGCGCCGCGCGCACGATCGCGACGCCGTGATCCTGATCGAGATTTTCGCCGCGCAATTGCGCGAGCGCCGCGCGCGCGCGGTAGAGACCTACGCCGCCGCCGGCGACGACGCCGTCGCTCAGCGCCGAGCGCGCGGAGTTCAGCGCATTCTCGATTCTTTGCATGCGCTCCTTGATGAGAATGTCCGACAATCCGCCGGCGCGGATCGTCGCCATCCTTCCTGACAAGGCTTTTATGCGCGTTTGCAGATTTCCGAGCTCGTGGCGCTTGCCGCTCGGCGAGCCTTTCGACGAATCGCCGTCGACGATCCAATCGGCTTGACGTTTCGCCGCGGCGAGACGTTCCGCGATTGCGACCGCATCGCCTTCGCCGCCGATGACGAGCGTGTCGTCCTCACGCACGACGACGCGCCGCGCGCGGCCGAGATGTTCGATCGTGACATTGGAAATATCTTCGCCGCAAGCCTCCATGATAGCGCGGCCGCCGGTGAGCGCGGCGAGATCGAGCAGATATTCATAGCGGCTGTCGCCATATCCCGGCCCCTTCACGGCGATGGAGCAGAGATTTTTGCGAATGTGATTGAGCAGCAGCCCGGGAAGCGCTTCCTCCATGATGTTTTCGGCGACGACGAGCAGGCTGCCGCCACGACGGCGCACCAGCTCCAACGCCGGAACCAGCTCGGAAAAATCATTGATGACGCGATCGTAGATGAGAATGTAAGGATTCTCGAGCTCGGCGATCTTGCGCGCGCTGTCGGTCATGAAATAGGGCGAGCGATAGCCCTGTTCCCAGCGCATTCCTTCGACAGATTCGATCTCGTCGGTCACGCCATTGCCGAGCTCGACGTCGACGACGCCGCCTTCGCCGGCGAGCGTCAGCGCCTCGGCTACGATCGCGCCGATCTCTTCGTCGCCGCCGGCCGCGAGGGTCGCGACATGGGCGACAGAACGCTGATCGTCGCAACGTCGCGCGCGACGTAGCAGATCGGCTTCGACCGCACGCGCGGCGAGCTCCATGCCGATGGCGATGTCGCGGGGATTCATGCCGGCGGCGAGCGCTTTGCGCGTCTCGGCGGCGACGCGACGCGTCAGCACGACGGAGGTCGTCGTGCCGTCGCCGGCCTCTTTGGCGACCGTCGTCGCCATTTGCCGGACGAGATTTATGCCGAGGCTCTGCGTGCGTCCGGAGATTTCGACGGCCTGCGCCACGGTGGCGCCGTCCTTGGTCGCGACCGGCGGGAGGCCGGCGGCGCGATGCTCGATGACGACATTGCGGCCGCGCGGGCCGAGCGTCACGCCGACAGCGTCGGCGAGAACATTGAGTCCATCGAGCAATTTCATGCGAACGGGGTCGCCGAAGCGAATATTCCTGGCCACGACTCTGATCCTCCACTCATGCGACGAGCCGCCGCGGCCCGTTGCGCGTTTCCTTTATTTTTTCTTTGGTTTGTCGAATGCGCTTATGTCGATGTCGTCACGTCCGGCGTTGAGCGTCATGGCGCTGCGGCCCGCCGCCACGCGGCGCGCGCGATTGCGCTCGAGACGTATCCACACGGAGATCAGCCGGCGATCGTCGAAGTCGAGCGTGCGGCGTATTTCCTCTATGTCGACAGGCTCGAATTCTCGGCGCAGATAAGCTCCGAGCTCCTGCGTGCGCTCCTCGCCGATGATCTCTTTCAGGCGCTCTTCCTCTTCCTCGAGCTCGCGCATGGAAGCGTCGAGCGCACGGGCGGCTTCTTCGATAAAAGCGCGGTCTTCTGGTCCCATCGCGTCACCTCTTCGAAACGATGCGCCGGTCGCTTCGCAGGCCGTAGCGCGCCATCTTGTGGTAGAGCGTCGCTCTGGTGATGCCGAGGCTGCGCGCGGCTTTTGCTATATTTCCCTTGCTCGAGGCGAGCGCATGTCGCACGGCGCGCGCTTCCCAATCGGAGAGGTCGAAGCCGGTTTCGCTCTCGATCACTCCTTCGACGAGAGAGACGTCCTGCGCCTCGCTGTCGTTCACGCGCTGGTCGAAGTCGAGCTCCTGCATGAAGTCGATCGGAAGATCGTCGATCTCTATGACCGGCCCTTTGGCGACGGCGATGCAGGAGCGCAAGACATTGCGCGCTTCGCGGATATTGCCGGGCCAGGGATGCTTGAAGAAATTGCGCCACACTTCATCGGAAAAGCGCAGATCATCCGTCGATCCCAACGCCTCGCTCTCCAATCGGAAGAGTTGCGCGAGAAGCGCGAGGCGATCGGGTCGCTCGCGCAGCGGCGGCAGCCAGAGTTGCACGCCATTGAGGCGATAATAGAGATCGCGGCGAAACGTTCCCTTCTGCACCATCTCCTGCAGGCTGCGATTGGTGGCGGCGACGACGCGCACATCGACGCGAATCGGCTTGCTGGAGCCGATCGGCACGACCTCGTTCGAATCGAGCACGCGCAACAGCGTCGCCTGAAGATCGGCGGCCATGTCGCCGATTTCGTCGAGGAACAATATGCCCTTGTCGGCCTCGACGAATTTGCCGGCCTTGCCCTTGGCGCGCGCGCCGGTGAAGCTGCCGCCTTCATAGCCGAACAATTCGCTCTCGATGAGCTCGCGCGGAATGGCCGCGCAATTTATGGCGACGAGCGGGCGATCCTTGCGCGGTCCGCCGGCGTGCAGGCGCCGCACCAGATAGTCCTTGCCGACGCCGGACTCTCCGGTGATGAGGATTGGAATATTGCGCTCCTGCAGGCCGGAGGCTTTGCGTAGCGCCGCCTCCAGCACGCTGTCGCTCCAATCGCCCTCGGCGCCGATCCCGCAGGGCGCGGCGTCGGCGCGGCCGGCTCCGCGGCGCGGCGCGGTCGCCTCGCTCTCGCGCTTGGGACAGCGATGCACCTCCGCGGCGATCGGGCGCGCGTCGTGCGAGACGGAAAGAGCGATGACGCGCGCGCTCTCATGCGCGGCGATGAGCGCGGGCGGATCGACGCCGAGCGCCGTCGCCGCGCGCTGCCCGACGAGCGCGGAAAAGGTCGAGCCCAGCGCCTCGACAGCCGCATGGTCGGCGCCGCGAATGACGCCGTCCGCGGCGATGAAGACGCGGCCCTCGCCGGCGAAGCGCGGGGCCGCTTCGCCGACGGCGTGCAGGCGCAGCAGATAGCCGTCCGCGGCGAGGCGGTCGAACAGGCTCGCCTCGAGCAGCCGGCGGGCGATCTCGAGAAAGCCGAGAGCCAGCTTGGCCGTGTCGCGACGATCCGAGATCATGCCGAGGATCGCGCAGACGCTTCCGTCGGGAGCGGAGACGGGGCAGCCGGCGGTGGCGAAGCGATGCAAGGCGCCGTTGAAATGCTCCTTGCCGTCGAAGGCGATCGGCTCGCGCAGCAGGCTCGCCGTGCCGACGCCATTGTTGCCGAGGCTCGCCTCGCTCCAATCGGCGCCGATGCGGCCCATTTGAGCGCCGCTGGCGGTGATCCGCGAGCCGGAGTCGAGCAGTTGGACGACGACGCCGGCTGGGTCGGCGAGCAGCAGCGCGACATTGGTCTCGTCGAGCAGCGTGCGCAGGTCATAGACGAGCGCGGAGAGGCGCCCGGCGACGCCGTCGAGCGAATTGCGGCGCCAGGCGTCGAGCTCCAGCGAGCCGGTCTCGCTACGGCGCTGGCGCGGCGCGAATTCCGCGCCTGGGGGCAGAGCATGGTCGTCGACGCAGCGCGCCCAGGCCTCGGCGACCTGCGGGCGCACCCAATCGGCGCCGGCGGGCGCCTGGCCCGTCTGCTTCATCCAGTCCCAGGCGACGCCCGGACGGTCGACCCCGTAGAAGCCGGTCTCCTCGGCGACGTGGAGCGCGGCTACCGAGGCGGCGGCGCGATCGAGCAAGGGGGATCTCATTGCCATATCGCTCAAAAGCGATCCTCCCGAATTGGCGTATCGTTGCGCATGGCGCTGACCCTCGAGGGGCGGCTCATGCGATGGCGGTCGCCCACCGTCGCGCGGGACGGCGGGCGATCTTTCGTCGAGACGGTCTCGAGTCGGCGGGCGCTCAGGAGCGCGCGGCCGAGGGCGCTTTCTGTCCGGGCAGGGGCAGATATTTTTGCAGCGCTTCGGCGAGGTGCTCGGCCGCGAAGGCGAAGATCGCGCCGACGATCAGCGAGAGCGCCGCAAGGAGCACGGGATTGCTCGGAGCGAGCGCGACGATCTCGTCGGCGCGCGTCGTCGCGAACAGCGTCGCATAGGCGAGGAGGGCGACAGGCCATTCGCCGAGCGCGGGCAGCTTGGAGGCGAGGACGAGAAGGCCGAGCGTGATCGCGACGGCGATCGCGGTCCAGGCGGCGTCTCCGATCGTCTCGCCATAGGGGAGACGCGTCGAGACGACGAGGGCCAGGGCGGCGAGAAACACGCCGAACAGATAATGGAGGACCGATTTCTTCAGCCCCTCGAGCTTGCCGCCGAAATGCTGATAGCCGGCCCAGCCGATGAGCGCGGCGAAAAGCTGCGCGCCATGCGGAGCGGCGGGGCCGAGCGCCAAAAATGCGGCGAGTCCGCCGAGAGCGCCGACGCTCACGGCCTTATAGGATGTGATGCTCATGACAATAGCCTCCAGCTTTGCGCGCGATCGATGATCGGCGCAGGTCGCATGAATCCCTCGACGGCGCGTTCGTCACCGTCGATCTTCGAAAATGAGGTTCGGGGGGTTCAGGCGAGAGGCGCTGGAGGCGCGCGTGGAAAGAGAGGCAGCAGCTCCGGCGCGGCGATCACGGCGTCGATGACATAGATCGGCGTCGGCGTGTCGGAGAACATCTCGAGCGGAAGGATCGCGATGAGGACGCGCTCTTCGTCGACGTCTATCGCCGAGCTGCAATGGAGAATGCAGCAGGGCCCGACATGATGGTTCTCGACCGGAGAGGAATCGCTTTTGGATGAGTCTGCCGTGAGGGACGCGCAGACGACGCCGGAGAGTTGCGCGCTGTTGGCGGTTGCTCCGGCGGCGAAGCCGACGCCGGTGGATTGCAGCATGAACAGCAGCGCTGCGACCATGCTCAGGGCCGCTCGCTCGACGCTCGAATGTGTCCGGCCCAGGATTCTCAAGGCAAAGTGCTCTGAAGCGTTCAGGCTTCGACCGTACGAGCGGGGCCGGGTAGCGTCAAGCGACGCTCCCTCGCGCACATGCGGCATGTTGTCGCGAGCGCCCGCTCACGCCTTCGTCCGCGCTTCGCGACGCGACGCGAGCCGCTGCGACGTTGCGACGCGCTGTGGCGCCGAATGAAATCCTTCAGTGTTTTCGCAGCTTCGTCGCCGCGCTCGGTGAAGGAGGCGACGCCGGACATGACGCCCTCGCGATCGACGAGATAGACGAGCGTGGTGTGATCGATCGTATAGTCGCCGCCCTCCAGCGGAACCTTGCGCCGATAGACGCGAAACGCCTGCGCCGCGCGATCGATCTCCGCCGGCGCGCCGCGCAAGCCGATGATGCGGCGCTCGAAGGAGGACACGAAATCGGCGAGCGTCTCGGGCGTGTCGCGTTCCGGATCAAGCGTGACGAAGAGAATGTCGAAGCCGGAGCCGGAGGCGTCCGCCGCATTCGATGCGCGCGCGACCTCGAGCAATGTGCTCGGGCAGACCTCCGGACATCGCGCGAAGCCGAAGAATATGGCGTAGGGCCGGCCGAGCATCGTTTTTTCGTCGACGATGTCGCCATTCGTCGCCGTGAGGCGAAATGAGGGCGTAAATCCGCGCGCTGTGGCTTCGTTCGAATGCGGCGCGAAGCGCGGCGCGGCGGCGCTCGACAGAACGATCACGGCGGCGGCGGCGATCCACCATCGGCGCGAGCGCAGAGCGGAGGGGAAGCGGCGTCCGCCGCCCGGCGCGGCGCGGACGCCCGCCGGGCGGCTCGAGCGAACGGAGCTCTCGGGCGGGATGGAGACCGAGGCTCCGCTCGAACGACGAACGCCGCGTCGACGAAGAAGGAAACGAAAACGCGCCGCGAGCCGGGCGCCGGTCCGCGGCGCGCGGCGCAGGGCTTCGACGAATGTGGTGCGAATGCGCGGCTCCACCTCGATTCCGCGCAGGCCGGCCGCGAGCCGCTCGACGGCGCTCTCCTTTTCCGCCGGCGTCGCGTGACGCCCGATCTCGAGCGTGCGTCCCGCAGTGGTGATATCGACGCGCATGCATCTGCGCGCGCGATCGAGACGCCGCTCGATGACGAGCTCCGCGGCCTTGACGCGGCGTTGGTCGACGAGCCGGCCGCGGATATAATGCGCGACGCAGACGACGCCGTTCTCGACCGTCACGCGCTCGACCACTTCGCCGCGCTGCGCCGGCGCGTCTCCGGCGACGAGGCGGCAGAAGGACGCGAGCGCGTTCGCCGCGCTCGTCGCGGCGAGCATGGCGAGCGAAGCGAGCGAATAGGGCGCGCTGCGAACGACGGCGGTCGTCGCCGCGTGTGAGCCGTCGACGGCGGGAGGGGCTGAATGCGGCTTCGTCGGCGCGGTCTGCATGCAGGGCTCCGTCACGCAGGGCTCCATGTCGCGAATTCCTGTCGCGGTGGCATGTCACGGGTGGCTTGTCACGGCGTCATGTCGCGGCTTCGAGTCGCGCGGCCCGCGAAGCGACGCGCCGTCTTATCGAAAACAGCAATTGCGCATATAGGTCAACGCGAAGGCGGATGATGGGCATGCGACCGGACGTCGCGTGCAGAAACTGAACGACCACTCGTACGATCGTGATCGTTGCTGGGCGTGCGAAAGCGATACGGCTGTCCAGATTTCATTCCGCAATTGGCAGTGCGCGACGTTTTCGCGCTATGTGTGTCTCGTCGCGCTCTGGCGCCGAAGTTGCGGACCGGGCGCCGAGGGGCATGGTTAACGATCGGCTCGAGACATGATTACAGGCTCGCCGCGGCGGCGCGACCTTCCTTCCTCTGCAGGATTCGGGACTTTTTGGATGCGGCGGGCGGTCTGTGTCCCGTTGCTTCTTTTCGCGACAGCCACGCTCGCGGCGCCCGCCGCGATCGTGGTGGAGCGCGCCTGGTGCGCGCCGCCGCCCAAGGGCGTGACGACCGGCGCCTGCTATCTGGCTCTGCGCAATGGCGGCCCGACAGAGGACCGGCTGCTGGGCGTGGAGGCCGAAGCGGCCCATCGCGTCGAGATGCATGTGACGAAAATCTCCGACGGCGTCGGACGAATGCGGCCGCTCGCGGACGGCGTCGCCCTGCCGGCGGAATCGCTCGTCGACTTCCGGGAGAAGGGCTATCATCTCATGCTGGTCGATCTGAGGGGGCCGCTCGCCGAGGGCGAGACCGTGCGCGGGACGTTGCGCTTCGAGCATGCCGGGGCGCGGCCGGTGCTTTTCCATGTCGAGCGGCCGCACACGCCCTGATCGGCGCTCGGCTTGTCCTGGATCATGCCCGGATGGCCGAATCGCCAGCCGCCCCTATTTCGATCTTTCGGATGAAGATCGCGGGACGGGCCGCGGTCCAGGCGGATCGGCCAGATGCGGAAGGGGCGGCGCGGCCCCGGCCGCCGCATCGCGCCGAGACGAGACCGCCGCCGGATTGTGCGAGAGCCGTCTGCATGCGAAATTTACGAAAATTGAAACCCTCGCGCGCAGGGCTCCGCCGCTGCGCCGCGACGAGGCGGGGCCGAGCCCATATCTCAGAGCCAGATCATGAACGGCCGTCAGGCGAGGCGAGCTTCCTTTGTAACCAGTTCGTCATGAATATGACGCAAAAAGGGCCGGCTCCATTTGCGCCGGTCTTTTCGGCAACAAATTCCCTCCCATAGTGGGGTTCATCCCGCATTCAGCCTGGATGCGGGATAGGATCGGCCTTCGCTCTCATGCTAGATGAGCGCGGATTTCCCGCGGATATGTCACGCGATGAATGAGTTGAACCCCAATTTCGCGCAGAGCGCGCTTCTCGACGAGAAGAGGCCGATCGACGAGGACGAGCCTCGAACCGCGGCTGCGGGCGCCGTGCTGCGCGGCGCGGCCATGCCGCATCTGCTGCGCGACGAATTGCTCTGCGAGATTTTCGCCGCCCGCGTCGCGGCGACGCCCAATGGGCTCGCCATGGCGACTTTGGAGCGGCGCTTCACCTTTCGCGAGGTCGATGCGCAGGCCTCGGCCATCGCCTGCGGCCTTTCGGCGCGGGCCATCGGGCCGGGCGACGTCGTCGGCCTGTGGGGCGCGCGCGGCCCGGAGCTGCTGATCGCCCAGATCGCCATCGCCAAGACGGGCGCCGCCTGGCTGCCCTTCGACGCCGACGCGCCGGTCGACCGCATCGCCGTCTGCCTCGCCGACGCGGGCGCCAAGGCGCTGCTGACCTCCGCCGCCTTCGCCGCCAAGGCCGGCCCTTCCATCCCGGCGCCGACGCTCGTCGACGCGGAGATCGCGGTCGCCGGCGGCTCCTGCCCCGATCCGCGCGGGCTCGGCGCGACGGGGGATCATGCGGCCTATCTGATCTACACCTCCGGCTCGACGGGCACGCCCAAGGGCATCGTCGTCACGGCGCGCAACATCTGCCATTATCTGCGCTCGGCCAATGAGATCTACCGGATTTCCGCCTCCGATGTGGTGTTCCAGGGCGCCTCCGTCGCCTTCGATCTCTCCATGGAGGAAATCTGGATTCCCTATCTCGCCGGCGCGTCGCTCTTCGTCGCCACGCCCCAGATCATCGGCGAGACCGAGGCGCTTCCGGATATTCTGGAGGAGGCCGGCGTCACCGTGCTCGACACTGTGCCGACGCTGCTCTCCGCCATGCCGCGCGACGTCGCGACGCTGAAGACGATCGTTCTCGGCGGCGAGGCCTGCCCGCCCTCGGTGGCGGAGCGCTGGACCCGCATCGGCCGCACCATCTTCAACAGCTACGGCCCCACCGAGGCGACGGTCGTCGCCACTGTCTCGGAGGTCTGGCCGAATGAGAAAGTGACGATCGGCAAGCCGATCCCCAATTACAGCTGCTATGTCGTCGACGAAAATCTGGCGTTGCTGCCTCCGGGCGTCGAGGGCGAGCTGCTGATCGGCGGGCCCGGCGTCGCCAGAGGATATCTGCGCCGCGACGAGCTGACGGCCGAGAAATTCATCGCCAATCCTTATCCGTCGGACGGCTCCGATCCGATCCTCTATCGCTCCGGCGACGCGGTGGCGCTGGACGAGAACGGCGACCTCCATTTCCGCGGCCGCATCGACGATCAGGTGAAGATCAGAGGCTTCCGCGTCGAGCTCGGCGAGATCGAGTCCGCGCTCTCGCGCCTCGACCATATCCGCCAGGCGGCCGTGGTTCTGCGCAATGAGAATGGGCTGGACGAACTCGTCGCCTTTCTCGTCGGCGCGACGGCCGTGTCGCCGGACCCGCGCGACCTGCGCGCCAAGCTGCGCGAGTTTCTGCCTTCCTATATGGTTCCGGGCCGGTTCGAGGTCGTGACCTCGCTGCCGCGGCTTTCCTCCGGCAAGGTGGACCGCAAGGCGCTGAAGCGGGCGCCGCTGACCGCCCCGCTGATCGACACGGAGGCGCAGGAGGAGCCGCGCACCCAGACGGAGGCCGCGCTGCTCGACGCCGCCAAGCGCGTGCTGCCGCCCGGCGCCATCCCCTTCGACGCGGATTTCTTCACCGATCTCGGCGGCCATTCGCTGCTCGCGGCACGTTTCGTTTCCGTGGTGCGCGAGACCGCGCATCTCGCCTCGATCACGCTGCAGGACCTCTATTCCGAGCGCAATCTTCGCGCCCTCGCCGCGCATCTCGACGGCAAGGCGGCGCTCGCCGGGCCGCCGCGCGATCTTTCCTTCACGCCGCCGCCGCTGCTGCGGCGCTTCCTCTGCGGCCTCGCCCAGGCCGCCGCGCTGCCCTTCATCCTCGCCTTCGTCACCTCGCAATGGCTCGGCGTCTTCGTCTCCTATCAGCTGCTCACCTCGCCGGACGCGAATATCCTCGAGGAGGTGGCGGCGCTGCTCGGCGTCTATATGTGCGTCAACATCGCCACGGTGGCGGTGTCGATCATCGGTAAATGGCTGGTCATCGGCCGCACCAAGCCAGGACGCTATCCGCTGTGGGGCGTTTATTACTATCGCTGGTGGCTGGCGCAGCGGCTCATCGGCCTCACCCACGCCAAATGGTTCCAGTGCTCGCCCTTGATGCGCCTCTATCTCGCGGCGCTCGGCGCGAAGATCGGCGAGGACGCCATCATCGGCGAATTGGACGTCGGCGCGATCGATCTCGTCAGCATAGGCGATGGCGCGAGCCTCGGCTCCAAGCTGAAGCTCGCCAACGCCCGCGTCGTCGGAAACGAGCTCATCATCGGCACGATCGACATAGGCGCGGACGCCTATGTGGGCACATCCTGCGTCATCGAGGAGAATGTCATCATCGGCGAGGGCGGCGCGCTCGAGGATCTGACCTCGGTTCCCGCCGGCTCGCATATCGGCGCCTATGAGATTTGGGACGGGTCGCCGGCGCGCTATAAGGGCGATGTCGACGCCCGCACGCTCGATCCGCAATCGACGGCCTCGACGCCGCAACGGCTCGCCATGGGCTTCATGTTCACGGTCCTGGTGCTGGCGCTGCCGCCGCTCGGCCTGC
Organism: Methylosinus sp. H3A; assembly: GCF_015709455.1. Classification (NCBI taxonomy): domain Bacteria; kingdom Pseudomonadati; phylum Pseudomonadota; class Alphaproteobacteria; order Hyphomicrobiales; family Methylocystaceae; genus Methylosinus; species Methylosinus sp. H3A. Next base: position 2,416,341 of record NZ_JADNQW010000005.1, read on the forward strand.
TGCCGATCTTCCCGGCCTTCTGGGTGTTCGACCGTTTCGACAATTGGCTCGGCATAACCGATGTCGACCACGCCCTCTATCTCGCCGCCATCCCCGTATTCGCCTGGCCGACGGCTTTCGTGCTGGTGCTCGTCACCGTGGCCTTCATCGTGGCTTTCCGCTGGATCGTGCTGCCGCGCGTCTCGGAGGGGACCTATTCGGTGTGGTCCGGCTTCTATCTGCGCAAATGGGCGGTGGCGCTCGCCACCGAGGTGACGCTGGAGACGCTCTCCTCGCTGTTCGCCACGCTCTACATGCGCACCTGGTACCGGCTGATGGGCGCCAAGATCGGCAAGGATTCGGAGATTTCGACCAATCTCTCCGGCCGCTATGATCTCGTCGAGATCGGCGAGAAGTGCTTCATCGCCGATGAGGTGGTGCTCGGCGACGAGGATATGCGCCGCGGCTGGATGTATCTGAAAAAGGTGAAGACCGGCGCGCGCGTCTTCGTCGGCAATGACGCCGTGGTGCCGCCGGGCTCCGAAATTCCCAGCGGCGCGCTGATCGGCATCAAATCCAAGCCGCCGGCCAATAGCGAGCTCTCCGAGGGCGACACCTGGTTCGGCTCGCCGCCGATGAAGCTGCCGGTGCGCCAGACCTTCGACGGCGGCGGCGCCGCCTGGACCTATCAGCCGCCCTTCTGGAAAAAAGCGGCGCGCGCGGTCTATGAGGCGATCAACGTCTCGCTGCCGACCATGCTGTTCATCACCTTCGGCACTTGGGCGGTGGAGAGCTTCGGCCAAAAGCTCATCGACGGCGATTATTGGTCGGTGTTCTGGCTGTTCGTGCTCTCCTCGACGCTCATCTCGCTGGGCATGACGCTCGTCGTGGTGGCGGTGAAATGGTTGACCATGGGGCGCTACGAGCCGCAGGTGAAGCCCATGTGGTCCTTCTGGGCCATGCGCACCGAGGCCTGCGCCGTGCTCTATTGGGGCCTCGCCGGCAAAATCTTGCTCGAGCATTTGCGCGGCACGCCCTTCCTGCCCTGGATGCTGCGCCTGTTCGGCTCCAAATTCGGCAAGGGCGTGTTCATGGACATGACCGATATCACCGAATTCGACTGTGTGAGCGTCGGCGATTATGCGGCGCTAAATCAGGTCGCGGCGCTGCAGACTCATCTCTATGAGGACCGCGTGATGAAGGTCGGTCGCGTCGTGATCGGCCGCGGCGTGACCGTCGGCGCCGGCTCCACCGTGCTCTACGACACCCATGTCGGCGATTTCGCCCGGCTCGGCCCGCTCACCGTGGTGATGAAGGGTGAGAAGATTCCGGCGCATTCCGAATGGATCGGCGCGCCGGCGGAGCCGGCCGAGACGACGCCCGCTGTGGCGGAGGCGCGACGCGAGAGCAAGGCGGCGTGAGGCCGCTCATGAAGCGAGCCTCTAAGGCTCGCGGTCCGAGCGCCCCCTGGACTGCGAGCCTTAGAGGCTCGCATCGAACCCGCCTCACGACATGAAGATCAGATCCGTGTCCCGCGGCCGCGCGCCGGCCGCGGTCAGCATCGCATGGGCCTGCCCGCGATGATGGGTCTGATGGTTGAAGAGATGGACGATGACGAGCTTGCGCGGCTTGACGATGTCCAACTGCTTGGCTCCCGAATACCAGGAGAAATCGCCCTCGAGCGCCGCTTCGTCGAAGGCGTCCGCAAAGGCGATCAGTCGCGCGTCCATCGCTGCGCGCTCCGATTTCATGATCGTCCAATCGGCGCGGAAAGAGGCCGAGTCTTCTATCGACACATTCGGGTTCGGGTCGCCGGCGAGGCGGCTCATCCACATGGCGTCCGCCCAGAGCAGATGGCTCAGCGTGCCGTGGATCGATTTGAAGAAGGCGCCGCGATCGGCGCGGCGCGCTTCATCGGACAGCGTATCGGCCGCCGCATAGAGGCTCTCATTCTGCCAAGCGTTGTAGCGCGCCATTTTCTGCGCGAAGGCGGGGGTGATCATGCGGTCGGGTCCTTGTCGTCGCTCTGCTCCTGCCCGAGCTCGAATTCCCCAGGCCAGAGACGTGCGCCGTGGAAATATCGCTAGAATTTCCACCACCTCGGCGCGCACCCTATAGGGCGCCAGAAATGGCGTCCCGGCGATCACCAGCTCTCTGGTTTGCGGAACGCGGCCCGGCCGTCCGAGGCGAGGCGGCTGTGCGAGCGCATCGACGCGCTCGCAAATCCGAGCAATGAGCTTCGCGGCGGCGGCGGGATTGTCGCGCCAAACATAGTCGCCGATCTGTTCGAGATCGCGCAGCGCCGGCCTCGTCCAGAGCACCTTCATGACGGCGAAAGGAACTTCCTTCGCACCCGCGCCACTTCCTCGTCCGAGGCGAAATCGCCGCTGTCGGCGGCGGCGAGGCCTTCTATGATCTTTTCCAGCAGCCGAGCGTCGGATGCGACGAAATCTTCGACCGCGCGGGCGACGATCTCGTCACGAGAGCGCGAGGTCTTGCGCGCCATCTCGTCCAGAGCCGCGAGCGTCGGCTCGTCGAGCCGGACGGTGACTGAAGCGGTCATGAGAGCCAAGTCCTGACTGCGCTATATTCTCAGTGCAGAGACTAGACGAAAGAGTCGCTCGCTTCAACGCTCCGCCGCTCGACGAGCGCTCATTCATTTGACCCCGCGGCGGGGGGCGCCTACAACCGGCCCTCGGTATAAATGTGATCGGCGCTCCATGTCCCACAACAGCTTCGGCCATCTCTTCCGCATCACCACTTTCGGCGAGAGCCATGGGCCGGCGCTCGGCGTCGTCGTCGACGGCTGCCCGCCGGGGCTGGAACTGACGGAGGCCGAGATTCAGGTCTTTCTCGACAAGCGCAAGCCCGGCCAGTCGCGTTTCACCACGCAGCGGCAGGAGGCCGATGCGGTGAAAATCCTGTCCGGCGTTTTCGCCGATTCCGCCGGCCGGCAGGTCACGACCGGGACGCCGATCGCGCTTCTGATCGAGAACACCGACCAGCGCTCCAAGGACTATGGCGATATCGCCGAGAAATACCGTCCCGGCCACGCCGATTACGCCTATGACGCGAAATATGGAATTCGCGACTATCGCGGCGGCGGGCGCTCCTCGGCGCGCGAGACGGCCGCGCGCGTCGCCGCCGGCGCCGTGGCGCGCAAAGTGCTCGCCGGCGTCACCATCCGCGGCGCTCTGGTGCAGATCGGCCCGCATAAAATCGACCGCGCCCGCTTCGACTGGGCGGAGGTGGAGAAGAACCAGCTGTTCTGCCCCGATGCGGAGACTGCGAAGCTCTGGGCCGATTATCTCGACGGCGTGCGCAAATCGGGCTCGTCCATCGGCGCAGTTATAGAGGTGGTGGCGGAGGGCGTCCCCGCCGGCTGGGGCGCGCCCATCTACGGCAAGCTCGACTCCGATCTCGCCAGCGCCTTCATGTCGATCAATGCAGTGAAAGGCGTCGAAATCGGCGCGGGATTCGCCGCGGCCGAGCTCTCCGGCGAAGCCAATGCCGATGAGATGCGCGCCGGTCCGGACGGCAAGCCCGAGTTTCTCTCCAATCAGGCAGGCGGCGTGCTCGGCGGCATATCGACCGGCCAGCCCATCGTCGCGCGTTTCGCGGTGAAGCCCACCTCCTCGATCCTGACGCCGCGCCGCACGATCGACCGCAACGGCCAGGAGACAGAGATCGTCACCAAGGGCCGCCACGACCCTTGCGTCGGCATACGCGCCGTGCCGGTGGGCGAGGCGATGATGGCCATTGTGCTGGCCGACCATTTCCTGCGGCACAGGGGGCAGGTCGGCGGCTGAGCCGATGGTCGGACGAGCGCCGGCGTCATCCACCTTCACCCGTAGGCAGGCGCTTGCGTTAACGGCGGGGTTGGCGCTTTCGCCCGATTTCGTTGCGGCGGGCGGCGCCGAGCCGACGACCCTCCTCGTCACCCACGCATCCGGCCTCGCGCATGAGGTCGGGGCCGGCCGTCCCGACCAGCCCGAGCGGCTGCGCGCCATAGCCGTCGCCTTGGATGCGGATCGCTTCTCCGCGCTGCGTCGCGCGGAAGCGCCGGCCGCCTCGCGCGAGGCGATCCTCGCCGTCCATGCTCCGTCTCTGCTCGAGCGTCTCGAGAAAGCCGCGCCGCAAAGCGGGCTCGCGACTCTCGGCCCCGATATCGTCATGAGTCCCGGCTCGCTCGAGGCCGCGCTGCGCGCCGCCGGCGCCGCGACCTTTGCCGTCGACGCGGTGATGCGCGGCGCCGCCCGCAACGCTTTCGTCGCCATGCGTCCGCCAGGCCATCATGCGACGCGCGAGAGCGCCATGGGCTTCTGCTTCTTCAACAACGCCGCCATCGCGGCGCGTCACGCCATCGCCGCCCATGGCGTCGAGCGCGTCGCCATCGTCGATTTCGATGTGCATCACGGCAATGGTCTGCAGGAGATATTCTGGTCGCAGAAGAACATCCTCTATTGCTCCTCGCATCAATCGCCGCACTATCCCTTCACCGGCGCCGCGAGCGAGCGCGGCGCGCATGACAACATCGTCAACGCCCCGCTCGCCAAAGGCTCCGGCGGCAGAGAGTTCGCGCAGGCTTGGACGCAGGCGATTCTCCCGCGCCTCGACGATTTTGCGCCGGACATCCTCCTCATTTGCGCCGGTTTCGACGGGCATTTGCACGATCCTCTCGGCGGGTTGCGCCTGCATCGTCAGGACTTCGCCGAGCTTACGCTGCGCTTCGCAGAGATCGCCGCGCGCCGCTGTAGCGGGCGCATCGTCTCATTGCTCGAGGGCGGCTATCGGCCGGACGACCTCGCCGCCTGCGTCGCCGCTCATGTCGGCGCGCTGATGGGGGCGTGAGGCCGTCCCCGCCCGGCGCGTGCGCGGGCGCACATCAATGACGATCTCGATCATGGCATCACGGCCACAGAGACGCCGTGCACAAAATCTGTGAAGGGAGAGAACAATGGAACTCGGCAGGAACGAATGGAGCCAGGCCCGCGCGCAAATGATCGGCAAGCGCGCGCTCATCGGTCTCACCCGCGTGACGCCGCACGGCAAGGTGCTGCGTCAGATGTTCGGCACGATCGCCGCCATTGACGGAACCGGCGTCGACATAGAGCTCGAAGGCAAGGACGCCGGCCGCAAGGTCCGCCTGCCGCCGGACCTCGGCCGCTTCCGCATCGCCGGCCCCGGCGATTATCTGCTGTGGGAGACGGGCGAGATTCTCGCGGACCCCGATTTCGTCGGCGCCTTCACCGTCAACGAAGCGGCGTGAGTCATCGCGCCCGCTCGATGACGCCGACGATCGGCCCCATGGGGCGGAAGCGGTCGTGTCGCGACAGCGAAGGCGCATAGAGCGCCGAGATCGAGCCGTCGAGGAAGAGCGCGTCCGGACATTTCAAACGCTCGCGAAAGAGAGTCGCGAAAGCGTGGAATGTCACCGGCTGATTGGAGATGGCGAAGGCGACGATATGGCCGTCGCGCACGCCGACTCCATTGCGAATCTTCATCGACGTTCCGGTGTCGTGGATGCGCGGATTGATGCGTCCGCCGACAACGAGCATCGGCCCCGATTGCGTCGCATAGGCGGGATGCAGCCGCTCTTTGAGAAAGCGCTGCGTCTCCGTGACGCCGGCGCGCGCGCCCTCCACCCAGAAAATCCCATTGGGCTTCATATGGAAATTGCCGGCGCCCGAATGGGTATTGGCGCTTTTCTCCATATGGCCGCCTTCGACATAGAGTCCGATCGGCAGGCGCCGCTCGTCATACATTCCGGCGTTCATCGCGAAGAGAAGCTTTTCGCCCTTCTGCGCGAGCGCGGCGTCGAGCGCCGAGAAGGAGCCATAGACCTCGCCTTTCGCATCGGCGAGAAAGAGGCGAATGGAATCGCTGCGCGTGTCGAAGACGCAGATGGTGTAGCTCGCGCCCGCATCCTCCACATCCTGGCAAGGATTGCGCGACGCCGTGGCCGCGGGCGAGGCGAAGATGAGAAAGAGGGCGAAGGGCAGGAGGCGGTAAAGCGGAATCATGCGCCGATCATAGCATGATGCGCCGATTCGCTCGCGGGGGCGGCGTCAGCTGCGCGCATCGGGAGGCGTCGCCGCGCCGGGGCCGAGCGAGCGCTGCAAGATCACTGAATCCGTCCAGCGGCCGAATTTAAATCCGACGCCGGAGAGATATCCGGCCTGCCGAAAGCCGATCGCCTCATGCAGCTTCAGCGACGCCTCATTAGAGGCGTCGACATAGCCGATCATTTGCCGAAAGCCCGCCGCCGCGCAGGAATCGACGAGCGCTTGCAGCAGCAGCCGGCCGACGCCACGATGCAGATGGCGTGGATCGACATAGATCGAATGCTTGACGACATAGCGATAGGCGGGCCGCTTGCGGAAGGGCACGACATAGGCGTAGCCGACGACGGCGCGCTCATGCTCGGCGACGAGATGCGGCAGCCGATGATTGCCCATATTCTTGCGCCGGCGCTTCAAATCCTCTTTCTGCGGCGGCTCGTAGAGCGGCGCCTCTGAAGGATCGAGCCCCTTGCGCACATGCTGCAGATAGATCGCCAGCATGGCGTCGACGTCATCGTCGCGCGAGGGACGGACGAGAAGCGTCGTGCGCTCGGCCTGCGCGGCGAGAGGTGCGGTCATTCCTGCACCACATAAGTGTAGAGCCGCATCTTCGCCTCGCCGTTCCACTGCTTGTAGAGTCCCTGAATCTCATAATCGAAGCCGGGGAAGAGATTGGCGCTGCGCTCGAACATGCGCAGATAGTCGAGCATGGGCCGCGCTTTCTCGTCGAGCCGCTCGCCCGGAACGATCGTCGCAATGCCTGGCGGATAGATGACGAAAAGCGTCGTCGCTATGCGGCCGTCGATCTCGTCGATCGGCAGAAAATCCACCTCATTGCGCACGAGGCGGAGGTAAGCCTCGCGCGGCGTCATCACCATCTCGGGCAGATGCTCCTGCCGGAATTGCGCCTGTTGCAGAGCGCTGGCGTTGGCCTCCTTGAAGAAGCGATGCATGTCGGCGCAAAGATCGCGCAGCCGCACGCCCTTGTAGCGCGCGGCGCGGCGCGCGACGAATTCGGGGATGACGTCCTGCAGAAGCGCATTGTCGTCATGCAGGCGCTTGAAGGCCACGAGCGAGGAGACGAGCGTTCCCGCCTTGCTCGATTCGACGCCCGGCGTTAGCAGAAACAGCAGCGAGTTGAGGTCGTTCTTCTCCGGCACGATGCGATTCTCGCGCAAATATTGCGCGACGATCGGCGCCGGGATTCCATGATCGGCATAGGCGCCGCTCTCGCGATCGAAGCCCGGCGTCAGCAGAGTGAGCTTGGCCGGATCGGTGATCGCGAAGCCCGGCGCCATATTGGAGAATCCATGCCAGCGGGCGTCCGGCGCCAGCGCCCAGAAATCGGGATTGCGCGCGAGCTGATCGGTGGACACGCTCTCCCAGGGAACGCGATGCGCGCCGGATTCGCGCGCCGCGTCCGGTATCGAGACCCAATCGGGCGCGAAAGGATCGAAGAACCAGCGCCGCGCCGGATCCTGCTCCTTGGCCTCGAACTCGCGCCGCACCGCGCGCAGCTTCTTGCGCAGCTCTATGCCGAGCCGGATGGTGTCGTCCCACAACAGCTCGCCGGAGCGGCCCTTCATCATCTGCGCGCCGACATCCAATGAGGCGAACAGCGGATAGAAGGGCGAGGTGGAGGCGTGCTGCATGAAGCCTTCATTGAAGCGGCGATGCTCCACGCGCCGCCGCTGGCCTTTGATATGGCGGTCGCGCACATGAATTTGCGAGGCCTGCGAGAAGCTGGCGAGCTGCTTATGCGTCGATTGCGTCGCGACGATTCCGGGCGAGGCCTCGGTGAGGTTCTTCAGCCCCATCGCATAGCGCCGCTCATAGAGCGGATGAAACTTCATGAAGCCGGCCCAGGCTTCATCGAAGAGAATATAGTCGCACAAATGACCGATCTTTTGGACGATCCATTCGGCGTTATGGATGGTGCCGTCATAAGTGCATTGCTCGACGACGGCGGCGCGGAAGGGCCGCTCCTTGCGCCAGGCGTCCTTGTCCTTCACCAGAGGATTGGCGCGAATGCGCTCGCGCAATTTCTCCTCGTCGAAGGCCTCGTGATCGATCGGGCCGATGAGGCCATGCGCGTTGCGCGTCGTCGGCAAATAGATCGGCACGCCGCCGCCGAGCAGCAGCGCGCCATGATGCGCGGCCTTGTGGTTGTTGCGATCGAACAATACGAGGTCGCCCTCGGCGATCAGATTGGTGAGCACGACCTTGTTGGAAGTCGATGTGCCGTTGAGCACGAAATAGGTTTTTTCGGCGCCGAAAATTTCCGCCGCCGCTTTTTGCGCGGCGAGCGCCGGGCCTTCATGTGTCAACAGATCTCCGAGCTCTATGACGGAATTGTCGAGATCGTCGCGGAACACGGCTTCGCCCAAATGCTCCATGAAGATGCGGCCGATCGGGCTGCGGCTGTAGAAAATGCCGCCATTGTGGCCCGGGCAGGTCCAGAGCTGATTGCCCTCCTCGGCGTAATCGACCAGCGCGCCGAAGAAAGGCGTCTTCAGCGTCTCCGCATATTGCTTCAGGCGCGAGACGAGATTTTTGGCGATGAACTCCGGCGTCTCCTCGGCGAGGAAGACATAGCCGTCGATGAAATCCAACACCTCTACCGGAATATCCTCGAAGCGCTTGCGGCGAATGAGCAGCATGATCGGCATTTCGAGGCCGCGCTTGCGCATGAGATCGATGAGCGAAGCGGTCTTGCCTTCGAGCCCTTTCTTGCCCCAATCGACGACGAGGCAGCCGATGGCGGCGTCGGTCTGCACGACGATCTCGGCGTCCTCCACGCGGCGTGCGCGCACGACCTGGAAGCCCATGCTCTCGATCGCCGTGATGATCTGATTGACGCGCAGCCCCTCGAGGTCGTCGGCCTCGAAATTGGGCGCGGAGAAGAGGAAAGTGAAGCGACGGGAGAAGTCCATTCGAATCGGCCTGTGGCGCTGGCGGAGGAGAGGAGGAGTCGCGCACTCACAGCCTTGTTCGATGACACAATCATGACGGCGTTTCCCCGCTCGAAATTTGCGCAATCGGCCGCTTGCCGCCGGCGGGACCGCGGCCTAAGCTATGTAGATGGCCTATATAACGCGGCGGGGAGGGTCCGATCGACATGCGCATCGGCGTGTTCTGCACCTATGAAAATCCAGTCCGCGACTATAAGAGCTGCTTCGATGCGCAGACGCGCCTCGTGCGTCGCGCGGAGGAGGTGGGCTTCGAGGAGGCCTGGGTCGCCGAGCATCATTTCGACGATGACGCCGTCAGCCCGTCGATACTGACGCTGCTCGCCTATCTCGCCGGCGTCACCTCGCGCGTGCGGCTCGGCTCGGCCGCGGTGCTGCTCGCTTTCCGCAATCCGATTCAGGTGGCGGAGGATGTCGCGACGCTCGACGTGCTCTCCAATGGCCGTTTCGATTTCGGCGTCGCCAAGGGCGGGCCCTTTCCCGCGCAGAACAAGCATTTTCATGCCGCCAAGGACGAGACGCGCGATATCACGCTGGAGGCGCTCGAGCTGATCGAGCGTCTGCTCTATGAGGATCACGTCACCTTCTCCGGCGCGCATTTCCAGGTGGATGATCTCGCACTCTCACCCAAGCCGCTGCAAAAGCCGATCCCGACCTGGATCGCGACATCGACTCCGGCCGCGATCGAGCATGCGGCGCGCAATGGCTTCGGCTTGATGGCGGCCTCGCCGGCGCCGATCGCGAAGATCGAGCAGGCGGTGGCTGCTTATCGCGCGACCTTGCCGGGCGCCGATCCGCGTCTTGCTCTGGCGCGCTTCTATTACGCCGCCGAGACGCGCGAGCGCGCGCTCGACGAGGCGCTGCCCTTCATCGCGCGCTTCGCCGATCGCATGCGCGGCATTTTTCTCGCGCAGAATGCGCCGGCCTCATTCGATCCGGCGGAGCTCGTCGAGCGCTCGCTGATCGGCAGCTATGAGGAGATCGCCGAGAAGATCGTCGACATTCATCGCCGCCTCGGCGTGCGCTCGCTGCTGCTGAAGCCGGCGACGGCGAATGAGGCGCGCGCGCTCGCGAGCCTCGATGATTTCGCCGCGAAGATTCGCCCGCGGCTCGGCGCCGCGGGCGTTTGAGCGCGCGTCAGAACTCGACGCGCCGTCTCAGAACTCCACGCGCAGCGAGCCGAGGAAAGTGCGCGGCGTCCCGGTCTTGATATAGGTGCGATCCTGCGAGGCGGGATAATAGACCGTGTCGGTGATGTTCTTCACATTGATCTGCGCCGTCACGGTGAAATCGTCGATCTTCGTCGTATAGGAGATCATGCCATTGAGCAGCGCATAGCCCGGCAGCACATAGGAATTTGCGTTGTCGCCGAGCGCGCTGCCCGTCACCGTGAGGCCGGCGCCGAGGCTCAGCCCTTTGAAAGCGTCGTCGGCGTCATATTTCACCCAGAGATTGCCATAGTTGCGCGGGCTCGACGCCAGCACTTTGCCGGCCACAGCGAGATTGCTGTTGTAGACGGTGAGCGCATTGGCCGCGGAGCCCTCGACCGTGCGCACATCGTCATGGGTGTAGTTGGCGATGACGCTCCAATTGTCGTCGATGCGGCCGGTGAGGTCGAATTCGAAGCCCTGGCTGCGCGCTTTGCCGATCAGATAGGTGATGGTCGAATTGAGCGGATCGGCCGTCGGAATATTGGTCTTGGTGATGTCGAAATAGGCCATGGTCAGCGTGAGGCGCTTGTCGAAGAACTCCGCCTTGGCGCCTGCCTCCCATATCTCGCCGCGTTGCGGCGGCTGCGGCATGCTGTAATTGGTCGTGTTGTTGGAGCCGAAGGATTGCGCGAAATTGCCATAGACGGACATAAAGGGCAGCGGTTGATAGACGACGCCGACGCGCGGGCTGAAGGCAGAGGAATAGACGGTCTTGTAATTGCCGTAGCCGGTCAACCAATTGGAATTATAGCCGCCCGATGAGCTCACGGCGTTCCAATCATAGCGTCCGCCGAGCAGCACATGGACGCTGTCGTCGAAGAAGGAGATCATGTCCTGCCCATAGACGCCGGTCCATTGCTCGCCGGAATGCGCAAAGCCGCCGCCGCGCGGAACGTCGAGCGTGTAATAGTTGGGGGCATAGATGTTGATGGCGCTGATCGGCGTGATGATCTGGCTCTTCATACCCCAATAATTGCTGAGATAGTCGAAGCCGACCAGCACCGAATGGGATAGCGGCCCGGTCTCGAACTTGCCTTTGAGATCGAGATTGGTGGCGAAGGTGTTGTCCGTATTGCCGGGGAAATAGACGTAAGTGCGGCTCAGCACGCCGGTGATCTGATTAAAGCCGGCGCCGGCGACATTGCCATTGGTGGTGCCGAGGCTCGTATAGCTCAGCCGATTGGTGAGGCTCCAATCCTTCGATATGTCATAGGTCCAATCATAGGCGATGCGCTTCTTGTCGAAGTGATTTTTGAGATTGGTGGTGAGATAGGGCGCGGAGAGATAGCGGGAGATCGGAATATTCGCAGGATGATCATAGACCGCCGGCCGCAGCTCGTAATCATCGACCCAGGTCTTGTTCTGATATTCGAAATCGACATTGATGCGGAACTGCTCGATCGGCCGATAGGAGATCGTCGGCGCGACGAAGAAATTGCGATCGGTGACGAAATCGCGATAGGAATCGGTGCGATAATATTCGGCGTTCACGCGATAGAGCAGGGATTTGTCCGCCGTCAGCGGGCCGGTCGCGTCGATCGTCGTGCGCGTGCCGCCAAAGGATTTCACCTGCTCCTGTATCGAGTAATAGGGCGTCTCCAGAGGCCGTTTCACGACGAGATCGAGGAGGCCGCCCGGCTCGCTGCGTCCGAACAGCATGGCGGCCGGGCCTTTCAGCACGTCGATGGATTGCAGATTGGCCGTGTCGAGATATCGCGACCGAAGCTCGATCAGGCCGTTCTTATAGGTGCTCTGCGAGACGGAGAAGCCGCGGATCTTGTAGACGTCGAGAAGATTGGGAATCGGCGTCACGCCGGAGATATTGGTCAGCACGGCGTCGCCGACGGAGATGGCCTGCTGATCGTCCATCGTCTGGCGCGTGACCGCGCGCACCGATATCGGCGACTTCAGCAGCGGCGTGTCGGTCTTCAATGTCGTCGGCGCGCTCTCGGCCGTATAGCCCGTATGGCGGTCGCCGGGCCCTTTGGCGGCGCCGGATGCGCCGCTGGACTTCGGGCGCGCGGCGTCGGCGCCGACGTCGATCGTCGGCAGCGGTGTCGCGCCGCCGGCGTCATTCATCGTCGCGCGATCGTTCTGCGCCAGCACGATGGAGACGGCGCGGCCATTGTCGGAGAAGCGATAGGCGAGACCCGCTCCGTCGAGCAGACGGCTCAATCCCTCGCGCACCGAATAAGCGCCGGCGAGGCCGGGCGTCGTCAAACGCTGCGTGACGCGCGCGTCATAGGCGATGTGCAGCCCATTGACATAGGCGAAAGCGTTGAGCGCCGGCGCCATGGGGCCGCGTGGGATGTCATAGGCCTGCACCCAGCCGAGGCGCTCTTGCGCGGAGATCGAGGCCTGCGCCGGTGAATCGCCGGCGCCCGCGCCGATCGCCAGCGCGCCGAACGCCGTCATTGCGAGCGTCGATCCCACTCTCTTACCCTCGCCCTTGCTCGTTCCGCCGCTCCGAACAAACCGCTTCGCCATAGTCCGAGATCCCCTGCCGCGGGGCTCTGCGCCCCTTTATCGTGACCGACGCACGAGCGGGGCGGCGAGGAGGTCGCACGAAGAATAAATTTTCTCGCGCGACGGAGACAACGTCAGCTGTAGATAACGATGAGATAACTCGTCAGCGCGACCATGCGCAGGCCGAGCGCGGATTCGATCTCGCGCAGCGCCTCGACGGGATCATTGGCGCCGAACACGCCGGTCACGCGGCGCGTGGCGATCTGCGGATCGGCGAAGAAGACATGGCCGCGGTGATAGCGGCCGAGCGTCGCGACCACTTCACCGAGCGTGGCGTTCTCGAAGATGAGCGAGCCGTTGCGCCAGGCGGTGGCGCGGGTGAGATCGGCGTGCGAGGGCGGCAGCGCGGCGGCGCCCGGCGCATAGGCGCTCTGCTCGCCCTCGCCCACGGTGACGGCGCGACCGCCGCTCGCGACCGAGACCCGATGCTCGCCGACGGTGACGCGCGTCGTCTCCTGCTCGACAGAGACGTCGAAGGCGGTGCCAAGCGCCGTGACCGTTCCGCCCGAGGCCTCGACGACGAAGGGCCGCGCCGGATCGGGCGCGACCTCGAACCAGGCCTGGCCCGCGAGCAGAGCGACGCGCCGTTCGCCGCCCTCATAGCGCAGCGCTATGGCGGATCGCGCGTCCAGCTGGGCGTGCGAGCCGTCCGGCAAGGCGACCGATTTCGTGCCGCCGGGTCCAGCATAGACATCCGCTTGAATGAGCAGGGACAGATCGTCGAAAAAGGCGACGCCGAGAAAAAGCGCCGCCGCGGCGCCGAGGGCCGCCGCGAGCGGCCGACGCCGCGAGGCGCGCGCCGTCGCGCGATCGAAGCGCATCTCGGTCAGTCGGCCGAACATTTCCGAAATATCGCCGAAGGCGGCCCGATGCGCCGGGTCGGCCGCGAGCCATGCGTCGAATGCGCGCTGCTCGCGTCGCGACAGACGGCCCTCATTGCGGCGCATCAGCCAGTCGATCGCAGCGTCGCGCGCGCTGTTTTGGTCTTTCGGGCTCATCGAGACGACGCCGATTCCCTTGTCATGCGAGGCCGTGCCTTCCTTATGGTCGACGCGCGAGCTCGCCAAAAAGGAGGCTCGCGCCGGAAAATCTAGGCCTTTGTTTTGACGCGTTTCCAACGCCGAACCGGCATCCTCTTCGGCTGGAAACACACTCTAGAGTCATTCCGGTTCAGATTGAACCGGAATGACTCTAGATCTCCTTGTTCTGTCGTGTTTTCTTCACGCGAACCGGTTCCCACTTCGCTCGAAAACACTCTAGTCCAGCGCCGCGCGGCAGCGCTGGAAGGCGAGACGCACATGTTTCTGCGCCATATTGCGTGAAACGCCGAGTCGGCGCGCCACCTCGTCCAGCGGCAGCCGCTCGGAGAGATAGAGAATGAAGGCCTCGCGGCAGCGCGGCGGCAGCGCCTCCACGGCCTCCCGCAGCAGCCGGGTCTTCTCATCGGCTTCGAGGCGGGCGCCGGGCGCAGCCTCTTCCGAGGCTTTTTCTTCGGGCGGATCGCCGAATTCGAGGCAACCGGCCTCGATCCGGCGGCGGCGGGCGAAGTCGCGGCTGAGATTGACGGCGATCTGCTGCAGAAAGGCCGGCGGATCGGCGACAGTGTCGAATTCCGAGCGTCGGAGCGCGCGCACGAACGTCTCTTGCAGCAGGTCGGAGGCGTCCTCCGGGCCTACGCGGCGCCTCAGATAATTGAGCAGATCCCGCTTGTGGCGCAGGAACAGCTCGCGGAGGAAGTTGGATTTCTCGTCAAGCATGATCGGCTTCCGACGGCCTGTCTCTCCCGCCGGGCGCTGGCGCCCTGGCGGCTCGTCGTCGAGGCGTGGATGGGCGCGCGCGGCCGCGAGGGGCGCTGCGCGCGGCGATCAGCCGAGCGGCGGCGCGCGCGAGGACCAGGAGACGATGCGCCGAACCGGACGCAGCTCCGCATTTCCCACGGGCCGCGGGCCGGAGGCGGCGTCGCTGCGCGCCGGGGGCAGGGCGAGCATGGAGGCCGGAAGCCCCGCGCCGGACGATGCGGTGTCACAGCGCAGCGGGCATAGCGCGCAATGGCGGCACCTGTGGTCCAGCGTGTCGTGGGCCGGATGGACTCCGTCGGAGGAGGGCCGGCAGATTTCGCCCGATGCGACGGCGGCGGCGCTCGAGCGGTCGCGCGCGCGGCTCTCGCCCGGCAGAAGCGCCAGCGTCTGCAGAACGAACAGCAGCGCGATCACGCCCCTCGAAAAGGCGCGCGCGATCTGGCTGGAGCGAGGCCGCAAAATCTCCATTGTCCGAGGGTCGACAATCGAAGCGGAAGCGTCAAGGGGAAAAAGCGCCGCTCGCGCCGGCGGAGCCTCGCCCGCTCACGACTGTCCCGCGCTCGCGAGGAGCAGCCTCTGTATCGTCTCGAGCAGGCGCTCGACATCCGCCGGCTTGCCGAGCTGCGCGCTGTTCTGGAGCGGGATGCGGCCCGCCTCCGCGTCCGTGGGGCCGCCGCTCAGCACCAGCGCCGGCAGGTCGCGGTTGAGCAATTCGCGCAGCCGCCGCACGACGATGGGCCCATGGGCGCCGTTCGGCAGATGATAGTCTATGATGACCATGTCCGGTCGGGCGCGACGGGCGACCACGAGTTCCGTCGCCGCGTCGCCGTCCGCCGCCGAGAGCACCTCATGGCCCTCGGTCGTCAGCAGCAGCTCGAGCGAGTCGCGCACATCCGGGTCGTCGTCGACGACGAGGATCACGCCCACGCGGGATGTTCGCGGGCCGAAACCCATGCGAGCGCCGTCGCCGAAGGCGTCGCGGAGCTCGAAGGTGGGGCGGGTCTCGATCGCGCAGCGGCGCGGCAGCAGAATGCGAAAGCGCGTGCCGTGATCATCGTCCGATTCGTATTCGATCGTTCCGCCATGCGCCAGCACGATCTGCCGGCAGATGAACAGACCGAGCCCGAGCCCGCGCATGCGGTCGCCGCTGGTGAAGGGTTCGAACAGCGCGTCGCGGAGCGGGCCGGGCACGCCGCGTCCTTCGTTGCAGACATCGATCCTCAGCCAGTCGGCCGAGGCGCCGTCGACATGCAGCACGATCTCCGAGCCCGGCGGACTGTGCTCCACGGCGTTGCCGACGAGATTGGACAAGAGCTGAAGAATGCGGTCGACATCCCAGGCGCCCTGCATGTCGCCGTAGAAGTCGAGTCGAAGGGCGCCGTCGCGCCCGGCGAATTCATCGGCGATCTGCTCGACGATTCGCCGAAAATCCGCAGCGGCGGGCCGGATGGCGAGCCCGCTTCCCACTCGGATGCGCGTCAAATCGAGGATCTGCTCGATCATCCGCGCCATGCGGCCGCCGCTCTGGCGAATGACCTGCAGCGCCTTGCGCAGATTGTCGTCCTGCGCATGCGTCAGCGAGCGCTCGGCGGAGGTCAGAATGCTCTGCAGCGGGTTACGAAGATCGTGTCCCAGAATGCCGACGAACATCTCGCGCATATGCTCGATCTGCAGCAGCTGCTGGCGCTGCCGCTCGAGCGTGACGAAGACGTCGACCTTGCCGCGCAACACCTGCTGGTCGATCGGCTTGAACAGATAGTCGACGGCGCCGACCTCATAGCCTTTGAACATGCGGGCGACGTCCGGCGAATGCGCGGTCACGAAGACGATGGGCACATAGCGCGTCTTCTCGACGCCGCGCATCAGCGTCGCCAGCTCGAATCCATCCATTTCCGGCATATGCACGTCGATGATGGCGAGCGCGACGCTCCTGTCGAGGAGAATGTCGAGCGCGGCGCGACCCGATTGCGCGGTGACGATCTCGAATTCGTCGCAGCGGAGCATGGCCTCCATCGCGATCAGATTTTCCGCGAAATCGTCGACGATGAGCACGACAGGAAGCTTGGACGTGCGGCCGGCGTCGAAATTGGCCGTCGACGACCGCCGACGGCCGGACGGGTTCGAAGAGTTTTCGATCGCTCTCATCATTTCACCCGATAGATCTGCTCGTCAGTCGAAAGAATCTCGAGAGAAGACGCATGACGCGAAAAGGTGAGCGATTCATTCGGCCCGAGGCCGATGAAGCCGCGCGGACAGAGCGACTCGCGAAACAGGCCGATCGCGCGATCCTGCAACGCCCTGTCGAAATAGATGAGCACATTCCTGCAAGAGATGAGATGTATTTCCGCGAAGGCGGAGTCGGTCGCCAGACTATGGTCGCAGAACAAGATGCGCTGCTTCAGAAAGGGAACGATCGTCGCATATGCGCCGCGGGCGATGAAATAGTCGGAGAGCGTCGCGCGCCCGCCGGAGCCGTGATAATTCTCGGCGAATCCGCCCATGCGGAAGAGCTCGTAGGCGCCGGTCTGCGCGACCGCCATGCTCGTTTTGTCGATGTCGGTCGCATAGATGAGCGAACGTTCGAGCAGCCCCTCCTCATGCAGGAGAATGGCGATCGAATAGGCCTCTTCGCCCGTGCCGCAGCCCGCGATCCAGACGCGCAGGGACGGATAGGTCGCGAGATGCGGCGCGATCGTCTCGCGCAACCGGCGGAAATAGCCGGGATCGCGGAACAGATCGCTCACCTGGATGGTCAGATGGCGGAGCGCTTCCGCGAAGGCGCCTGTGTCATGGACGATGCGATCGAGCAGATCGGTGATCGTCGCGCATCGCAGCGCGATCTGCGCCCGCGCGACACTGCGTCGCAGCGAGGAGCGCGCATAGCCGCGAAAGTCGTGCTGGTAGAGCCGGTAGATGGCCTCGAGCAAGAGGTCCAGCTCGATCTCGGTTTTTTCGTCGGCGTCGAGAGCGATCATTTCGGCATCCATATGCGGATCAGCGACAAGAGCTTCTCCACGTCGATCGGTTTGGAAATATAATCATTGGCGCCGGCCGCGAGGCATTGCTCCCTGTCGTCGGGCATGGCCTTGGCCGTCAGCGCGATGATCGGCAGCGCGGCTTTCGCTTCGCGCTCGCGGATCGCGCGCATCGCGGTGAGACCGTCCATCTCCGGCATCATCAGATCCATCAGAACGAGGTCGATCGCCGGATCGTGATCGATGCGCTCCAGCGCCTCCCTGCCATTGCGGGCGATCTGCACCGCGACGCCCTCGCGCTCGAGCACGGCGGTCAGTGAGAATATATTGCGCACGTCGTCCTCGACCAGCAGCAGGCGGCGGCCGTCGAGAACATTGTCGCGGCTGCGCGCGATCTCGAGCATATGCTGCTGCTCGGGCGACAATTTCGATTCCGCCTGATGCAGGAAGAGCGTCGTCTCCTCGATGAGGCGCTCCGGCGAGCGCGCGCCTTTGACGATGATGGATTTCGACAGACGCCGCAGCTTCTGCTCCTCGTCGATGCTGAGCGAGCGCGCCGTATAGACGATCACCGGCGGCGCGGCGCGTATTTCGTCGCGGCTCACGCGCTCCAGGAATTCGAAGCCGCTCACGCCCGGCAGCATGAGGTCCAGAACGACGCAGTCGAAGGGCCGGTCGGCGATCTCGCGCAAGGCCTCCTCGGCGGTCGCGACGGCGACGATCTCCACATCGGCGGCGGACAAGAGGTCGATCAGCGCGGCGCGCTGGACGCCCTCGTCCTCCACGATCAGGATCGCCTTCTTGTCGCGCGCGAGCCGCTCCTCGAGCAGGCGGAAGGCCGAGACGATCTGTTCGCGCTTGGCGGGCTTCAATATATAGCCGACGGCGCCCATCTCCAGCGCCACCTTCTGATAATCATGCACAGACACCACATGGATCGGCGTGTGGCGGATCGCGGGATCGCGCTTCAACAGCTCGAGCACGGTGAGGCCCGACTGGTCCGGAAGCCCGATGTCGAGCACCACGGCCTCTGGACGGAATTGTCGCGCCAGCAGCAGCGCGTCGCCGGCCGCGCCGGAGATGATGCATTTGAAGCCGAGCTCGCGCGCGAGGTCGCGGAGGATTTCCGCAAAGGCGGGGTCGTCCTCGACGATCAGCGCGACGCGGCGTGAATCGGTGACCGCGTCGCGGTCGTCGGCGATCCGCGCTGGTGGGCGCTCCACGGGTTGGGGCGGCGCCTCGTCGCGCTTTGCGACCGGCGCCGGCGCCGGCGCGCCATCCGCGCGCAACGGCAGCAGCAGAGTGAAGGCGCTGCCGCGTCCCGGCTCGCTATGCACCGTGAGCACGCCGCCCAGGAGCTCGGCGAATTCGCGCGAGATGGAGAGTCCGAGGCCCGTGCCGCCGAATTTCCGGTTGATTGCGCCATTGGCCTGACGAAAGACCTGGAAGATCGCCTCCTGCTGGTCGCCGGCTATGCCGATCCCCGTATCTTCCACGATGAAGGCGACCCGCTGCGAATCCTCCCGGCGAACGGCGAGGCGCACGCCGCCGCGCTCGGTGAATTTCACCGCATTGGCGAGAAGATTGGACAGTATCTGCTGAAGGCGCTGGCGATCGGTCTCGACCGTGTCGGGCGCGCCGGGCTCGACGACGACGGAGAATTGCAGCCGCCGCTCCGCCGCCAGCGGCTCGAACCGGCGCTCGAGATCGGCGACGAGCGGGGCGATCGCCGTCGGCTCCAAATCGATCTCGATCTTGCCGGCCTCGATCTTGGAGAGATCGAGAATATCATTGATGAGCACGAGCAGATCATTGCCCGCCGAATAGATGCTCTGCGCATATTTGATCTGCTCGGGCGCGAGATTGCCGTCTCTATTGTCGACGAGCAGCTTCGCCAGAATGAGCGAGCTGTTGAGCGGCGTGCGCAGCTCATGTGACATATTGGCGAGAAATTCCGATTTGTAGCGGCTCGTCCGCTCGAGCTCCGTGGCCTTCTGCCGTAGCGCGGCTTCGGTCGCGAGCAAATTCTCCTTCTGCAGCTCGAGCGCTCGCGTGTGCTCCTCCAGCGTGTCGTTGACCTGCCGCAGCTCCTCCTGCTGCGCTGTGAGTTCTTCCCCTTGCGCGCGCGATTCCTCTAGCAATTGCTCGATGCGCGCCCGCGCCTCCGCGGAGCCGATCGCCTGTCCGACGCCGCTCGAGACGAAATCGAGAAAATGGAGACGCCTTTCGCAGAAGGGCGCCAGCGCTCCGAGCTCGATGACGCCGCGCGTCTCGCCTTCGTGCAGCAGCGGAAAGATCACGAGATGGCGCGGCGGCGTCTCGCCGAGGCCCCAATGGATGTTGAGCCCATCCTCGGGAATGTCGGTCACCATGACGCGCCGCTTCTCCAGCGCGACCTGTCCCACGAGGCCCTCGCCGAGCCGCCATCGCTCGCGCATGCCGCCGGCCGCCGCGTAGGTTCCGGCGAGGCGCAGCGTCGCGCCGCCGTCCTCGGCGACATATTGCGCGCCGACTTGCGCGTTCAGCGCGCGGCAGAGCAGCGAGAGCACGCGATGCGCCAGCTCGCGCATCGTCGGATTGCCGCTCATCGCCTGGCCGAGCGCGGTCTCGTTCTCGGCGAGCCACATCTGGCGCTCGTTGCGCTCGGCGGCCTCGCGCAGCGCGCGGGTCATCGCCTGCAGCGATTTGCCGAGCTGATCCTTCTCGCTTCGCGGCGCCGGCTGCGCGGAATAATCGCCGCCGGCGATCGTCTCCATCTCTCCGGCGACGCCGCGCAGGCTGTCGACGAGATCATTGAGCGAAAGCCCCAGAATGTCGCCGGGGCCGGCGAGCTCGATGCGACGGTCGAGATCGCCCTCCGTCACCGCGCGCATCACGCTGGCGACATGATGCAGGCGCTCGCGATGGTCCTCGAGATTTTGCGCCGTGAGCGCGCCATAAGTGTCGACGACGATGGCCGAGTCGAAGGCGATCAGCTTGCGGACGGAAAGCGCGGCGGTGGCGTTCTCGCGCAGCCGCTCGTCAGCCTCTATCGCGCGGCGCAGCCATGCCGAGACGAATTCCATGGCGAGCAGATAGATCAGCAGGCCGAGCTCGATGCGTGCGTGCGTCCGCCCGATGACGCGGCGGCGCTCGACATAGGCGTCGTCGACCTCCGCGGCGAGAAAATCCGTCCAATAGTCCCTCTGCTGCGCCTTCACGCGCAGCAGCATGCGTGGATCGGCGAAGAAATGGGCGAAATCGGTGAAGCCGCGCAGCCAGGCGTAGAAATCCTCGATCAGCTCCGGCACGCGGGGCGAGAGCGTTGCGCCGACGAAGCGCACGTCGTCGAAGGTCGACTCGTCGAGCCCATGCGTCGCGCGCAGCGAGGCCTGGTCCACCAAGAAAATGGCGCTCGTCTCGCCGGGGGACATTATCGCCCACCGCGTGCGAAAGCGCCGCCTCGGGCGCGCGAGAGTCTTCCCAGATAGTCGCGCATCATCGGGGTCCGGACGGTGAAAAGGCTTACGCTCGCGAAATGGCCCGAACGGAAGCCGAAACAACCGTTCGCATTATCGGTATAGATGGTGGGACAGCGCCGTCAATAGGCCGGTCGGGCGGCGATCGAGTGGGGCGGCGGCTGCGGCGGCCTCCGCGTCATGGGTCGAATTCTCTGATAAATCGGGAAAATTGCCCGTTTCTTCTGGTCTGTTTTCCCTCGACAATGCACGCCTCAGAGGCGAAAGTCCGTCGGTGCCGCGCAACTGCGGCCGATGGACCCATCGCATGAATCTGACGGAACCGCTTCGCACTGTCACCCAAGGCCGCTCCGGCGATCCGGGCGCCCGGATCGCGGAGATCAGGACATTTCTGCAAGAGCGTCTCATCGGCGCGGATGCGCTGGTCGAGCGGCTGCTGATCGGCCTTCTCGCCGACGGCCATGTGCTGCTGGAGGGCGCGCCCGGCCTCGCCAAGACGCGCGCCGTCAAGCTGCTCGCCAGCGCTTCGAACCTCTCCTTCGCGCGCATTCAATGCACGCCCGACCTCATGCCCGCGGATATCACCGGCACGTCGATCTGGCGGCAGGACAAAGGCGTCTTCGAATTCGCCGCGGGGCCGATCTTCCATTCGCTGCTGCTCGTCGACGAGATCAATCGCGCGCCGCCCAAAGTGCAATCGGCGCTGCTCGAGGCCATGGCCGAGCGTCAGGCGACGATCGCCGGCGCGACCCATGCGCTGCCCGATCCTTTCATGACCGTGGCGACGCAAAATCCCATCGAGCACGAAGGCACGTTTCCGCTGCCCGAGGCGCAGCTCGATCGCTTCATGCTTCATGTCGAGCTCGCATTGCCGAATGCGACGACCGAGCGCCTCATTCTCGATCTCGTCGAGAGCGAGCAGGGCGAGCCCGTCGCGCCGCCGGCGGCGCTCGAGGTGGAGGAGATCGCCGCCGCGCGCCATGCGGCGAAGTCGGTTTTTCTCTCCGCCGCGATCAAGGATTATATCGTGCGCCTCGTCACCGCGCCGCGCGATGCGTCGACCGCGCCCGAGCTCGCGGCGAAGATCGAGCATCCCGCCTCGCCGCGCGGCACGCTGGCGCTCGCCGCCGCGGCCAAGGCGCGGGCTTTTCTCGACGGGCGCGATTATGCCGCGCCGCAGGATGTGAGCGAGCTCGCCGTCGATGTTCTCTCGCATCGCACCATTCTCGGCTGGCGCGCGCTCGCCGAGGGAGAGACGCCGCGCGCGATCATCCGCGCCTATCTCGACGCGGTCCCGCCTGCATGAGCGCGGCGGAGGGACGCGTCGCCGGCGTCGATCTCGAGGTCGAGGCGTTGATGCGTCTGCGGCTGCTCTCCGCACGGAGCGACGCGCGCAGAGCCGCGGCCGCTGCGCCGCATGGCGGCGTGGTCCGGCGTCGGCGCGGACGCGGCGCCGAGACCTATGACGTGCGGCCCTGGTCGGACGGCGACGATATTCGCAGCCTCGACCGCAATGTCACCGCCCGCACGGGCGCGCCGCATGTCCGCACCTTTCACGATGAGCGCGAGCGCTGCGCGCTCTACCTCGTCGATTTTCGCGCATCCATGTTGTTCGGCACGCGCCGCGCCTTTCGTTCGGTGGCCGCCGCCGAGGCCGTCGTCGCCTCGGCTTGGCGCGTGATCGATGGACACGGCCGCGTCGGTCTCGCCGCGATCGGTTCTGCGGGCGCGCGTGTCTTCGGCTGGGCCACGGGCGCGCGCAGCTTCCCGCCGCTGCTCGTCGCGTTGGCCGAGGCGCATCGCGCCGCTCTCGACGACAAAGCCGAGAGATACGAGCCGCCGCTCGCAGAAGCGCTCGAGGAAATGGAGAGCGTCGGCGGATCGTCCGCGATGACGCTCGCCACGGCGCTCGATGCGCCGGGCGATGGTTTCGACACGATCGTCGGGCGCATCACGCGTCGGCGCGATCTTTCCGTCCTGCTCGTCGCCGATCGCTTCGAGTTGGCGCCGCCGACAGGGCTCTATCCGTTTCGCACGCGCGAGGACGCCGGCGTGCTGCGCATCGCGCGCGGCGCGGCGCCGACGGCGGACGCGCGTCAGGCGCGTCTGCGCCGGCTCGGCGCGCGCGCGCTGGAGATCGACGCGGGCCTCGACGCAGAGACGATCGCGCGCGCGCTCGAGCGCTTCGATGGGGAGCGTTTCGATGGCCGCTCCCGCTGAGCTCATCACGCAATTGCGGCCGCTGCGCGCGCCGCCGCCGGACGGAACGGCGGAGATCGCCCTCATGGCGCTCGCCGGCGGCGTCGCCGCCGCAACGCTCACCCTCGCCATTCTGTTCTGGCTCCGGCGCCGCCGGCCTCTACGCCGCGCTGCGCTTTCGGCGCTCACGGCGGCGCGCGCTCTGCCGGCGGCCGAGAGGCTCGCGGCGCAGGCGAAAATGCTGCGCGACGTCGCCGGCGCGCTCGACGGAGGCGTCGTGAGTCTGCATGGCGAGCCTTGGCTCGCGCGCCTCGACGTGATCTTCGCGACGACTCTCTTCAGCAAAGGAGAGGGCCGCGCCTATGGCGACGCGCTCTATCGCCAGCGCGCCGACGATCCGAGCGAGACGCTCGATCGCGCCTTGCGGAAATTGCTGGCGAGGCTCGACCGATGAACGGGCTCGAGCTGGCGACGCCCTTCGCTCTGGCGCTATTGCCCGCGCCGTTGCTGCTGCGCGCGTTCTTCGGCGTCCGCGCGGCGCCGGGCGGCGGCCTGCCGCTTCCGGCGACCATTCGCGAGCGGCTCGGCGCCGGCGCCTCCGCAAATCGCTTGAGACTCTCCTGGCGCGAGATCGCGGCCGCGCTCGCCTGGATCGGTCTCGTGCTCGCGCTCGCCGGGCCGCGCGTCGCGGGCGAGGTCGCCGCACTGCCGGCCGCGGGACGCGACATAATGCTCGCGCTCGATCTCTCCGGCAGCATGACCAAGACGGATTTCGAGCTCGACGGCGTCGCCGCGAGTCGTCTCGCCGTGTTGAAACATGTCGGCGCGGAATTGATCCGCCGCCGCGCCGGCGATCGCATCGGCCTCGTCGTCTTCGCCGAGACGGCCTTCGCCGCCGCGCCGTCGAGCTTCGACCTTCGCGCAGTGAGCGCGACGCTCGAGGAGATGGAGATCGGACTCGTCGGCCGCTCCACCGCGATCGGCGAAGGGCTCGGCCTCGCGTTGAAGCGCCTCTCCGACTCGACAGCGCCCTCGCGTCTCGTGATTCTTCTCTCGGACGGCGCCAATAACACCGGCTCCAGCGAGCCCGCCGCCGTCGCCGAGCTGGCGCGCGGCATGGGCGTTAAAATCTTCACCATCGGCCTCGGCGTGGACGACACATCCAGCAAGCCCGACGATCCAGACGCCGTCGATTTCGCGGCCTTGCAGCACATCGCCGAGATCGGCGGCGGCGCGGCCTTTCGCGCCCGCACCGGCGCGGAGCTCGGCGCGGCGACGCGCGCCATCGAGGCGCTCGTCGCCGGCCCCGCTCCCGCGCCGCCGACGATCATCTTTCGCGAGTTCTGGATCTATCCGGGCGCGCTCGCTTTCGTCGCCGCGGCGGCGCTCGTTCTCTCGACGAGAGAGCGGCGATGATCGACTTCGGCGATTTCGCTCTGCTTCGGCCGTTCTGGCTGCTCGTTCCGCCAGCGCTCGCTTTGCTGCTGATCGCGACGCGACGGCGCGACGCGCTCGGCGATTGGCGGCGCGTCGTCGATCCGTCGTTGCTCGCCGCCATTTCGCGTCGTCATGTGATCGGCGGCGCGTCGCGGCGCGACGGCCCGCTGTTCTGGAGCGTCGCGCTCATCGCTCTGGCGCTCTGCGGGCCGGCGCTGAAAACGCCCGGCGCGGAGCAGTTTCGCAATCTCGACGCGACCTTGATCTTGCTGGACGTCTCCCGCGGCGAGCGATTGCCGCAGGCGGTGGCGGCGGCGCAATTCCTGCTCGAGCGTTCGGGCGCGAGGCAGCTCGGCCTTGCGCTCTACGCCGGCGACGCCTATCTGGCGAGCCCGCTGACCGATGATGCGAAAGCGCTCCAATCGCTTCTCTTCGCCATCGACGACATGACGGTTCCCGACGGCGGAACCAAGCCCGATCGCGCGCTCGCCTTCGCCCGCCGCCTGCTGCGCGAAGCGCAGATCGTGGCGGCGGATGTCGCTGTGATTTCCGATGGCGAGGGCGTCGATCCCCGCGCCGAACGTCTCGCCGCCGCGCTGGCGCGGGAGGGGCATAGGGTCCACACCATGTTCGTCTCGGCCCGCGCCGGGGCGGATGCGCTCGCTCCCGCCCGCCGCGCCGCCATGTCGGCGCTCGCCGTCGCCGGCCGTGGCCGCGCCGGCGACGCCGCCCATCCGCAGGAGATCGCCGAAGAAATCGCCGCGAGCGGGGTCGCCCATGTCGGACGGGGCGAGCTGCGCGCGCTGGAATGGCGGGACTATGGGCGCTTCATCCTCATTCTCGCGGCGGCGCCGCTGCTCCTCGTGCTGCGCGGGAGGGGCGAATGACGTCGCACGATTCGTTGCGACGCGAGCCTGAAGACTCGCGGTCCGATGCGCTCCCTGGCCCGCGAGCCTTCAGGCTCGCCCTCGCTCTCCTCCTGCTCCTTTCCCTTTTCGGCGCCGGCTGGACGCTCGGGCCCCAGCTCGCCGGCCGCGCGCTATTGGCGCTGGGGCTTTCGTCCGCTGCGGCCCATGTCTTCGCCGATCCCGCTTGGACGGGAGTCGCCTTCTATGCGGCGGGGCGGTGGGAGGAGGCGGCCGCGGCTTTCGCGCGCGATCCAGCGAGCGCCTATGATCTCGGCGGCGCGCTCGCGCTCGCTGGACGTTACGAGGAGGCGATCGCCGCCTATGACCGCGCCTTGCAGGCCGATCCAGACGATGAAGACGCCGCCTTCAACAAGGATCTGCTGCTCGGCTTGATCGAGCGCGAGAACGCCGACGGCGCCGCCACGGCCAATTCGCCGGCCACGGCCCAGCAGCGTGCGCGCGCCAATCCGGACGATGACGCCAGCGGCTCGGGCGAAGGCGCAGCCGGCGATCGCGAGACGCGCTCGCGTCCAGGCGAGCGGGGCGGCGCCAAGGCGTCCAAAGTCGGCAAGGGGCAGGGCGAGGCGACAGAGAGCGGCAGCGGCGCGACCGGCGCCGTCGGCGCCTCGGAGGGCGCGGGCCGCACCGGCGGGCAGAAGATCGACGTCGCCGCTTTGCTGCATGAGCGGGACCGCCGCGTGCGCCGGCGCCTCGAGGCGCGCTCCGTGCGGCCGAGCCCGGAATGGCTGCAGAGCCTCGCCGACGATCCCGGCCGTTTCCTGAAGCTGCGCATCGCCGCCGAGAAGGCGCGGCGGTTGCGCGCCGGCGGCGGCGCGTTGGAGGAGGACGATTGATGCTGCTGCGGCTCGCGCTCGTTCTTTGCCTCGCGCTCTGTTCATTCGCGCGCGTCGCGGCGCAGGAGAATGACGCGCCGGTCGGCCGCGTCGAGATTCGCGTCGAGCTGCCGGCCGAGACGCCCTATGTCGGCGAGCCGCTGCGCCTCGTGCTGCGCTCCGCCATACGCGGCCGCATTTTGCTGGACCATATCATCCAGCCCTCTCTCGTCGATTTCGACTGGCAGCAATTCGGCGTCGATTCCTCGAGCGAGGAGATGATCGACGGTTTCTGGACGCCGGTCGTCGAGCGCGTGCTGATGATCTATCCGCTGCGCGCCGGGCGGCTGACGATTCCGCCCTTCACGCGCCGCATCGCCTATCGCATAGAAGAGAGCGGCAAGGTCGAGGCGGAATACGCCTCCGCGCCTTTCGAGATCGAGGTGCGCGCGCGGGACGGCCTCGCGCCGCCGGGCGAGAGTTTTTTGCCGGCCAAGAGCCTGCGCATCTCGGACGCCTGGGAGCCGGAGCCGGACAAAATCCCCTTCGGCGAGACGGCGCGGCGCACGGTCACGGTGGAAGCCGAGGGCGTCACCGCCGACCGCCTGCCGCCGCTGCCCAATTTCCGCGCGCCCGGAATCATCACTTTCGCCGCGCCGGTCGAGCGGCGGACGATCGTCACCGACCAAGGGCCGATCGCGCGCGCCGTCTATCGCTGGAGCGTGCGTCCGGTGTCGTCCATCTCCGCCTTCGCGCCGCCGATCCGCATCGCCTGGTTCGATATAGCGACGCGCAGAATGCGCGAGGCGGTCGCGCCCGAGCGCCGCGTCGCTTTCATCGAGGCCGCGCGCGAGCGGGCCGCGGCGAGACTGCGCGAGAGCCATGGCCTGCTGGCGCCGCAACCGCTGATCGCCGCTTTGGCGAGTTTCGTCGCGACGGCGGCTCTCGTCTTTCTTCTCGCCGCCGCATCATCCGAGCGACGTCTCGCGCGCCGGCCAGCGGCGCTCGGGGCGTTGCGCCGCGCCGCCCGCGCCGGGGACGCCGCCGCATTTCGTCGCGCGGCGAGCCAATTGGCGCAGGCCGATCGCGCGGGCTGGCGGGCGGTCGTGACGCGCGAGGACATTGGCGCGCAGCTCGCCGCGCTCGACGCTTTTCTCTATGGGCGGGACTCGGCTGCGAGCCCTCCGGCGCTCGCGCCGCTCGGGCGCGCCATCGCCGCCGGCTGGGCGAGAAGAGGCGAGGAATTGCGCGGCAGGGGGTAGGGGGAAAGCTCGACTTTCCGGTTATGACGGAGGCGCATCAGGAGTTGCGTTCTCTCCTGCCGACGCGAGGATCGAATGAAATTTTGAACGTCGCTCCGCCGCCGGGCGTCGTCTCGACCCAGATTCGGCCGCCATGGGCATCGATCAGCTCCTTGGCGATAGCAAGGCCGAGACCCGTGCCCGGCGCCGCGTCGCTCTTACGCCAAAAAGGCTCGAAAATCGCCGCCTGGTCATTTTCATCGACGCCGTCTCCATGATCCTCGACCCAGAGCGACGCATCCTCGAAAATGCGGACGAGCACCGTCCCGCCCTCGGGCTCGGCCCTCAATGCATTATCGATGAGATTGGCGATCACCGATTCGAGCGCGACGCGATTTCCGGTGACGAGAACCGGCGTCTGCGGCGCCTCTAGGATGAGGTGACGCCGGGATCGCACGGCGAGCAGGGCGGCGTCGCCGATCATGGCGCGCGCCAATGCGGCGAGATCGAGCCCCTCCTCGAAGCGCGCCGTATTGCCGCCCAGGCGCGCGGCGGCGAGCAGCTGCTCGACGATATTACGAATCCTGCGGTGATCTCGCCTCAGATCGTTCTTGAAGCTCGGCTCCTCGGGCGCGTCGAGTCGGGCGCCGAGAATGGTGACCGGCGTGCGCAGCTCATGGGCGGCGTTCGCCGTGAAGCGGCGCTGCCGTGCGACGCCGGCGTCGAGCCGCGCCAGCGCGCCATTGACGGCCTCGACGAGCGGACCGATCTCCGCCGACACGCCTTTCAACGACAGACGCTGATGCAGCGAGTCCATGTCGATGCGCGCCGCCTCGGCGACGATTTCGCGCAACGGCCGCAGGCCCCAGCGCACGGCGATCCAGGCCGCCACGCCGCTCATCAAGATCGCCATGAGAATATAGGCGGCGAGCCCGAGCGACGCCTCCACCGCATCGTCGAGAATATCGCTCAGATGAAACCTCGTTTCATAGACGGCGACATGCACCGGGCCGAAGCGTGTCCATTGCGGCTCGAGGAGCCCGAGGCGAACGGAGGGCAGTTGGCCCGGTAGGACGAAATGCACATGGGTGGGACGCATGGTGATCAAGGGGCGCAACGCTTCGACCAGCTCCGGCGCCGAGCCGCCGAGAGGCCGCCCGCGAAGCGTGTCGAAGGCCGCGACCTTCATCGTCGGAGAATGGGCCAATTCGTGCCGCAGCGCGGGCGTCGGGGCGATCACGATTTGTCCGTCCTCGTCCCGCGCCAGGGACGCGACGACCTGCTTTTGGGCGCGAGCCGTCGACAATTCGTCCAGCGAATAGGTGAACCGCTCGATGCCGGCCAGGCCGAGACCGAGCGTCATGAACCAGGCGACGCTGAAAGCGACGATCTGCGCGACGACGAGAAAGGCGACCGTTCGCGCGACGAGCGACGGCCCCCTCAACCGACATGCTCCGTCAACATATAGCCGACGCCGCGCAGCGTATGGACGCTCACCCCGGCGCCGAGCGCGTCCAGCCGCCTGCGCAGGCGCGATATGGCGGTGTCGAGCGCATTGTCCTGCACGTCGAAGCCCGCGGCGAACACTTCCTCGAACAGGGTCTCGCGCGGCGTCACCCGGCTCACGCGGCGTATCAGCGCCTCGAGCAGATCGAGCTCGCGGCGATGCAGGGCCACGTTCCTGCCGGCGATCGACACTTCACGCGTCGTCACGTCGAAGGACAAGGCGCCGACGACGATCGGCGCGAGCCGCGGTCCGCCGGGACGGCGCAGACAGGCGCGGATGCGTGCGATCAGCTCCTCGCCCTGAAACGGCTTGGTGACATAATCGTCGGCTCCGTCGTCGAGGCCGGACACTTTCTCGTCGAGACTGTCCATGGCGGTCAGCATCATCACGCGGACGCCGGGCAGGGCGGCGCGCAGATGGGCCAGCAGAGTGAGGCCGTCGCCGTCCGGCAGCCGGCGGTCGAGCAGCGCGAGATCATAGGCCGTCTTCGCCACGGCCTCCCGCGCCGCCGCGATCGACGCCGCGCGATCGACGGCGAAACCCGCCGCTCCGATCAGCGACGCGATCAGCCGCGCCGCCTCCGACTCGTCCTCCACCAGCAATATACGCATCCGGACGCCGCTCCGACTGGCGCGCGGCGCAATCTCGCGACGCCGCTGGCGCGACTGCAGCCATATCACTCCGGCGCTGTGGCCGGAAGGACACGCCCGGCGGAAATCTGATCCCGAGGCGGCCGCGCCAGATTCATGTCAGGTTCCGTCGCTTCGCCTTGGCTATTGTGGTGGGCGATGGTCGAAACGACGATGGCGATGCGGCAATCGAAACGAAATTCGACGCGCGCGGCGCGGCGCATGGGCGCCGTGCGCCGGCGCGCGTCGGTCGCCGGCCTGATGGCGCTGCTGATCTTCGTCGCGGGCCTCCTCGCGGAGCTGCCGCGCTGGTCGCGGCACGCGCCCGACGGCGGCTTCGCCCTTTCGATCGCGGCCGATTGCGCCGACCATCGATCCAAGCGGACGAGCGACGACTCGCGCCGCGGCGAATGCCACTTCGGCGGTCTTTGCTGCGCGGCAGGGTGCGACCAGCCTGCGCATGCCGATATTCCGGCGCTACGCGGCTTGGTTCTGCGCGCCGCCTCCTCTGGCGCCCCGGCACAGTATACCGCGCGCGAGGACTTCCTCGCCCTCGCCGGCTGGGCGACCGCCTGGTCGTCGCGCGCGCCGCCCCGCCGCGCCCGCACGGTCTGACCTCCCTCGCCTTTTCCGAACAACCCTATTCGGCGAGCACCCGCGGCGGGCGCTCGGGAGCATGTTCATGATTTCGTCTCGTCTCTCGCGCGGCGCCTCGACCGGCGTTCTCGCTTTGCTTCTCTCTCTCGACGCCTCTGCGCAGGAGGCTCTGCCGACGATCGATGTCGCCGGCGAATCCACTTCCGCTCCATCCGCCTCACGCTTTCGCGGCGAGCCGAAGACCGCCCAGGACGGCTATGTGGCTAAGGAGGCCGGCTCCGCCACCAAGACCGACACGCCCCTCCGCGAGATTCCGGCGTCGGTGAATGTCGTGCCCAAGCAAGTCATCATCGATCAGGCTCTCACCAGCCTCGTCGATGCGCTGGAGAATGTTCCCGGCGTGCGCTCGAACAGCAACGAGCTCGAGGGCTATAATTTCAAGATCCGCGGCTTCGACAGCCTCTATATTTATCGCAACAATCTCCCTATTCCCGGCGGCGGCGCCAATCCGAGCGGCTTCGATACGGCGAATATCGAGCGAATCGAGGTGCTGAAAGGACCGGCCTCGGTCCTCTATGGCCGCGCGGAGCCCGGCGGACTCATCGGCATCGTCACCAAGGAGCCGCTCGACAAGCCGCGCTATGTCATCGATCAGCAGATCGGCTCCTTCGATCATTATCGCACGAGCTGGGATTTCTCGACGCCTCTGCCGGAGGTTCCCGGGCTCGCCTATCGCGTGTCGGGCGCCTATCAGAACAATGGCTCCTTCCGCAAATTCCAAGGCGGCGAACGCGTGCTCATCGCGCCGGTCATCAGCTATCGGCCGACGGAATGGACAGACTTCACCATCGATGGGCAATTCCTCGGCCAGAAGGCGCAGAGCGACATCGGCGTGCCGACGATCGGCTCGGCGCCGGCAAATCTGCCTTTCTATCGCTCGTTCCAGGAGCCGAACGATCCGCGCGACCATATAGAGAGCTTCAACATCGGATATCGCTTCCGGCAAAATCTCGATGAGAATTGGAAAGTGACCAATCGCTTTCTTTTCGCGGCGACGCCGACGATGGAGAAGAACATGGTCACCATGTTCTGCGGCTATCCGTTCTGCGTCGACTCGACCAATATGCGCAATTTGCCGCGCATCGGCGAGTATCAATGGGTTTCCGGGAGAACCTTCGCGACCAACATAGACGTCGAAGGGAAATTCACGACATTCGGCGCGAAGCACGATTTCCTATTCGGGCTCGACTATGTCAACAGCCTCACAGACTATTACTTCGCCGACAATGGCGGGGCTTCCTCGATCGACATCTATAATCCGATCTATGGGACCGTCTCGCCCTACGCCTATTTCGCGAGCGTGGCCGGCGTCGGCTCCAAATACCATTCCTCGGAGCTGCAACGTCAGAAGGCCTTCTATGTCCAGGATCAGATCACCGCGCTCGACGACAAGGCGCATCTGCTGCTCGGCGTGCGCTACGACGTCGCCGACATCACACGGGGAACGTCCTCGTCCTTCGGCGGCGATCTCAGCGCCAGCGCGGATACGGCGAGCGCCGCGCGCAATCATGCGAAGTCACGCAACGACAAGGCCTGGAGCCCGCGTTTCGGCTTGGTCTATGACGTGCTGCCCGAGCTCAGCGTCTATGGCAGCTACTCGCGCTCCTTCGGCGCCAACAATGGCGTCGACTCCAATGGCGTCAATCTCGGACCGCGGCGCGGCGCGCAATGGGAGGTGGGTCTGAAGGCCGAGCCGCTCGAGGGGTTGACCGCGACGCTCGCCTTCTTCCAAATCACCAAATCCGGCATTGCGACGCGTGACTATACGTCGCCCGATCCATTCGCAATGAAACTCGCCGGTTTGCAGCGCAGCCGCGGAATCGAGCTCGACGTCGTCGGCCGCATCACCGATCGATGGACGGTCATCGCCAATTACGCGCATATCGACGCGAAGGTGATCTCCGACAATTGGCGCGATCCGCTCAATCCGTTCGGCTGGTTCGGTCCGAGCGGCGTCTATCAGAACCATCTCGACAATACGCCGCGTCACTCGGGAAAAGTCTTCCTCACCTATGATTTCGGCGAGAGCGGCCTCGGCTGGCGCGTCGGCGGCGGCGTCACCGCCTCGACGCACGCCTGGGGCGATATTCAGAATACTTTCGTCATTCCCGGCTGGGCGCGGCTCGACGGCTTCGCGAGCTATACGACCCTCTATGAGGGCCACAAGGTGACCGCGCAGCTCAATCTACGCAACATCACCAATACGCGCTACTATACGGGCGTCGACAATTTGCTCAATTACTACAATCCGCCGCTGTCGGCGCTTCCTGCGCCGCCTTTCACGGCGATCGGAACGTTGCGTTTCGAATGGTGAGACGCCTCGCCGCCCTCGCTTTTCGGCGAGGGCGGCGACCTGTTCACGAACGGGTGACATAATGCGCAATATTTTTGTTCGGCTGCACCGCTGGGCAGGCCTCGCCATGGCGGGATTTCTGATCCTGGTCGGGCTGACCGGCAGCCTGCTCGCCTTCTGGCTGGAGATCAATCAATGGCTGACGCCTGATCTCTATCCGGGCGAACGCCCCGGCGTCATGCTCGACTCCGCGACGCTGGCCCGCCGCGCGGAGGCGCTCGTTCCGCAGGCGCGCGCGCGGACCGTCTATCTCGGCTATCCCGGCACGGTTCAGATAGGCATGGAGGCCCGGGACGGCGCGCCGCCGCTCGATTTCGAATTTCTCCATCTCGATCCGATCGACGGGAGCGAGCGCGGGCGCGTCGTCTGGCATGGACTGCCCAAGACGAAGAACGACATCATGCCCTTCGTCTATGGCCTGCACATGTATCTCGCCATGAGCGGGATCGGCGACTGGATTCTCGGCGCCGTCGCGCTGACCTGGACGATCGATTGCTTCGTCGCCTTCTATCTCACTTTGCCGCCCGCCGGCGGACAGGCGCGTCGCGGCTTTCTCGCGCGGTGGCGGCGGGCGTGGCTGATCAGGCCGTCGGGTTCCTTCTACCGGCTCAATTTCGATCTGCATCGCGCCGGCGGCCTGTGGCTTTGGGCGATTCTGCTCGTCTTCGCCTGGTCGAGCGTCTTCTTCACCTTCCCCAATTTATACACGAAAGCGACGCAGCTCTTCTTCCGATACGACGGCCCCGTCTGGGCGGCGGAAGCGCCTCCGCGCAATGGAACGCGTCCGCTCATGGACTGGGAGGAAGCGCAAGCGATCGGCGAGCGCCTGATGGCGGAGCAGGCGCGCATTCACGGATTTGCGATCGAACGCCCGCTTGCGCTCTATGATCTGCGCGAGAAAGGCCTCTTCGAATATCGCGTGCGCTCGTCGCGCGACATCGGCGACAAGGCGGGATCGACATCCATCCTCTTCGACGC
This sequence comes from Methylosinus sp. H3A, assembly GCF_015709455.1. NCBI lineage: Bacteria > Pseudomonadati > Pseudomonadota > Alphaproteobacteria > Hyphomicrobiales > Methylocystaceae > Methylosinus > Methylosinus sp. H3A. The sequence goes on from NZ_JADNQW010000005.1 coordinate 2,450,062, forward strand.
GCGCGACGGCGAATTGACCGCGCTCAGCCTGCCGACCGGCCAGCACAGTGGCGCGACGCTGACGACATGGCTCGTCGAGCTCCACACGGCGAATGTCTTCGGAACCCCATACCGCATTTTCGTCGCCTGTCTCGGTCTGGCGATCGTCATGCTGAGCGCGACAGGCGTGTATGTCTGGTGGAAGAAGCGCACGGCCCGCAAGTCGATCTCGGCTCGCTGGACCCTATGATCGCCAGGCGCGACGGTCGCCCGCCGTCGTATCCTCGCGACGACCGGCGGCCTCTGGTCGTCCGGATCAATCGACGCATCGGCAAGCCTGAGTTCGGACAGGGGGAGATCGGCCTTCTCGACGCCATACGCCCACTTCTCGAACGGACCTACGCGAGGAAAAGGCGGGCGACCGTCAACATGCGAAATTCGATCAGGCGGGTGGTGAGGGCGCAGCTGGCGTCGTGAGGAGGGCGCGAACCTCGCCACGAGAACATCTGCGCGCGGCGCGCGCCGTCGGGCGCAGGCTTCTCGCCGAGCGGGCGCGTCGAGAGGGCTTTGCCGTCGAGAACGAGGCGCTTCTCTCTTTTGATCGCAGCCGTGGCGTCTATACGCTTGTCGCGCGCAGTTCGCCAAACATCGCAGCGAATACGCGAGCAATGGTCGTTTTCGACGCCGACTCCGGCGCTCTGCGCGCTGTCCGTCACCGGCGCCTCGTCGCGGAAATCCAATCCGCCTCACGGCGCCGCCCGTTGACTTGCCGTGACCGCGCGTTCTAGGAATCGAGCGCGCGCTTTTCCGTCGGCCCTCGCCGATCGATCGCGCGGCGCCGGATCGTTCCCTATGGCGAGTTTGCGCGGCAGAGGTTTTTCGAAGCGAGCGACGATCGGTCCGATCGCCGTTCTCGCCGCAATGCTGCAAGCGCTCCTCCTCTTCTTTGCGATCGGCTCGGGTCACGCGCATCGCTCTGCGGCCGGAGTCGGCGCTCCGGCGGGCCTCGATGTCGCTTCCGCCGATTGCCGCGCGCCGGGGCATAGAGGCGAGGCTCCGCCGCCCGCCTGCCCGCTGCATCCGCAATGCTGCGCGTTGGGGTCCGCAGCCCTTTCGCCGCTCGATAGCGACGTCTCCTCGGTCGCGCTCCGCGTCTCCTCGGGTGAGGCGACGACGCTCGGTTTCGCCGTCGAGCCCGACGCTCGCGGTCCCGAGCCGGCGCCGCCCTGGTCGTCGCGCGCGCCACCGTCTTTGGGCTGATCCGCGGCGGCCTCCTGCGCCGCCTTCTTCGCCCGAGCCGGCGCGTCGCATGAACGGCCCGCCCGCATTCTCGCCAATTTCTCGCTGAACCCCGGCCCGTCGCCGGGCGCTTCGGCCGTCGCCGGACATTGTCGATGTCGGATGAGAAATCGCGATTCTTCGGTCGATTGTTCCTGCGCAGCCGGCGCGAGCTCATCGCCTATTTCTCGCGCCGCGTGGGACGCGAGGACGCCTCCGATCTGCTGCAGGAAACCTTTGTGCGCGCCTTGCGGAGCGATCGTTTCGAGGCCGTGGCCGATCCGCCGTCGCTGCTGCAGCGCATCGCCGTCAATCTCGCGCGCGACCACGCCCGCCGCCGCCGCACGGAAGCGAAATATGTCGACCTCGGCGCCGACGCCGAGCAGGCCGTCGCGACCGGAGCATCGCCGGACGCCCGCCTCGAGGCCGAGGAGAAATGGCGCCTGCTGTGCGAGGCCGTGGACGGCTTGCCGCCGCGCTGCCGCGACGTGTTTCTGCTCTATATGCGGGAGGGGCTCGGCCTCGGCGAGATCGCCGAGCGGCTGGGCATATCGCGCAATATGGCGCAAAAGCACATGCGGCTCGCCATGGCGCGCTGCTGGGCGGCGCTGGAATAGAATTTTGCGCGTGCGGCCTCCTTTTTCGCAATCTGGCGCGTGGGATGCTGCGCAGGACGCCGCTCGCTCGCCGCGGGCTCCGGCGTGGCTCTGCGATGGATGAGGTCATGTCCGAGAAGAAATGCGCGACCGCTGCGCCCACCATCCGCGACGCCGCGATCGACTGGTGGCTGCGGCGCAATGAGGCGACGCTCTCCAAGAAGGAGCAGGCGGCCTTCGAGGCCTGGCTCGCCGAGGACGCTCATCGCGCGGCCTATGAGAGCCTTTCCGCGCTCGGCGATTTCATGGCGCCGCGCTGGCCGGGCGCCGGCCCGCAGCGCAAGATTCGGCGCCGGCGGCGCAAAGCGGCCGCCGCGGCGAGCGTCGCGCTGCTGGCGTTGGTCTTCTTAGACGAGATCGCGCTGCGGCTGCGCGCGGATTTCCTCACCGGTCCCGGCGAGACGCGACAGGCGACGCTCGCCGACGGCTCGCGCATCGAACTCGACGCCCGCAGCGCGGTGGCTCTCCATTTCGGCCCGACGCAGCGGCGGGTGACTCTGCTCGAGGGCGAGGCTTGGTTCGACGTCGCGCCCGATCCGGCGCGGCCCTTCATCGTCGAGGCGGCCGGCGGGACGGCGACCGCGCTGGGCACGGCTTTCATCGTCTCGCTCGAGGACGGCAAGGCCCGCGTGACGGTGACGAGCCATCGCGTGCGCGTCGCGAGCGCCGGCGGCGAGGTCGTCGTCGAGGAGGGGCGACAGAGCGCCTATGCCGCGCGAGAGACGGCGGCGGCGCCGGAGCCGGTCGATCTCGCGCGCGCCACCGCCTGGCGGCGCGGCAAGCTGATGTTCGAAAATCGGACGCTCGGCGAGGTCGTGCGCGCGCTCGGCCGCTATCATCGCGGTTTCGTCTATTTCCTCGATCCGACACTGAAGGCGCGGCGCGTGACCGGCGTGTTCAACGCTCAGGATCCGATCGCCGCTCTCGACGAAATCGAGACCTCGCTCGGCCTGCATGCGACGCATGTCACCAAATATCTGACCATCGTCCACGAATAGAAGCGCCGTAGGACGAAAATTTTTTCTTGGCCGACCTCCTCTTTGCCCGTCTGCCGCGTGGAGGGCTGTCACAGGGGACAAAAACCGTCTCCGGCAATGAAGAGGCGGCGCAATGGCGGATCGGGATAATCGCAACGGTTTCGGAGTGGGCGAAGGCAGGATGGGATCGACGCTGGCGATCGCCGCCATGGGCGCTCTGGCGCTGAGCTCGGGAGTCTCCGACTCGCCGGCGCAGGCGGCCATTTCGCCGCAGGAGCGCGCGGGGCTGGTGCAGAGCTATCGCATCGCGTCCGGCCCGCTGCCGGGCGCTCTGAACGCCTTCGCCGATCTCAACGGATTGCAGATTCTCTACGACGCCGAGGTGACGAGCCGGCTGAAGACGGGCGGACTCGACGGCGATTTCGCCGTCGGCGAGGGGCTCGATCGGCTGCTTTCGGGGACGGGGCTGTCGTGGCGCTTCGCCGCCAAGGGCAGGACCGTGTCCATCATTTTGGCGCAGAACGATCGCGGAACGATGACCGACGCCTCCGGCGCGGAGGCGCTGCCGCCGATCGATGTCGGCGCGGAGAAGGGGCGGCCTGCGCCCGGCGCGCCGCGAGGGCCGGGCGACAGGTTCACGGGATACCGGCCGAGCGCGACCTCGCCGACGACATTGAAGACCGACACGCCGCTGATGCAGACGCCCATGTCCATTCAGGTCGTGACGCGCCAGACGATGGACGATCAGCAGGCGATCAGCCTGAGAGACGCCGTCGTCTCGAATGTCAGCGGCGTGACCATCGTTCCAAACTTCTTCGACGTTCTCAAGGTGCGCGGCTTCTCGACCTTCGGAAGCACCTATAAGAATGGACTTCAGGAATATCGTTACCGTTACTACGACACCACAAATCTGCAATCCGTCGACGTGTTGAAAGGCCCCGCCGCAATGCTCTTCGGCAGGATGGAGCCCGGCGGCGTGGTCAATATGGTGGTCAAGCGTCCGCTCGATATCCCTTATTATTCGGTGGAGCAGCAGGTCGGATCTTATGGGATGACGCGGACGACGGTCGACGCGACCGGCCCGGTCACCAGCGACAAATCCATTCTCTATCGTTTCAATGGCGAATTCTACCGTACAGATTCTTATCGCGATTTCGTGACCGATCGAAACGTGCTCATCGCGCCGACGCTCTCGTTCCATCCGATCGAGCAGTTCCGAATGAACATAGATTTCGAATATCAGAACCGGACCTGGGTGGACGATTATCCGGTCTATCCGGCCATCGCCGGGGGGCCGGCCAATCTTCCCAGGAGCCGTTATCTGCAGCCGACTTTGGTCAATAAAGCGCTGCTCGACAATTTCGACAAGAAGCGGATCGCCTATGATTGGACCTATGATTTTCTGCCCGGATGGAGCGTGACGAACAGGTTGAGCTATTCGAACGTCGGACTTCAGACCAACAACGTCTTTCCGCTCGGCTTCAACCAAGCGACCGGCGTGATGACCCGCTCATTGACGATCAATCCCGGCTTCACCGACAAAATGTTCGCGACCAATCTCGACGTGAAAGGAAAATTCGCGACCGGGCCGCTAGAGCATTCGATACTGGTCGGCTTCGATCACTTCAATTTCTTCAATCCGATGTATACGGGCTTCCAGCCCGCGGGTTCGGCGCTCAATGTCTATGCGCCGAACTATTACCAGTTCGAGGCGATCTACCGGAGCCCGCAGTTTCTCATGAACGGCGCGAAATGGATGGGCGTCTACGCCCAGGACATGATCTCCCTCCTCGACGACAAGGTCCATGTGCTGCTCGGCGGACGATATGATTGGGCGGAGACGGCCCTCAGCCGCGTCCGCACCTCGCCTTTTCTCGCCCAGGCCACCTATTGGTCGTCCTATGACAAGGGCTTCAGCCCGCGCGTCGGCGTCGTCTATCAGCCGCTGCCCTGGCTGTCGCTCTATGGCAATTTCACGCAGTCGCTCGGCGCAAATCAAGTCACGACGCAGAATATCACTCTGGCGCCGCAGAGGGGCGAGCAATATGAGGGCGGCGTCAAGGCCGAGCTCTTCGACAAGCGCCTCATGCTGACGATGGCCTATTTCGACATCACCAAGACGAATGTCCCGGTGACCGATCCGAGCAATGCCAACAATACGCTGCTGGTCGGCAAGGCGCGCAGCCGGGGCTTCGAGTTCGATCTGACCGGCCGCGTCGACGATAATTGGAGCGTCATCGCCAATTACACGCATGACGATGTGCGCACTCTCGTCGGCACGGCCACCGATCCGCTCAGCGCCTATACGCGGCAGATCGCGGTCGCCGGCGGCATTTTGCCGGGCAGCCCGCGCAACTATGGCAATCTGTGGATCAAATACGACGCCGATGGCGCATTCCACGGGCTCAGCCTCGCCGGAGGCGTCAATGTGAGCTCCGACCAGTTCGGCGACACGGCGAATTCCTTCGTTCTTCCCAGCTATGCGCTGCTCAATGGAATGATCGCCTATACGACCAAGATCGAAGGCTTTACCGTCACCGCGCAACTGAACGTCAAGAACATCACCGATGCGGTCTATTACCCGTCCGCCGCCAGCCGCTTGCTGATTCAGACCGGAACGCCGCGCACCTTCCTCGGATCGCTGCGGGTGGAGTTCTGATCGGGTGGGGCCGCGGGACGGGGATTCGCGCTGCGGCAAAAAATCTTTCGTCCCGAGGTTCCTTTTTGGCGTAGTCATTCGTCTAATAAGACAGGCGGGCCCCTCGAGACATATTGCGGACGGCGAAACGCCCGGCCGAAAAGCGGAGGAAGTCGAGATGCGGAAATTGCGAAATGTCGGATTTGCGGCCGCGGCGGCGGCCGGATGTCTTTTCCTCGCTTCGGGGGCGGCTCTCGCCGCGGGCGGCAAGACGCAGCCCATCGCCGTCACTTTTGCGCTGACGGCGGACGGCAAGGAGGTCGGCTGCGGCGCGCCCCTGCATAATCTAGGCAGCGGCCATTTGGAGACGAAGCTGCGTGAGGCGCGCTTCTATGTCTATGGCGTGAAGCTCATCGACGCCAAAGGCGCTCGCACGCCCGTGGCCCTGGAGCAAAACGAGTGGCAATATGGCGACGTCGCTCTGCTCGACTTCAAGGACGCGCGTGGCGGCAATGCGCCCTGCACCGCGGGCAATCCGGCCAAGAACACCAAGCTCGTCGGCGCCGCGCCGGCGGGCTCCTATGTCGGCCTCGAATTCGCGGTCGGCGCGCCGGTGGAGACCATCGTCGACGGCAAGCCCGTCTCCATCAATCATTCCAATGTCGAGACCGCGCCGCCTCCGCTCGATGTGGTCGGCATGGCGTGGAACTGGCAGGCGGGCCGCCGTTTCGTCACTTTGGAGGTCGATCCGCCGACCCCCGTGGTGAAGACCGACGGCTCCAAGGCGCGGACATGGATGGTCCATATCGGCTCCACCAACTGCAAGGGCAATCCGGCGACCGGCGAGATCGTCTCCTGCGCGCATGAGAACCGCTTCACCGTCGCCTTCGATCGCTTCGATCCCAAGACGCAGCGCGTCGAATTCGATCTGACGCGCCTCTTCGAGAATTCCGACATAGTGGCCGACAAGGGCGGCGCCATCGGCTGCATGAGCGCGCTCGACGATCCGGAATGTCTGGCGGTGTTCGCGGCGCTCGGGCTCAATCTCGGCGACAGCGCGGCCGGGGCTGGCGACGGCGGCAAGCAGACCAAGGCCGGCGTCTCGCCCGTCTTCAAGGTCGGCGGCGGAACGCCGGCGAAAGTCGTGGGCTCCAAACAGTGAGGCGCGGCTGGCTCATCGGGCTCGCCGCGCTCGGCGCCGCGGCGGCCCACGCCGCTTCGGCCGAGACGGCCAAGCAGCCGGACAAGCAGGCGGAATGGAATTGGGATCTGCCCAAATATGTTCCACCGCCGCGCGTGCCCGCCGACAATCCCATGTCGGAGGAGAAGTTCCAGCTCGGTCGGCGTTTGTTCTTCGACAAGCGCCTCTCCGGCAATGGGACGATCGCTTGCGCCTCCTGCCATTTGCAGGAGCGCGCCTTCACCGATGGGCGCGTCGTCAGCGTCGGCTCGACCGGCGAGAAGACGCCGCGCAACGCCCCATCGATCGTCAATTCCGGCTGGCATGCGACATTCACCTGGGCCAATCCGGCGCTGGTGACGCTCGAGCGCCAGATGGAAAATCCGCTCTATGGCGAGCGGCCGATCGAGATGGGCGTCAATGACGCCAATAAGGCCGAGATCGTCGGGCGCTTCCGTGCCGATGCGGATTACAAAAAGTGGTTCGCGGCGTCCTTCCCGGAAAAAAAGCCGGCCGACCAGATCTCCTTCGACACGATCATCAAGGCGATCTCGGCCTTCCAGCGCGGCGTCATCTCCTTCGACAGCCGATACGATCAATATCTGCAAGGCAAGATCAAGCTCGGCGAGGCGGAGCAGCGTGGACATGATCTCTATTTCGGCGAGAAGGCGGAGTGCCATCACTGTCACGGCAGCGTGAATCTCGACGATCAGTTCATCCACGCCAAGACGCGCGAGGCGGAGACGCCTTTCCACAACACGGGTCTCTACGATATCGACGGAAAGGGCGCCTATCCGGAGCCCAATCACGGCCTCTACGACATCACCCAAGACCCGGAAGATATGGGCAAGTTCCGCGCGCCGAGCCTGCGCAACATAGCGGTGACCGGCCCCTATATGCATGACGGGACGGTGGCCACTCTGGAAGAGGTCATCGACATTTATGCGCGCAGCGGGCGCAAGATCGAGACGGGGCCGAACAAGGGCGACGGCGCTTTGAATCCGCTGAAGAGCCCGCTGATCGTCAGGGTCGATCTGACGCCGCAGGAGAAGGCCGATCTGCTCGCCTTTTTGAAGACGCTGACCGATGAGACGCTGCTCACCTCGCCGCGTTTCTCCGATCCGTGGAAGGCGCAGGCCGCGAAGAAATGAGCGCGCGTCGCATGGGCGCAGGTCCATGCGACGTTTTCCCACTCGATGCGGGGCTCGTCTTTGCGAGGCGCGTAGCGACGAAGCGATCCCTAGAGTCATTCCGGTTCAGATTGAACCGGAATGACTCTAGATCTCCTTGTTCTGTCGTGTTTTCTTCACGCGAACCGGTTCCCACTTCGCTCGAAAACACTCTAGGACCGGCGTCGCTCGGACGCTGTCATCACGGGATGACGGAGATCACCCCTGTCATATGGGAGTGCAGCCCGCAGCGATAGGTCACTTCGCCGGGGCGCAAGAGAATGACGCGGAAGCTTTCGTCCTCGTCTATTTGCTCGGGCGAGCGGAAGACCTCTTCGGCGCCCATCACGCCGATCAGGGAATGCGGAACCTGATCGTGATTGGTGAAGACGATCACCGCGCCGGCCTTTATCGTGAGACGCGCTGGCGAGAAGGCGAAACGCTCGATTTCGACATTGACCGTCGGCGCCGGAGCGGCGGCGCAAATGACGAGCGAGGCGGCTGTCAGAACGGCCATGCGCGCCGCCGCCGCGCTTCTCCGAAGCGCGCCCTTCTCACGGCTCATTCGGCGCTCCTCTGTCGAATTCGCAGCCAGCTCATGCGCTTCCTCTCACGCGCTCCATCGCGCTCATACGAAGCCCGCGGCGATATTGACGGTGAGCGCCAGAATCGCGGTGTTGAAGAAAAAGGCCAGCACGCCCTGGACGAGCGCCACCGCGCGCATGGTGGCGGAAGAGGTGGAGACGTCCGCCGTCTGCGAGGCGACGCCGATCACATAGGCGAAATAGAGGAAATCTATGTAGCCGGGCTGCTCTGTTCCCGGAAAGATCAGGCCGCCGCGCAGCTCGGGCGCGCGGTCCGGCGCGCTGGCGCGCTCGAAATAATATTCATGCGCGTAATGCAGTGCGAAGGTCAGATGGACGAAGAGCCAGGAGAGCACGACGGTCAGCACGGCGAGCGAAATATGCGCGTGCTTGGAAAATCCCTCGAGATTTTTGACCGGGCCGAGCTCGGCGACGATCGCGCCCACGGAGGCGCAGGCCGTGGCGATCGTCATCACCAGAATGACCAGCCGGCCCTCGTCCTGCAATTGCGCGCGGCGGCGCATGGTGTGCGGCGTCGAGCGCGCCATCAGCTCCGCCGAGAGCAGCAGATAGAGCGTGACGAAGGCGTCCCAGCCGACGAGCGCGCGTGTGACCTCCCGCCAGCTCGCGGGCAGGAGGAGGCCGACGACCGCGCCCGCCAAAAGGCAGAAAAACAGCCGCGCGCGCGCTTTGGCGACGCGCCAGAGCAGCGGGCGCCGCGGGCGCGCTTCGCCGGTTCGGCTCATCGCGCCGCTCAATTGCTGCGCAGCGCGACGAAGCGCGCGGCCTTCGCCAGCACGCCGGTCGCCGCGCCGAGTCCCGTCTCGCCGAGTGCGGCGATGGCCGCCTCGACGAGGGCGTCGCGCCGCTCGCGCGCCTTGTCGAGGCCGAGCAGGCCGATCAGCGTCGCTTTGTTGCGCTCGGCGTCCTTGCCGGCGCGCTTGCCGAGCGCGGCCTCGTCGCCCTCGGCGTCGAGAATATCGTCGGCGATCTGAAAGGCGGCGCCGAGCGCGTCGCCATAGCGGCCGAGCGCGGTGGCCACGGGAGCCGAGGCGCCGCCCAGAATGGCGCCGAAATCGACGCAGATGCGCAGCAGCGCGCCGGTCTTCATCGCCTGCAGGCGGAGCGTCTCCTCCTGGGAGAGGGGGCTCGTCGCCTTCTCGGCCTCGAGATCGAGCGCCTGGCCGCCGACCATGCCGCCATGCCCGGCCGCGCGGGCCAGCGCCAGAACGAGGCGGGCGCGGATTTGCGCATCGGCATGGGTCGCCGGATCGGCCAGAACGTCGAAGGCGTAGGTCAGAAGGCCGTCGCCGGCGAGAATGGCGGTCGCCTCGTCGAAGGCCTTATGGGCTGTGGGGCGGCCGCGGCGCAGATCGTCGTCGTCCATGGCGGGGAGATCGTCATGGGCGAGCGAATAGCAATGGATCATCTCGATCGCCGCCGCTGCGCGCCGGGCGCCCTCGCCCTCGACGCCGAAAAGGCGGGCCGATTCGAGCGCCAGAAACGGCCGCAGGCGCTTGCCGCCGCCGAGCGCCACATAGCGCATCGCCTCCATGAGCCGGGCCGGCCGGGCGATCTCGCCCGGGAGCGGCTCGGAGCCGAGCAGAGCGGCGAGCTTGGCCTCGGTCGCGCTCGCGGCCTCGTCCAGGCGGCGGCGGAAATTTGCGTCGTCGGTCTCTGCGTCGTCGGTCATGGGGCCCTTTCCCGAGAAAATCATTCCATCTGGTCCGGACCTAACAAATTTGCGATCAATCCCCAAGTGGGCGAGGGACTGCGCGCGCGGCGCGGGAGCGGAGGACATTCGCGGATATGACCGATCTTTTATTCGAACCTTTTCGGCTCGGCGATCTTTCGTTCGCCAATCGTATCGTCATGGCGCCGCTGACGCGTCGGCGCGCCACCCATGGAACCAACGCCGCCAATGCGCTGATGGCCGAGCACTACCGCCAGCGCGCGTCGGCCGGCCTCATCATCGCCGAGGCCTCGCAGATTTCCCAGCAGGGGCAGGGCTACGCCTTCACGCCTGGGATTTATTCGCCGGAGCAGGTCGCCGGCTGGCGCGAGGTGACCGACGCCGTGCATTCGGCCGGCGGCCATATCATCCTGCAGCTCTGGCATGTGGGGCGCGTGTCGCATGTTTCGCTGCAGCCGGGCGGCGGCGCGCCGGTCGCGCCCTCGGCCATCGCCACGACGAAGCAGGTGGCGATCGAGACGGGCTTCGTCGACTGCTCGGCCCCGCGGGCGATCGCGCTCGATGAAATCCCCGGAATCGTCGCCGATTATCGCAAGGCCGCCCGCAACGCCAGGGAGGCCGGCTTCGACGGCGTCGAGGTCCATTGCGCCAATGGCTATCTGATCGACGAATTTCTGCGCGACGGCTCCAATAAGCGCGCCGACGCCTATGGCGGCTCGCCTCAGAATCGCGCGCGCTTCGGGCTGGAGGTCGTGGACGCCGTGCTCGAGGAATGGGAGGCCGCGCGCGTCGGCGTGCGTATCTCGCCGGTGAGCCCGGTCCACGACATGTCGGACAGCGATCCGCAGGGCGTGTTCTTCTATTTCGTGGAGAAGCTGGCGGCAAAGAAGCTGGGCTTCATTCATGTGATCGAAGGCGCGACGCAAGGGCCGCGCGACGTCGCGCCCTTCGATTATCTCGCTCTGCGGAAAAGCTTTCCCGGCGCCTATATCGCCAATAACGCCTATACGCTGGAACTCGCCGAGGAGACGCTGGCCGCCGGCCGCGCCGATCTCATCGCCTTCGGTCGGCCATTCATCGCCAATCCCGATCTCGTCGAGCGTCTGCGCCGCCGCGCGCCGCTCGCCGAGGTCGATTACCAGACGGTCTACGCCCAAGGCTCCGAAGGATATACGGATTATCCGGCGCTGACGGCGGTGTAATCACGCGCGGCTCGTTTCTCCCTTCGAGGGGAAACGAGCCTCCCTGCGCGAGGAAACGAGCTCTGTGGCGCGCTTACTCGGCCTTGGGCGCTTCGTGCTCGTGGCCGCCGCCATGCTCGCCGGCGCCGCGCTCGCCGCCATGTTCGCCATGGCCCTGATGCATGGATTTCATGTGATCCATCATCTGCTCGTGCATCTGACGCATCTCATGCATCATCTTGCAGCAGCCCTCATGGCCGCCGCCGTGTTCCTCTTGCGGAGCGACGGGCTTGGTCTCGACGGTGGTCTCCGCCAACGCCGGCGCGATCGTCGCCGCCAGAAGAGCCGCCGCCAGTGTGGGAATGATTTTTTTCATCGTTTCGCCCTCGCTGATGCTTCGGCCTCCCCTCTTGAAATGGTCGCGGGGAGGCGTGATAGCAATGCGGCGACTTGTCCTGTTCTTCAGCTCTCCGGCTCGGCGACGGTCTCGCAGGAGACGGCGCGCAGGCGCTGCCCGGCGCGATCGCGGTCGCTGGCGCGCTTGGCCAGCGAGCGCAGCAGCACGAAGCCGCGCGTCGAGGGCGCGATCACCCGCACCTGCTGCGGCGGCGCTGCTTCGTCCTCGCCCTCGACCGCTTCGATCTGGCGCGCGTCGCCGATCAGCACGTCGATCTTGCCTTTGATCGCCGAGCGGTCGGTCACCGAATGAAAGACGCGGCCCGTGCGCGCATGGAAGGAGAGCGCGATGAGATCCTCCGGATCGGCGTCCGCCCGCACGCGCATCAGCCCCTTGGAGAGATCGAAGACGCAGACGCCCTCGACGAAGGCCGAATCCTCGAAGGGCGTGACCTCCGCGCCGGGCTTGGCGCGCGGCAGCAGCGCGACGCCATTCGGCGTCGTCTCGGCGCTCTGCGCCGCCGCGGCGAGACGCGCGAAAGCGTTGCGTGGCGCGACCTCCGGCATCAGCAGCACGGAGACGATGTGAACGGAGCCCGCGACGCAGATGGTCGCGAGCGCCCAGGGCAGCCAATCGAGATAGTCGCGAGACATTTTCATGCGCAATGGAGCTTCACGATTTTCGGAAATGTCGCAGGGTCGGGCGCGGACTCGACGTCGAGCGGCGTGTCGTAGAGACGCAGCACCAGCACGAAGGGATCTTTGGCGACGGGAAGCCAATTGCCGGGACGCGCCTGCGCGCCGATCTCGATCTCGAAGGCGCCGCCTTCACGCCGCAGGATTTCGCTCGAGGTGAAGGCGTAGCGATCGGCGGGATTGTCGATGAGCCGGCCCGTGGCGCTCGCCGCGCCGAGCGTCCAGAAGCGCGCCGCGGGAGTCGAATCGAGGATGCGATAGTCGCAGCGCCCGTCGAGTGGCGCGCCGCTCGAATCCGTACGCGCGAAGAAGGCGAGGCCTTGATCGCGGCCGAGCGGCGCCTCGCCCGAGCGCGCGAGCACAGCGCGCGCATAAGGGTCCATATCGGCGCCGTGTCGCGGCCATGCGGTCCAGGGGCCTGCATGCAGCGCGCCGAAGCCGCGGCCGAGCCCCAGTGAAACGGCGGTCAACGCGAAGCCGAGCAAGAGGCCCGCGATCATCACGGCGAAAGCCCTCACATAATTGGTCATGCGAAATCCGTCAGCGCCGATCGGCGCGCTTGTCGGCGGGACGCGCCCCCGGCGATTCGGAGGCGGGACGCTGCAGCTCGTCGAGCTTCATCTTCGATTCGATCTGTCCGAGCGCATCCAGCGCGCCGCGCGAGAGCGCCGCGGGACGCGCCGGCGCGCCGAGCTCCACCGTCTTGGGCTGAGCGGCCGCCGCCGCCGCGAGCGTGGCGGGCGAGGCTAGGCCGCGGATCGGCTTGATGGCGATTCCCTGATGAGCATAGGCCATGATGTCGTGCCATGTCTTCGCCGGCAAGGTGCCGCCGGTCATATTGGACATGCCCTCATTGTCGTCGTTCCCATACCAGACGCAGCCGCCCATATTGCCCGTATAGCCGCAGAACCAGGCGTCCTTATAGCCATTGGTGGTGCCGGTCTTGCCGATGACGTCGACGCCCGGGCCGAGCTGCGCTCTGCCGCCCGTGCCTTCGTCGATGACGCGCTTCATCATCGTGTCGAGCTCGGCGACTTTCTCGAAAGGCACGACCTGCTCCTGCGGCGGCGCGTCGCGATCATGCTGATAGAGAATATCGCCGCGGCTGTTGCGCGCCTCCACGGCGGCGTAGGGCGTCGTCTTCTTGCCGCCATTGGCGAAAGCGGCGTAGCCCGCCGCATGCTCGAGCAGGATCACATCGCTCTGGCCGACAGGCAGAGAGGGCGTGTCCTCGAGCGGCGTGGTGATGCCGAGACGCCGGCAGGTGTCGATTATCTTGGCGCGGCCCGCATGAGAATCGCCATTGCCGATGGCGATCGACAATTGAATGGCGATGGTGTTGAGCGATTTGGCGAGCGCCAGCGACAGCGGCAGCGAGCCGGCGTAGCCGCCGCTGTAATTATGCACGCAATAATTGCCGATGCAGGTGGGGCGATCGGTCACCACCGTCGTCGGCTTGAATTTATTGCTCATCAACGCGGTGAGATAGACATAGGGCTTGAAGGAGGAGCCCGGCTGGCGCGCCGCCTCCGTCGCGCGATTGAACTGGCTCGCGCCATAGTCGCGCCCGCCGACCAGCGCGCGCACGGCGCCGTCGAGATCCATGAAGGCCGAGGCGCTCTGCTTGGCGTGATAGGAGCGTCCGCTCTCGCGCAGATTTTCCTCCACCACTTCATCCGCGCGCTTCTGCACATTGGGATCGAGCGCGGTGCGGATGACGAGCACGCGGTCGTCGCCGAATTTGCCGGCCTCGGCGAGGCGTTGCGCCTCTTTGAAGGCGAAGTCGAGATACCAATCCGGGCTCTGGTCGCGCTTGCGCTCGACCGGCGTCGCCGGATTGCGCTGCGCGGCGACGATCTGACTCTGCGTCATGAAGCCGGCGTCGACGAGATTGTCGAGCACGTCGTTGGCGCGGGCTCGCGCCGCGGGAAGATTCACATGCGGGGCGTATTTGGTCGGAGCCTTGAACAGGCCGGCGAGCATCGCCGCTTCCGACAGCGAGACGTCGCGCACGGATTTGCCGAAATAGAATTCCGCCGCCGCCTGAATGCCGAAGGCGCCGCCGCCCATATAGACGCGGTCGAGATAGAGCTTCAAAATCTCTTGCTTGGTGAGGCGCTGCTCGAGCCAGAGCGCGAGAAAGGCCTCGTTGATCTTGCGTGTTATCGTGCGCTCATTGGAGAGGAAGACATTTTTGGCGAGCTGCTGCGTGATCGACGAGCCGCCCTGCACCACGCCCGCCGAACGGGCGTTCACCGTGAGCGCGCGTCCCGTGCCGACGATGTCTATGCCGAAATGCTCGTAGAAGCGGCGGTCCTCTGTGGCGAGCACCGCCTTGACGACATAATCTGGGTATTGATCGAGCGGCACGGCGTCGTCATGCTTGATGCCGCGCTGTCCGGCGACCGCGCCATAGCGATCGAGGAAGGTGACGGAGAGATCCTGCTTCTTCAGCCAATCGTCGCTCGTCATTCGCATGGCGGAGACCGACAGCGCGAGCGCGACAATGCCGCCGCCGAGCGCGAGCGTCAGCGACTCGCAGCCGATCTCCACCGCGACCCGGCGCAGACCGCGCACCTGGAAGCGGTTCATGAAGGCCGAAAAATTCTCATAGGCCTCGCGCGCGCCGCGGCTCGAGTCGAAGAGGCTCGAGTCGATATAGGCGTCGAACGCCAGCAGAAGCCTTGCGGCCCGCTTGTATAAGCGCGAGGATCGAATAGGTTCGAGCAATTGCGCCGCTCCCTTGGGCCCATCTGGGCGAACATGCGAACCGGGAGGCGGATGATAGCACTCCTCGAGCCGCCTTGACGATGGCCGGCCCGCAGGATCGCCGGCAGGATGAATAGAGCGCGCGCTGCGCCGCAGACGAGGGCCGAAGACAGAGTATGACGACGAGCGGGGAAAAAGAGACGGGCGAACCGTTCTGGACGAAGCCTTTGGGCGAATTGACGCGGGCGCAATGGGAGAAGCTCTGCGACGGATGCGGGCGTTGCTGCCTGGTCAAGCTCGAGGATGAAGATAGTGGGGAAATCTATCATACCAGCGTCGGCTGCGACCTATTGGACGGCGATACCGGGCGTTGTCGCGACTATGCCGGTCGCCAGACCAAAGTGCCGGATTGCGTGCGCCTCACCTCGAAGGCGCTCGCCGGGATCGCCTGGCTGCCGCCGACCTGCGCCTATCGCCTGCGTGCCGAAGGCAAGCCGCTGCCCGAATGGCACCCGCTGCTGACCGGCGACCCCGCAAGCGTGCATGCCGCCGGCGTCTCCGTGCGAGGCCGCGTGGCGGCGCGGGAGCAGGAGGTGGAGACCGACGATCTGCCCAATTTCATCGTGCTGTGGCCCAAGCGTTGGCCGCGGCGCAAGAAGGGCCGGGCGGCGTAATGCGCGCTTGCGGCGTATTCGATATTGATTATATTGCAGACATTCGAGAGGCCGGCGCCATGTCCAAAACCACGACGATGACCGTTCGCGTCAGCGGCGCGTTGAGCGATTTCGTCGCCGCGAATGTGGGCGAGAATGGCGCCTATGAGAATGTCAGCGAATATATTCGCGATCTGATCCGCCGCGACAAGGAGCGAGCCGAGAAAGAGGCCTTCGAGCGATTGAAAGCCGAGCTCGCTCATGCTTTCGCCGCGCCGGAAGCTGCTTACGCGCCGCTGACCGCGGCCGATGTGATCGCGCGAAACCGGAGCTGACCGTTTGGCCGCCGTCCGCGTTCAGGAAGCCGCCTCTTTCCGTCTCGACGAGATTTATCGCTACACACGGGACCGCTGGGGAAGCGAGCAGGCCGATCGCTATATTCGCGGGTTGTTCGAAGCCTTCGACAGGATCGAGACGCATCGGGAGATGTCGCGGCCGGTTCCGGTGGAGCTCGGCGTCGACGGGTTTTTCTGTCGATACGAGAGGCATGTCGTCTATTGGCGAAGGCTGTCGAACGGCGACATCGGCATTGTGACGATCCTGCACGAACGCATGCACCAGATCGACCACTTTCGCGAGGACTTCCGCGCCTGAGAAGATATGAATTTATTCCTTGACACCGGGACGGTGGTCCTATAGACAAGTCCCATGCTCCACAATTGCGCTTGGGGCGAGGGGCGGCGGCCCCGCTTCTCGGGGAGACTTTCGAGATGGAATTCGCGATCAAAACCGAGATCGCCGATCCGCGCGCCGCGACTTTCGTCTTCTCCGCGCAGAAGACGATGTACGGCGGAAAGGCCATCGCCGCCGGCGACAGGGTGTTTCTCTTCGCGAGCGAGAATGAAGGCGGGACCGGGCTCGTCGCGTGCGGCGTCGTCGTCTTTGCTGAGGCGGTCGCCAAGACCGCCGGAGTCGAACGCCAGACGCCGCGGGTGAGCGTCACGATACGGCGCGACGCGCTCGCCACGCGGCCGCTGGGACGCGATGAGCTGAAGTCTTTCAAAGACTGGAAGGACGGACAGCCGCAGAGCGAGCTCAATTTCAAATTCTATCGCCAAGCGACGAATAAGATCGTCGGCGTCTCGGACGCAACGGCGGCGTTTCTCGACGGGTTTTTCTGAGCCCGCGATACTGGACCGCGCGCCTTCAGGCGCTCTCGCGCATTCCCGAACTCTCTACATTCGCTGAGCGCGCGCGAGAGTCCTCGAGGCTCGATGCGCGTTTTTCTACGGAGGCCAATGCATGGCGGGCAAGCAGGACGCGCTCCCGCGCGACGTCGTCGCACAGGCGAAGCTTCTCTATGACGCCGGCGTCACGCCGCTCGCCGAGCTGAGCGCGATGCTCGGCATGAGCGAACGAGCGTTCCGGCGCTATCGCGTGCGCGAGGGATGGCTGATGCGGCCGTCGCCGATCAAGTGCAAGAGCGCCGCGCAGCCCCTTACAAAGGCGTCGGAGACCGAGCAGCCAGCGCGGTCCAAGACGGAGTCGCGCAGTCTCATCGCGCGGCTCGAAGAGGCGGTGGAGCGCGAATTCGTCCGCGCCGAAGCCGCGCTCGCGACCTGCGGCGCCAAGGCGGCGCCGAAGACGATGGAGACGAGCGCGCGCGTGCTCGCGAGCCTAGTGCGCAGCCTCGCGGAATTGAAGCGCATGAATCGCGACGCTGGCGCGCTGCGAGAGGAGGACGGGCGTGGCCGAGACGCTTTCGACGACGAGCCTCCCCGCGAATTGGCCGAGCTCCGCGAGGAGCTTGCTCGCCGCCTCGAGCGCATGTGCGGCGAAGGGGAGGCTCGATGAGCTGATCGCCGGATTCTCCGCGCGCGAGCTCGCGACGCTGCTCGCCGATTGGGAGTTTTGCGCGCGCGAGGATCAATGGCCGCCATTGCTCGCGCCGGACGGCGCGCCCTGGCGCGTGTGGCTGATCCTCGGCGGGCGCGGCGCCGGCAAGACGCGCGCCGGCGCCGAATGGGTGCGCGCCATCGCGCGCGGACGGCCGCAATTCGCTTCGCGGCCCTTGTCGCCCATCGCGCTCGTCGGCGAGAGCGCCGCCCATGTGCGCGATGTGATGATCGAAGGCGTCTCTGGAATTCTCGCTGCGCACAGACGCAGCGAGCGACCTTTGTGGGAGCCCTCGCGCAAGCGGCTGACCTTCGACAATGGCGTCGTCGCGCAGGCTTTCTCTGCGGAAGATCCCGAGAGCCTGCGCGGCCCGCAATTTTCCGCCGCCTGGTGCGACGAACTCGCGAAATGGCGCTATGCGCAGGAGAGCTGGGACATGCTGCAATTCGGGCTTCGATTGGGTGAATGGCCGCGCCAGATCGTCACCACCACGCCGCGGCCCATTCCCTTGTTGAAACGGCTGATGAGCGAGAGAGGCGTGGTGACGACGCGCGCGGCGACGCGGCAGAACGCCGCCAATCTCGCGCCATCCTTTCTCGAGAGCGTTTTCGCGCAATATGCCGGCACGCGATTGGGCCGTCAGGAGCTCGACGGCGAGATCGTCGAAGAACGCGCCGACGCGCTGTGGTCGCGCGACATGCTGGAGGCGGCGCGTATCGCCGATGCGCCGCCGATGGAGCGCATCGTCGTCGCTATCGATCCGCCGGCCTCCTCCGGCAAGCGCGCCGATCGTTGCGGCATTGTCGCAGCGGGGATCGCGAGCGGAATCGTCCATGTGCTCGAGGATGCGACGCTCGCCACGGCGCGCCCCGCGCAATGGGCGCGTGCCGCAGTCGCGCTCTATCACAGGCTCGAGGCCGATACGCTGATCGCCGAAGTGAATCAGGGCGGCGAAATGGTGCGCGCCGTCATTCACGAGGCCGATCCTTCCGTCCCGGTGAAGGAGGCGCGCGCGACGCGCGGCAAATATTTGCGCGCGGCGCCGGTCGCGCAGCTCTATGAGCAGGGCCGCGTGCGGCATGTGGGCGCCTTGCCCGCGTTGGAAGACGAGATGTGCGATTTCGCGCTCGACGGATTGTCGTCGGGCAGAAGCCCCGATCGTCTCGACGCTCTGGTGTGGGCGATTCATGCACTGGCGCTGGCGCCGCGTGCGAGCGAGCCGCGGATTCGACGACTCTGAATCCGTTCTTCGACACTTCGCCACGTCGCGGCGGCGAAAGCGCTAACGATCGGCGTCGCGCGAATTTTCGATGAAGCCCCGAGTCTGCTCCCTCTCCCGCGCGAGCGGAGAAGGGGTGGGAGGGGCTCTACCAAAAACGGAAACCTCATGCCCTCATTCCTCTCCCGCCTCTTCGGCGCGCGCACGCCGGAGCAGAAAGCCTCGCGCGCCATGCTCTCACTGCATTCGATGGCGGCGCCGCAATGGACCGCGCGCAACAATGTCGCGCTGACGCGCGCGGGATATGAACGCAACGCCGTTTGCTATCGCGCGGTTCGCATGGTGGCGGAAGGCGCGGCTTCCGTGCCCTGGCTCGCCTATGAAGGGCGCGTCGAAAATCCCGAGCATCCGCTTCTGCGTCTCGTCGAGCGCCCCAATCCTTCCGATACGAGCGTCTCTTTCGTCGAGGCGCTCGTCTCCAATCTTCTGCTCTATGGCAACGCCTATGTGGAAGGCGCTTTCGTCGATGGATTGCTGCGCGAGGCCTATTGCCTGCGGCCCGATCGCATGAGCGTCGTCGCGGGACGCAATGGCTGGCCGGCGGCCTTTGTCTATTCGGCGGGTGGCGACAGTGTGCGCTATGAGATTCAGGGCCGCGGCATAGAGCCGATCCTGCACATCCGCCTGTTCAATCCGCTGGACGATATTTACGGCTTCGCGCCGCTCGCCGCCGCGCAGACGGCGCTCGACACGCATAACGCCGCGAGCTTCTGGAACAAGGCGCTGCTCGACAATAGCGCGCGGCCCTCCGGCGCGCTCGTCTATGCCGGGCCGGAAGGCGGACATCTCACCGACGAACAGTTCGAGCGATTGAAACAGGAGTTGGAGGAGAATTTCTCCGGCGCCTTCAACGCCGGCCGTCCGCTGCTGCTGGAAGGCGGCCTAGATTGGAAGGCGCTGTCGCTCTCGCCGAAAGACATGGATTTTTCCGAGACGAAAGCCTCCGCCGCGCGCGAGATCGCGCTCGCCTTCGGCGTGCCGCCGCTGCTGATCGGCCTGCCGGGCGACAACACATTTCGAAATTACGAGGAGGCCAATCGCGCCTTCTGGCGCCAGACGATCATTCCGCTGGTGCAACGTTTGCAGAAAGCCTTTCACGCCTGGGCGCAGCCGGGCTTCGCGCCTTTCCGCTTCGATTACGACGCCGACCGCATCGATGCTTTAGCCAAAGAGCGCGCGCTCGAATGGAGCCGCATCGGCGGCGCCGCTTTCCTCACCATGGACGAGCAGCGCGAAGCGGTGGGCTACGGCCCGATGGGCAAGCGGACGAAATATTCGGCGGATCAGCCGCGCGTCGCCGCCGGATCGCCCGAGGGCGGGTAATGGACGAAAGGCGACGGGAACGGCGGAGGCAATCTCGTCTAGGTCGCGCTGAGCACGATCGCCGGTGTCGTGAGTGATGTGGGCGGGCTCGTCACGCAGGTCGGCGATTTTATCGATCTGCGGGATGAGGAGGCGAATGGCGGACACGCCATCAGTGAGCATGTCGGCAAGAGCGATGAATATCTGCTGCGGCGCGTTCAAAGCAAGCGCTTCGAGTGGGGGCCATTCAGCACGACGCCGCGTGTCGGGTCGTTTCCTTCGTTGGAAGCGGCGCAGAAGCTGGTCAATTCGGCGATCGTCCAACAACAAGACACCGTCGAACTTGTCGCACGCGGCGTTCTCGGCGTCACTGAGCCCAAGCGCGTCAATGCCGAATTCAATTCACCGACGGGCAAGGAAGCCTTTGTCGCGAGCGCTCGAGGACAGCCTGATATTCGTGATACATGGTGGGTTGCCGTGGTCTTGTGGCATGATGTAACTTCGCCGCGCGGCTTCAGGGTTCAATCCGCCTTTCCCTTCAACAGATAGAGCGCGGCCATGACCATTCCCGACGCATTCGACAAGATCGCCAATACATTTCACCAAGACACCCATATGTTCTACAAAACATTGGACGACGCAGTGCGCGCGAGCCTTGTGGAATTGACGGTGGAGGAGATGCGGATCGCGAAAGCATA
The DNA here is from genome assembly GCF_015709455.1 of Methylosinus sp. H3A. Taxonomy (NCBI): domain Bacteria; kingdom Pseudomonadati; phylum Pseudomonadota; class Alphaproteobacteria; order Hyphomicrobiales; family Methylocystaceae; genus Methylosinus; species Methylosinus sp. H3A. The sequence continues at coordinate 2,471,026 of NZ_JADNQW010000005.1, forward strand.
TCTCGACGAGCTGTTGAGTAGGAATTATAGCGACGAGCAGCTGGTCGCAAATTGGGACCAGACTCTCGGCGGCGGCGGCGGCTTTGGCATATCCAGTGGCAATGAAGGCGATGCGGAGGCGTTTCTTGGCCTGATACGCGCCGCGCTCGAGGCCTCGCTCGCTTCGCAGAAGAACAAGTAGGCCGCGCTCGTCTATGCCGGGCCGGAAGGCGGACATCTCACCGACGAACAGTTCGAGCGATTGAAACAGGAGTTGGAGGAGAATTTCTCCGGCGCCTTCAACGCCGGCCGTCCGCTGCTGCTGGAAGGCGGCCTAGATTGGAAGGCGCTGTCGCTCTCGCCGAAAGACATGGATTTTTCCGAGACGAAAGCCTCCGCCGCGCGCGAGATCGCGCTCGCCTTCGGCGTGCCGCCGCTGCTGATCGGCCTGCCGGGCGACAACACATTTCGAAATTACGAGGAGGCCAATCGCGCCTTCTGGCGCCAGACGATCATTCCGCTGGTGCAACGTTTGCAGAAAGCCTTTCACGCCTGGGCGCAGCCGGGCTTCGCGCCTTTCCGCTTCGATTACGACGCCGACCGCATCGATGCTTTAGCCAAAGAGCGCGCGCTCGAATGGAGCCGCATCGGCGGCGCCGCTTTCCTCACCATGGACGAGCAGCGCGAAGCGGCGGGCTACGGCCCGATGGGCAAGCGGACGAAATATTCGGCGGATCAGCCGCGCGTCGCCGCCGGATCGCCCGAGGGCGGGCAGTGGACGAGCGACGACGGGAGCGATCGTCCAGGTCGTGCTGAACACGATCGCGAATAAGCAGCCGAGCTGCTCGCTATCACACAATCGAAAGTCGCTTTGACGACCGCTCCCGAGAGCGGCTGGCGGCTGTTCGCATCTTCGCAGGTCTTCCATGTCCGAGATCGTCACTTCCATCATCGAGCGCGGCGATCTCGCCCATCTCGCGCTCTTCCTTTGGGCGAGCGCGGCGACACTCTTTGCTCTGCGCGCCTTGCGCGAGCTCGGCGCCTCGACGCGCCGGCTCGACGCTTTCGTGCGCGAGCTCGCCCGATTCAACCGCCGTTATGGGAGCGAATGAATGAGTCTTTCTGCCTTTCCTCTTCGGTTCGTGAAGCGCCGCGCGCCGCGCAAGCCGCCGCGTCTCGAGGCCGAAATCGTGTTCAAGACATTCATGCGCGCATTGGAGCGCCTGCGCGACGCGCCGCGCGGCGGAGGGCCGGCGGCGATCGGCGCGACGCGGGAGAAAGCCTGATGCCTATCGCTCTGAAGCGAGACATTCACGTCGCCGACATGCGCCTCGAGACGAAGCGCGCGCCGCTTCCGGCGGCGATCGGCGTCGATGGGATATTCCAGGGCTACGCCAGCCTCTTCGGCGTGCGCGATGCTTGCGGCGACATCGTTGCGCCGGGCGCTTTCGCCGCGAGCTTGCGACAGCGTGGCGCCGCGAACGTCAAAATGCTGTGGCAGCATCGCGCGGAGGAGCCGATCGGCGTTTGGACCACGATCGAAGAAGACGCGCGTGGGTTGAAAGTGCGTGGACGGCTCGATCTCTCGGTCGTGCGGGCGCGCGAGGCCCAGTCGCTGATCCACGCCGGAGCGCTCGACGGTTTGTCGATCGGCTTTCGCACGTTGCGCGCGGCGAGCGATCCCACGACTGGCGCGCGGCGACTGCTCGCCGTCGATCTCGTCGAGATTTCGATCGTCACCTTTCCCGCGCTGACGCAAGCGCGTATCGACGCTGCGCCTGCCTTCGCCGCAGCGCCGCGACTTGCCGCGGCGAACTTGGGCCAAAAGCTCGCGCGACTACGCATGCAGAGCGCCGCGCAGAGCTTCGAGACGAAGCTGCGGCGCGCATCGATTGCTCTCGACTGGCGCTGATCGCCGGACCGCTGCGGTCATTACGCGCATGTGAGGTCCGACGCCTCTCGGCATTCGACGTTTACTGACCGACCACGACGTCTCCACGATGTGTCCGCGGCCATGAACCTCCGCATCTGAGCATTCGCTCGGTCGTCGCATAAATCGCCGCGCTCGGCGCAGCTCGCGAGACGTCTTCATTCCACCCGGCGCACGCTCGCCCGCGCATCCCGCGCGGCGCATCCGCGCGCCTTCACGTCAAAAAGAAAGAGGATCTTGCCAATGTCGTCTCTCGAAACCAAGACGCTCTCCGGCGAGGAGGCGCTCGCCGATCTCCACCGCGCCTTTGCGGCCTTCAAGGACACGAATGACGAGCGGCTCGCGCAGATCGAGACGCGCATGGGCGTCGATGCGCTCACCGAGGAGAAGCTGCAACGCATCGATCGCGCTGTCGACGAGACCAAGCGTCGCATCGATCGTGTCGCGCTCGATCTCTCGCGCCCGCGCCTCTCCGGCGCGCCGAGCGAGGATTCGCCCGCGCGCGAGCACAAATCCGCTTTCGCGCTCTATATGCGCAGCGGCGAAGCGGTCGGATTGAAGGCGCTCGAATCGAAGGCGCTCTCGGCTGGGTCGGGCCCCGACGGCGGTTATCTCGTGCCGACGCCGGCGGAGCAGGAGATATTGCGTCGTCTCGCGCGTCTCTCGCCCGTTCGCGCCATAGCCAGCGTGCGCGAAATCTCCACTCATTCGCTGCGCAAGGCCTATTCGACGCAAGGTCCGGCGGCCGGCTGGGTGGCCGAGGCGGATCCCCGCCCGCAGACGAGCAGCCAGCAGATCGTCGATCTGACCTTTCCGGCGATGGAGCTCTACGCCATGCCGGCGGCGACGCAGACTCTGCTCGATGATTCCGCGATCGATGTGGAGCAATGGATCGCCGAGGAAGTGCAGACCGTCTTCGCCGAGCAGGAAGGCGCCGCTTTCGTGAATGGCAACGGCGCCGACAAGCCCAAGGGTATTCTCGCCTATGCGACAGTCGCAGACGCCAGTTGGAGCTGGGGCAATATCGGCTATGTGGCGACCGGCGTCTCTGGCGGGTTCGCCGCGAGCAATCCTTCCGACGCGCTCTTCAATCTCGTCTATGCGCTGCGCGCCGGCTATCGGCAGAATGGCAAATTCATTCTCAATCGCCAGACGCAATCGGCGATCCGCAAATTCAAGACGACGACCGGAGAATATCTCTGGGCGCCGCCGACGAGCCTCGATCAACCCGCCTCGCTGCTCAATTTCCCCGTCGTGGAGGCGGAGGACATGCCGAACATGGGCACCGACAGCTTCTCGGTCGCCTTCGGTGATTTCGCGCGCGGCTATCTCGTCGTCGATCGCCTCGGCGTGCGGGTGCTGCGCGATCCTTATTCCGCGAAGCCTTACGTCCTCTTCTACACGACGAAGCGTGTCGGCGGCGGCGTGCAGGACTTCGAGGCGATCAAGCTGCTGAAGTTCGGAACGGCCTGAATGTGAGCCGCTAAATCGTAAGCGGCGAGCGCCGCGGCTCGCGGCGCTCGCATTCACCAATCACGCAATGGACGAATTTATGGTTCCAGAACTCCTCTTCGGGCCGGCCCTCGAGCCCGTGTCGCTCGACGACGCAAAGGCCTGGCTGCGACTCGATTCGAGCGACGAGGATCAGTTGCTGTCGGCGCTGATCGTCTCGGCGCGCATGACGGTCGAAGCCTATGCGCGGCGCTTCTTCGTGACGCAGAGTTGGCGAATGAGACTCGACGCCTGGCCCCCGCACACGTTGCGGCGCCGAACTCTCGCCATTCCATTCGCTCCGTTTCGGAGTGTGTCGGCGATACGCGTGTTCGATTCTTCGGACGTCTCACAGACGTTGCCGGGCGCCTCCTATCGCGCGCCGGCGACGCGCGACTCGGGGCGCGTAGTCTTTGCCGATGCGCCTGCGCAACCCGGACGCGCCCGGGACGGAATAGAGATCGACGTCGTCGCCGGATATGGCGACGCCGCCACGGACACGCCCGAGCCGCTGCGTCGGGCCATTCTCGCGCTCGTCGCGCATTGGCACGAAAATCGAGGTGACGCGGGCGATGTCGGCGCGCCTCTGCCGACGCTCGTTGTCGCGCTGGCCAAGCCGTTTCGACGCGAGCGCCTGACATGAGCGCGCCAAGCATCGGCGAGATGCGGTTGCGCATGTCGCTCGAGGCCGCTGTCGACACGCCGGATGACAGTGGCGCGATGACGCGCAGCTATGTGCCCGTCGGCGACCTATGGGTGATGCTGTCGCCGCTCTCCGCCGATGCGCAATTCGTCGCCGAGCGGCAGGAGCAGGCAGTCGAATGGATCGCGCATATTCGATGGCGGTCGGATGTGACGAACGAAATGCGGCTCGTCGCCGGCGCCCGCAGGCTGCGCGTCAAATCCGTCCATGATCCGGATGGTCGACGCCGCTTCTTGCTCTGTCGTTGCGAGGACATCGAATGAGGAGACGCAAATGAGTCTTTCGGCGATCCTCGCGCTACGCAAGGCGATGCGCGCGCGCCTCGCGGCGAATGGTGATCTCCTCGCCGCGCTCGGGGGCGCGAAAATCTATGACGAGGCGCCGCGCGGCGCCGAAGCTCCCTACCTGCTGTTCACGGACACGAGATTGCGCGACTGGTCGACTGCGGAGGCCCGTGGCGCCGAGCAATTCGTGACGCTCTCGATCGTCTCGAATCAGCGGGGCGCGGCGGAAGGGCTCGCCATAGGCGAGAAAATCGTCGCTCTGCTCGATGAGGCGCCGCTGACGCTCGATGGCCATCATCTCGTCGATCTGCGGCATCAGGGAAGCGAGACGCGGCGCGAGCACAACGGCCGCTTTGCCCGCGTCGATCTACGCTTTCGCGCGACCACGGAAGTCCTTTGACGTCGCCATTTCGAAATTTGGAGCCCTCGCATGTCCGCACAAAAGGGAAAAGATCTGCTGTTGAAGCTCGACGATGGAAGCGGGACTTTCATCTCGGTCGCCGGCCTGCGCACGAGGCGTCTCTCATTCAACGCCGAAACCGTGGATGTCACAGATGCGGAATCCGCGGGGCGTTGGCGGGAGTTGCTCGATGGCGCTGGCGTGAAGCGTGCGAGCCTCGCGGGAACCGGCATTTTCAAGGATCAGGCGTCGGATGCGCTCATTCGCCAGCTTTTCTTCGATGGGCTGCTGCGCGATTGGCGAATTGTCGTTCCGGACTTCGGCGTCATGGCCGGCGCGTTCCAGATCACGAGCCTCGATTATCGCGGCGAGCACAACGCCGAGATGACATTCGACATAGCGCTCGAATCGGCGAGCGCGATCTCCTTCACGCCGGCTTGAGGCCTCGTCATGGTCAATCGGAAACGCGGAGACGTCGAGGCGGCGCTCGATGGCAAAGTCTATCGCCTCTGTCTCACGCTCGGCGCGCTCGCCGAGCTCGAGAGCGGACTCGGCGCGAGCGATCTCGTCGCGCTCGCCGAACGCTTCGAAGGGCGGCGGCTCGGGGCGCGCGATCTCATTCGCATCATCGGTTGTGGATTGCGCGGCGGCGGGCATGAGGTGAGCGACGACGACGTCGCGCGCATGACGGTCGCGGGCGGGCTCGGCGACTATGTGCGAATTGCGGCCGCGCTCCTCGCGGCGACCTTCGGAGAAAGCGAAATCGCAAACCCTACGGCGCCGCGGGATGCGAGCGGCTGACGCCGCCGGCCTTCCCCTGGGCGCGGGCGATGGCTTTCGGACTCGGCGTTCTGCGCCTGTCGCCTCGCGATTTCTGGGCGATGACGCCGCGTGAGTTGGCGTGCGCCGCGGAGGGCGTTTATGGGCGCGCGGCGGGCGCGCCTTCGCGAGACACGCTCGCCGCCTTGATGCGAGCGTTTCCAGACGGAGATGCAAAGTGACAGATTCGACGAGCAGTGACAGCGTAGCGCAATCGTCTCTCGATCTTCCGTTTCAGGCGCTCGATCTGAAGACGACGAAGTCGCTGCTGCAGGATATCAATGTCGTCGCCGCTTCGGCGACAAAATCTTTGTCCAGCGGACTCGCCGGAGCGGCCGTGAGCGGAAAGAGCTTCGACACGACTCTCGCCTCCATAGCGCGTTCGCTCGCCAAGCTCGGTGTGAGCGCAGGCGCGCAGGTATTGGCGCAAGGCGTGTCGAGCGGATTGAGCGCGCTGATCTCCGGCGCCTTTGGAGCGGGAGGCGGCGCTTCCGTGGCGCCTTTCGCAGAAGGCGGGGTCGTTGCGAGCCCGACCTTCTTCGGCGCGAATGGCGCGATCGGGCTGATGGGCGAGCGCGGCGCCGAGGCGATCATGCCGCTCGCGCGCGGGCCGGACGGGCGCCTCGGCGTCGCGATGCAGGGCGCGCGCGACGCCGTGGCCGTCACCGTCAACATAGCGGCGCATGACGTCGAGAGCTTTCGGCGCTCGGAGGGCCAGATCTCGGCGGCGCTCGCGCGGGCAGTGGCGCGCGGTCGGCGCAATCTGTGAGGAGCCTTCGGCATGCTGGAGTTTCACGAGACGCGCTTTCCGCTCGATGTGTCGTTGAACGGACGCGGTGGGCCGGAGCGACGCACGGATGTCGTCACGCTCGGCTCGAATCGCGAGGCGCGTAATGCGCGATGGGCGCATTCGCGCCGGCGCTATGAAGCGGGCTATGGCGTCAAATCGCTCGCGCAGCTCGCTGTCGTAATCGATTTCTTCGAAGAGCGGCGTGGTCGCCTTATCGGCTTTCGCTGGCGTGATCGCGCTGATTGTTCTTCTGCGCGGCTCGGTGGAGCGCATTCGCCGGTCGATCAGACGCTCGGCGTCGGCGATGGCGTGAGCACGCAATTTCAGCTGGTCAAAATCTATGGCGCGAGCTTCGCGCCTTATGCGCGCGCAATCGCCAAGCCTGTGGAGGAGAGCGTCCGCGTCGCCGTCGCCGGAATCGAGAAGACGCGGGGCGCGGATTTCGATGTGGATGCGACGAATGGCCTCGTGTCCTTCGCGCCGTCGGCGATTCCTTCGAGCGGGGCAGCGGTGACGGCAGGCTTTCTCTTCGATGTGCCCGCCCGCTTCGATACGGATTATCTCGAGATCGACGTCTCGGCCTTCGAGGCCGGCGCGATTCCGAAAATTCCGATCGTCGAAATTATTCCGTGAAGGAGAAATCCGATGCGTTCTGTTTCGTCGACGATGCGGGAGCGTCTCGACGCTCGCGCTTCGAGCTTCTGCAATTGCTGGCGCCTCGCGCGCAAGGATGGGACGCTCCAAGGATTTACCGATCATGATCGCGATCTTGTGTTCGCAGGCGTGACTTATCGGGCGGCCTCGGGGCTGACGGCCACTCAGATCGAGGCGAATGTCGGCCTCGCGGTCGGTAGCGGCGAGATCGTCGGAGCGCTGCAGTCGGAGGGTCTCGAGGAGCGGGATCTCGCCAATGGGCTCTATGATGGGGCGGGTGTGGAGATATGGCTGGTCGACTGGTCCGACGTCGATAATCGTCTGCTCGTCGACGCGATGACGATCGGCGAAGTGGCGCGCAGCGAGTTCGCTTTTCGGGCGGAGCTGCGCTCGCTCGCCCATCTATTCGACGAGACGCGCGGTGACAGCTTTCAACGCGGCTGTTCCGCCGATCTCGGCGATGCGTGTTGCAAGGTGGATGTCGGCGCCTCGGCGTTTCGTACCACCGGCGCCGTGCTGGGCGCGGCGCGGGGTGCGATCGTCGCAACTCTCGCCGGGGCGTTCGACGATGAATTTTTCACAGGCGGTTCGCTGACGTTTACGAGCGGCGACAATGCCGGCGCGCGCGTCGCGATCAAGTCACATCGACGGTCGGGTGAAAATGTGAGCCTGGCGCCATGGTCGCAGCTCGCGGGCGAAATCGCGTCCGGAGACACCTTCGCTCTTGTCGCAGGATGCGACAAGAGCGCTGCGACCTGCGAAAGCAAATTTTCGAACATCGTCAATTTTCGCGGCTTTCCACATATGCCGGGCAATGATGTCGTGATGTCCTATCCGAGTTCGCTCGCGCCGACGATGGATGGTGGGAGCTTTTTTCGGTGAGCGGGCTCGCGCGCGCGGCGATCGTCGCAGAGGCTCGGCGTTGGATCGGGACGCCCTATCGGCATCAGGCTTCGCTCATTCATGTCGGCTGCGATTGCCTTGGTCTCGTGCGCGGCGTGTGGCGCGGGCTCGTCGGGCCGGAGCCGGAGGAGACGCCGCCCTATTCGCCGGATTGGGCGGAGGCGGAAGGCGAAGAAACATTGTCGCTCGCCGCGCATCGGCATTTTACGAGTGTCGAGGCAGGATCGTTTCGAGCGGGCGATGTGCTGCTGTTCCGCTTCCGGGATTTCGCGCGGGCGAAACATCTCGGCATTGCGACCAGCGCCACTCACATGGTCCACGCGCATGGCGGCGCGTGCGTCGCGGAGGCGCCCATCGGACTTTGGCGAAAAAGGATGGTCGACGCTTTCGTCTTTCCCGGCGTCATGGACTGACTCTTCGAGGACCATATGGCCACACTCTTATTGCAGACGGCCGGCGCGGCGATCGCGCCAGTTGGTTCGATTCTCGGCAATGTCCTCGCCGGCGTCGGCGGGGTTCTGGTGGACGCTGCATTGCAGCCGCGGGCGGCCACGCGGTACGAAGTCGGGCCGCGCTTGAAGGCGATGGACGGCGTGGCCTCGACCGAGGGCGCGGCGATTCCGCGCGTCTACGGCCGGGTGCGCATCGGCGGGCAGATGATCTGGGCGACGCGTTTTCTCGAGCAGGCGAATGTCTCGCTGGACGGCGGATCCGGCAATCGCGGCAAGGGCGGCGGTGGATCGTCTCAGACCGTCAATGTCACTTATTCCTATTACGCCAATTTTGCGATCGGTCTCTGCGAGGGGCCGATCGCTTTCGTGCGGCGCATTTTCGCGGATGGCAATGAGCTCGATATGACGAGCCTGCCGATCCGCATCTACAATGGCGATGAAGAGCAGCTTCCAGATCCGTTGATCGTCGCCAAGGAAGGCGCTGAGAATGCGCCGGCCTATCGTGGGCTCGCCTATATCGTGTTCGAGCAATTGGCGCTCGCCTCTTTCGGCAATCGCATTCCGCAATTC